>CP054838.1:4306832-4632748 GCA_028768545.1 Desulfobacter sp.
TGGCCAATATTTCCAAAATTCCAATGTTGATGAAATTTGCCAAGACCTTGGCTGTGCACAGGCAAAGAATCCTTTCATACTATGATTACAGGATATCTACAGGTCCTTTAGAAGGGACAAATAACAAGATAAAAACCATGAAACGGAAAGCTTATGGATACAGGGATTCGGAGTTTTTCAGGTTGAAACTTTTGGACCTTCACAATAAAAGGTACGCATTAATCGGATGAACCAAACTTCCATTTCTGATAGGCATAATCCAGAAGGGCCAGCACAATCATGATCAGACAGACCTTGATAAAAATCCAGCAGGACTCCACCAGAAGAAACAAAAGAATACTGCCTGTGCTGTGGTCATACAGCCTTACAATGTCCGAGATCTCACCCATGGTAACCCAATAGCAGACAAGACTGACCACCCCGACCTTGACCAGGGTCTTTACAAATTCCACCACAGCTCTGGAAGAAAACTTATTCTTAAATCCGTTGATGGGATTCAGCCTTGAAAACTTGGGTTTCAAGGCCTTCCATGAGATCTCGAATCCCACCTGGGCAAAGTTGGAAAGCAGGGCGGTTATATACACGGCGCCGAACACGGGCAGACACATGAGAAAAATTTTCTGGGAATGATAGACCATGAGCCGGACAACGTCCAAAGGATTTAATTCAGGGATCCGTTCAAACCTTAAATTAAAATTAAACACCTTGCCCACTTCTTCGTACATAAAAAAAGCAGACCAGTACAGGGCCAAAACACCGCCCAGCAGTACAAAGACAGAAGGGATTTCCATACTTTTTGCAACCTGGCCCTCTTCTCTTGCCTTACTGAGCTTTCTCGACGACGCGTCTTCAGTTTTCTCTCCGCCGCTCTCGGGATCTTCAGCCATGATTTATCCTCCGCCCATATAAAATAACAAATACAGCATCAGTTTTCTAAAGGGTTCCAGATACTCCCGGGTCATCAGGCCGATAATTTCAAGGGTCACCCCGAAAAAAAGCAATCCCACCACAATTTTCACAGGAAAGGCAACGATCATCACATTCATCTGGGGAGAAAACTTGGAAATCAGGCCAAACCCCACATTCACAAAGGTGAGTGCGGCAATCACCGGCGCCCCTATTTTAATGGACAACAAAAAAAGATTGCCCCCCACTTCAAGAACTTTTTCCAAAAGGGCGGGGTGAAGCATGAAAAACCCCATGTGAACCAGTTCAAAGCTGTCAATCATAGACATGATCACAATATGATGGCCGTTTAATACCATAAAGACAACCACACAGACCCAATACCCGATCTGGTCCATGATCGAAACATTGGCCCCGGTCTGGGGGTCCAGCACGTTGATCATGGCAAAACCGATCTGGAATCCAATCACCTGGCCTGCCAGCTGAACCGCCCCGAAAAAAGCCCTCAAGCAAAGAGCCAATGTCATGCCAATGGCAAATTCTGCTGCAATTAAAAGCCCGGTAGAAATGATATCCATGGGAAAGCGTTCCAGATCCACCGGCACTACTGCATAAAATAGCAAAGAAAGGACCAGGGCAAGACCGAGTTTAAGAGGGTTTGGAAACACATTGGAAGAAAACAAAGGAAACATGAATAAAAAGACTGAAATCCGCATCAATACCAGCATAAATATTCTAAACCGTTCAGGTTCGATAATATCGAGTATCTCCATGGATTGTCATTGTTTAGCGGATATACATGGGAATATTCTCAAGAATATTTGCGGTAAAGGCCGTCATTTTTTCCAGCATCCAGGGTGCAGCAAAAAGAAGGCCTAAAAACACGGCAATTATTTTGGGAACAAAGGTCAATGTCATTTCCTGGATCTGGGTCACCGCCTGGAATACACTTACGGCAAGGCCTGCAATCATGCCTAAGCCCAGCATGGGCATGGAAAGGTAGATGGTCAAAAGAATGGCGTCTTTGGCAAAGGCAATGACAAATTCAGGGGTCATGGCTTATACTCCGAAACTTTTTAACAAAGAGCCTGAAATCATATGCCAGCCGTCCACCAGTACAAAAAGCATGAGTTTAAACGGCAGGGATATCATTACCGGCGGCAGCATCATCATACCCATGGCCAGAAGAACGGATGCCACAACCATGTCAATGACTAAAAAGGGAATATAAAGAATAAACCCCACAATAAACGCTGTTTTAAGTTCGGAAATCACATAGGCAGGGATCAGCACCAGCAGGGACAAATCCTCACGGGTCTGGGGCTTTTTAATCTCAGCCTCTTTGACAAACAGGGCAATATCCGCCTCTCTGGTATTGATGAGCAAAAATTTTCGAATGGGTTTCTGGGCCTCTTCAAATGCCACATCATAGGCCATTTCCCGTTCAAGATAGGGGTTCAAAGCCGTGTTATAAATTTCCAGGGCCACAGGCTTGATAATAAAAAAAGTCATGAACAAGGCCAGCCCGATAAGCACCTGGTTGGGGGGACTTGACTGGGTGCCGATGGCCTGGCGAAGAAAATGAAACACCACCACCAGCCGGGTAAACGGGGTCATGAGGATGAGAATGGCAGGGGCCAGGGAAAGAACCGTAAGCAGAGCAATGATTTCAAGAACCACTGCCACTTCTTCAGGTTCAGTGGCCTGGGTCACATTCAACTCCAAAGAAGGGATGGGAAAGGTGACGGCCCAGGACAGGTCTGCCATGAGCAGTATCATGCCCAAAACCAAGCCCAACCGGATAAAAAATCGGTTTTTATCCATTGTCACGGCTCCTGTCTGTACCGGAACTCTCTTGAGTCTTAAGGTTCGGCTTCAGGATCCGCCCTAAAAAATCTGAAAATTTGGACCCGGTATTTTCCAGGGCAGAGACCTGATCAAGATCAAGGTCACAGGATCCCAGTCTGGAAATATTGGACGGGGTCACGCCGATGAGCATGACTTCACCGGCCACAGAGACAAGCACCAGCTTTTCCTTGGGGGCAATATGATGAACCGAAAGGACCTGGATCAGCTGTTTTGACCCCTTTGCACCTCCCAGGCCCGAAAACCGCCGGAACAGGTAAAAGGCCAGCAGAAAAAAGCCCAATACCACAAAGAGCATGCCAAAGGTCCGGGCAAAGGCAAACCAAATATCGGTATCTGTATTCATTGTTCTTCCGCTGCCAAAGATTTTACACGGTCAATGGGGGTGATAACGTCGGTGAGGCGCACACCGAACTTTTCGTTGACCACCACCACTTCTCCCCTGGCAATGAGCTTTCTGTTGATATACACCTCCAGGGGTTCGCCGGCCAGTTTGTTCAGCTCGATAATGGACCCCTGGCCCAATTGAAGCAGATCATTGACCAGCATTTTGGTCTTTCCAAGTTCAACTGAAAGCTCCAGGGGAATGTCCAGAATAAAATCCAGCTCTCTTGCCTGCTGTTCCTCTGTTTTCTCCGTGCTTTCCTCGGATTCTTCCTCTGTAATGCCATTTTCATCAACCATGATTAATTCTCACAATCTGTTATAATTTTTTCATTGATCTTAAAGGCCTGAAATCCCCTTTGCACCCCGATATACCCGGTCAATTTCTCAAACCCGTCAACAAAACAGGACAGGGGATCAGCAGCGTCATTGTCCAGCTGAATCACATCCCCAGGCTGCATGTACAACAGTTTTTCACCGGTGATCTCTGTTTTTCCCAATTGGATTCTCAGGTTGATCTCAGACTTTAAAATCACCTCTTCAATCATCCGCCGCCAGTTTAAATCAATCTCTTCTATTTCCGCCTGAACCCCTGAAGACAGTTTATTTCTCATGGGTTCAATCATGGAATAGGGATAACAGACCACAAGATTTCCCGCGGCCTGCTCCAGCTCGATTTCAAACCGGGTCACAATGACCAGGTCCGTGGGCAGAACAATGGCCGTAAACTGGGGATTCATTTCAGAGCGTATCAAAGAGGCTCGTACCGGTTCAATGGGCACCCAGGAGGCTTCAATATTTTTTAAAATCGCAATGACCGCCTTTTTGATCATCACCTCTTCTATGGTGGTAAACTCACGCCCTTCCACCCGGGCCTTGCCCAAGGCCTCCCCTCCGAAAAAGGTATCAATGAGATTATAGACCAGCTGGCTTTCAAGCACCACAAGCCCGTGCCCCCTTAAAGGCTCCATCCTGAACACATGGAGACTTGTGGGTACGGGAAGGCTCCTGACAAACTCGGAAAATTTCAGGGTGTCAAAGGGATTGGCGCTGAAATCGACATTGGTCTGCAAAAGGGAAGATAAGGTGGCCCGGACTTCCCTGGAAAGGCGTTCATTAATAACGTCAAAGGTGAGCATCCTGGCCCTGACCACCTTGTCCTGGCTGGTAAAATCATAGGCAATGATCCCTTCAGCCGGTTCAGCCTGGGGCACCTCCGCCTCAGTTTCAACCTCACCTGAATCCAGACCGTCTAATAGACTGTCAACCTCATCCTGGGATAGAATTTCACTCATGACACCATCACTGCATTAGAAAGTTGGTAAAATAAATATTTCTGATTGTCACCTTGGGAAACATGGCATTCATCCGTTTGAGAAGCGCATATTTAAGTTTGATCTTCCCTTGCGAATTTCTCAATTCAAGCCAGTCCATCTCCCTTACCTGGGCCTCCACAATTTTACGAAGCCTGTCCTGCATCGTGTACACCTGCTTTCTATACCTGTGATCCGTCAGCTCCAACGATACATTGAGACTGATCATTCCCATGGAGGATCCCTTGCTCAAGGAAATCCGCTCAAAGGGTTCCAAAACCACAATATCTTCAAAGACAATCTCAGCCTGTTCCGGCGTGAGACCCTCCTGGGAAACCTTGGCCGGATCCGTTTTTTGTGCATCGGTTTCATCTGAACCCGAAAAAAAGAAAAGCAGCGCCCCTGCTATCACCAGCAAGAGGATAACCGCGGCCAGTACCATGATGATCAATTTCTTTTTGCCGGCCCAGACCTTGGCAAGAAAAGCAAATCGTCTTGGAATCTTTTCAGACGAATCCTCCGTCTGTTTAAGGTCTTCATCCATATTGTCTTGGTTGGGGTCTTCCAACAGGTCGTCAGCCACAATGCCTCCTGGTGATTTACATATGTCGTCTTGTTTAAGCACCCTATACAACAGCAATCCTTATGCCAGGCCTTCTCTATTTCAATAAAAAAAAAGGGAGAATAAAAGTTTGATCAATTATAAGCCCGGCCCGCGGGATTTGCAAAAAGATTTTTATCCCATGAACACCCCGAGGGGACAGATAAAAGAACCTGTCCCCTCGGGGTGTTTGAAAAACACGTCAAAAACAAAACCCACCTGTCAAATTTTTGACGAAAAACGATCTGCTGCCCTGAAAACTCATCCCAGAGACAGCCCTGGCCTATCGTTTCATCTGAATCACGGTCTGCATCATATCATCCACGGTGGTCACGGTTTTGGAATTTGCCTGGAACCCGCGCTGATTGGTAATCAAGGCCACAAACTCTTCTGAAATATCCACATTGGACATTTCCAAAGAATTGGGAGCAATGGTGCCAAGTCCGTTTTCACCGGGCTTATTGGTAATGGCCGTACCTGAGGCACGGGTTTCCCTGAACAGATTTCCCCCTTCATTGGAAAGACCGTAATTGTTGAGAAATTTGGCCAAACCCACACGGAAAAGGCGAATCAGCTGACCATTGGAGTAAATTCCTGTCATTACCCCGTCCGAAGAAACATCCACGCCCTGAAGATCTCCTGCGGAGTATCCGTTTGCATCCTGGAATGCCGTGGATGAGGATTTGGAAAACTGGGTGGTGGACAAGGACCCGTTGACAAAGGCGGAATTTTGATAGACTGAGCCCAGGTTCAACTCAATATCAGTCTCTGTGGCGCCGAAATCACCGCCTATAAAATCGGTATTAAAGCTGAAAAAACCGCTGGTCTCTATATCGTTTTTATCAATTTCCGTCCATGCCGTGGATCCCACAATATCAAAATCAATTTCACTCCTGTTATTGTAGGGATGGGCAGAAGCACCGAACTTCAAGGGATCATCAAAGGTAAACCGGATATCATCATTGTCAGAATCATTGCCCGATCCGTCCAGGTCAATGACCACCTCTTCCTGATCCCCTTTCAGGGTGGCATTGGCATACTCCACAGGCGGCACATCCGGATCCACGGAAAACAAGAGAGATGCCCCTGCAGCCACTGCACCGCCGGCCGTCGGTGTGACCCTAAGATCCAGGGTGCTGTCCCCGTCAAAATCAATGTCAAATGTCTGGGCCCCTGAGGTGGAATAGGTAATGGCTGCGGCAGCATATTCCTGGGGCGGGGTCGGATCCATCATAAAGGCAATGGACTGACCGTCAGCAGTGGTCATGGCAGCGCCAAAGGTATACTCAATGGTCGATTCCCCTGCTGAATCATTGTACCAGATATCAAATACCACATTGGTGCTGGATGAGGCTGCCGTATCAATGGCAATGGTGGCATTTCCCACAGCCGCAGAGTTCGGCAGCGGCCCTGCCGAACTCAGGGACCATTGGGTGCCGATCCAGTGGAGGGTGGGGGTGGCACCGGCAGTATCGGTGGCAATGGAACCTTCTGATCCTGCGCTCTGAACGGAAATCACAGGATCGTTGGTGGGCACAAAGGTATAGGTACTGGTAAAATCCTCAATTTTAACCCCGTCATTCCAGTCCCATTGAGTGCCGTCATAGCGCATTTTAATATTCTGGGCCACCATGCCCATGTCTTCGGCATTGTTGACCACCATGGTGGCGGCAGTTGTGGCTAAAGTACCGCCGGTGCTGTTTGTCATGGCCACCCCGGAAACCAAGGTGCCGGCGGAATTGGCAAGATCGGGATTACTCCAATACCACTTTCCGGTACTGCCCACATTGGGGTTCCAGACAATACCCAGTCCCTTTGAATCATGGGTCATCACACTGGGGTCATTGATCTCCAGGGTGGTGTTGTCATTGGCCGTATCCCCGAAATACCTTGTGCCTTCAATGCCCTGGACATGGATATTGTTAGGATCATTGATGTCAAACCCAAAGGAATCGGTTGCCACGGCCGGCTGGTCAAATTTAATTTTCAGATCGGGATCTGTCTGGGTGGGGCTCTGCTGGTTGAGCACCAGATGGACTTCCTGGTTATCCGAATAAACAATGGTGGCATTGGGATAATTGGCCGGTTTTTCCGAATTTTCAATGATCCCGTTGTTGTTGGCGTCCACAAAATTCCAGGCAGACCCGTTAAACTCAAAGGCAAACCCGTACCCGTCCTGGGCCAGTTCCTCTGAATTTAAGATCTCATAGTGGATGGCATCGTTGGTGTTCACCCCATTGGCCTGAAAATTACCCAGACGGCCGGTAAACTCACTCATGGTCAAATCCAGGATATCACCGCTGCTCTGGGAAAAGGTAATGGTTCCGCGGGCCAGCAACCCCTGGGCGTCCGTGCCCTGAACCATGTTCCGTTTGTCTTCTTCCGGGTTGCAGGTGATGATGTACTCCCATTCAGTGCCGGATTTTTTATCGTAAAACACAGAGACATCATGGGTACTCCCTAAAGCATCATACACCTTGAGCACGGTCTGGTATTCATAATTGGTGGATTTCATATAGGTATCTTCACTGGAGTCCCAATTGTTGGACAATACCACGGATTTACTGGCGGCATCTACATCCAGATTGGTAACAGCCGTGATCTGGGTGCTTTTCTTGGGCGGATTGGTAAAGGCCTGGAGAACAATATCATTGATGGCGCCGATATCATCCCCAGTCTCGGAATCCAGTTCCCACCCCTGAACCACATACCCTTCAGGATTTACCAGTTGGCCGTCCTTGTTGAACAAAAAAATACCCGTTACCTGAAGGGCATTTCCCATGTTTTTAAGGCCGCTGGTCCCTGTAAATAATGAACTTGATAAAGACATAATCCCTCTCCTGTGCTTATATGGCTTTCATGTACTTGGCTGTTTAGTTGTTCACGGCGGTTATGGAAAATAGAGCAACCAGCCGCCCGCTGTCCTGGAGAACCAGAAACTGGGTCCCGTTGGCTTTTTTAATACCTGAGACCTCTTCAGTCACAAGAGTTTTGGCGGTTCCGGATTCACTGGTTACCGTATAGTAGTACAACCCGTCTGACACCCCGTGACCGTCATCTCCGACACCATTCCAGCTCACGGTATTCTCTCCGCCTGAGGTATCTTCCTTGTCCACCTGGATGGTTCTGACCAGATTGTCAAAGACATCGTAAATTTTAATGGTTGACGCTTCCTAGCTTTCAAGTTTAAACCCAAGGTCTGCACCCTGAACCACCCCTTCATCCACTTCAATAATGGGCTGGTTCGAGGTGATGGTTTTGCCAAGGTAACTCATGGCGGAATCCACAGGGGTATTATCATCCTCAATCGTGTTCACTGAACTTAAGGAGTCAGGATCAAGCAGAATGCCCTGGACCACGAGATAGGCCTTATCATTGGAGTAGGCAATGCCTTCCACCGTGCCGGTGACCTTGTTGGGCACCTGGGCAAACCCTGAGCCGGTATTGCCCAGAACCGTGTAGGTATAGGTTCCGTCTTCCACTGCCTTGCCGCTGTTGTCTGTTCCGTCCCAGGAAATCAAATGAGATCCGCTGCCCTTTGTGCCCAGGGGCAGATTCTTGATGGTATTTCCGTCGGCATCGGTGATTTGGACAATGATCTCGGTATTCCGGGAAAGGTTGAAGAATCCACCCGAGACCTGCCCTTCTTTGACCTGCATGGAATCCACCTCACCGGTCACCTGTTTGCCCATATATCCCATGAGATCTTTTTCAGAATCATTGGAAAAGGAAGTTGCCAGACTCTCCATGCTTTCATTGAGGGTCATGAGCTGTTCCAGCTGGGAGAACTGTGCCAATTGAGCGGAAAATTCAGAGCCTTCCATGGGGTTGAGGGGATCCTGATTCTGGAGTTGTGCGACCAGCATGGTTAAAAAGGCATCCCTTCCCAGGGCATCACTTTTTTCATCTTTTTTAGTTTCTGTGGACTTATAACCGCTGACAAGGCCGTCAAGGGCTGAATTTCCAGATGCTGAAACCGTCATTATCTCTCTCCTTTAGGCAACAAAATGGTATGACCCGTCCAGAAGTGTCCCGGCATCTGTGAGAACCGGATCATCTCCCATTTCCAAATTTTTCCCGTCAATTCCCTGTTTTCCCCTGCCTGAATTTTTCTTGTTAGAATTGCCTGCCTGAGTTCCGGTATCGGCCATGGACTGCTTAAAATCTGAACTCATATTCACATCAAAACTGTCCAGGCTGATACCGGCACTGGTCAATGCGGTCTTTAGTTCATTGAGATTAGACGTCAGCATCTCTTTTGCCGCATGATTTTCAGTGATAATGCTGACCTTGATACTATTGTTCACATTATCGATGGTCAGGCTCAGCCGTCCGAGGTGTGCCGGTTTGAGCTGAAGCGTAAGGCTGGTCTCCCCCTGGTTCACCGCCCTGACAATACTCTTGTTTACCTGGTGGGTCACATAAGAGGGCAAGGCACGTTCCGGGGCTTTTGCCCTTACCGTGCTGGCGTCAACCTCATTTTTTCCCGCAGATACGAGATTGGAGGAAAAATCACTTGCCTGGGCTGTTTTTGTTTTCGTCTTTGGCGCAAAATGATTCTCGGACCTGCCCTTTTTCTCTTCTGCGGCATCACCGTTCCCATGTTTTGAGAATGCCGCCTCCATCTCCTTTAAAAGAGAGGACACCCCAGGTTCGGAACTGGTCGAAGCTTGAGAAGAAAGCCCGGTCTTTGCATTTTTCCCCTTGTCCGGGATCATGAGATCATTTTTAAACTGGTCCTTGACCTGCTGAAACGAAAACTCAGGCACACTGGTTTTATCAGAGGCCAGGGCAACCGACTGAAACAATTTGTCAATCATGGCAGTGGTTGACTCTTTTGCAAACGCTTGAGTCCCTGAATTTCCTGGCTGATCCGTCCCCTGCTTTTGTTTAATATAGTCATCAAACACCCCAAGCAGGTCTTTTAAACTGATTTTCCCTTCTGTGTTACTCTCCATGGCAACCGTGTTTGACAGGCCGAGCATCTTGTCGAGGATGGATGATGGATCTTTTATTTCAATAACAGATCCGGCCTGGGCATATTGGGTTTGAATCTCTTTTAACTCGTTGGCAAGGATATTAAGGCTGATCCCCTGGGGTCCTTTGTCTGCCGCTTCAATCATTTTTTGAACAGCATCCTTTGAAAGACCTAACTCATCTAACAGGCTGATGATAAAAGGAAGTGCGGAGGTCTCCAAAAAAACATCTTCTGGCTCTGCATTCTCCTCAGGCAAAATTTCCAGGTCAGAAAGACCGGCCATGACCTGGTCAAAGGAAATCTCTTTTGTTCCTGCCTTTTCTTTTAACCCGGCAATAAGATCAGCCACTTCATCAGGATCAAATCCCGCTTTGATTAACAGCTCGTTAAGCGCATCCAGGCCCTGGGGGTCAATGGTAAGCTTAGTCAAATCACCGCCCGACATTTTCAAAAGCAGGGTCTCCAGGTCAGACAAAAAAACCTGTCCGCTTTTGTCCGCAATTACGCCGTTATCGGTTGACGCCTCTGGATCAGAGATCTTGTTGCGTTCACCTTTTTGGGCAACCTGTTTGAGCACGGAGTCGAACCCGGCCCCGGCTGCCGGCAGTCTGTCTATACCCAAAACAGAGGCTTTTGCCTCACCGGCCCGGACCATATTCGGCATTGTATTTGTCATGTCAACCAAGTGCATATTCATAAACCACCTATATATAAATTCCTATGGATCCAAATAAAAGCAACCATCATGCCAGTATCGGTTCAAAGAAATTTGACCTGTATTTTCAAAAGCTTACAAGATAGTTTGTTTTTGAATACTTTTTGAATCCCCCGGATTTGGAATATATTTCCCCGTGTCTGGACCTTTCAGGGAAAATATTACCCAGGGCTCAGGCCAATAGATTTTGAGTCGGCCTAATTTTGAATCGGCATGATGATAACGACCTTCCCAGTCGTTGGCAGAAACAGCACGGCGATTAAAACTTTCGAAAAACCAAAGAAGATATGGATGTTTATGGGGGGCTCAAATTAATTTTCCGATCTGGTTCAAAAGCACCCATAAAATTATACCCTTCCGTATAGTTCAAACGGAATGTATTTATGAGAACCGCTATAAATATGGAATAGGATACCTTTGGCTGGATCTTTGGAAAAATGATCCCCAATATATTTCAAACCCGCTTTATTGGCTGGATTAAATCAACGGCTGAATGGTTTAAGGACAAATGATTTCAATAGAGGGTAAAGGGTTGAGGTGTCGGCAGGATAAATCCAAGAAAAAAGCCATTCATATGATCTTTGCATGGGCATCCTATGGGCAAAAAGGGGACTATTTTTTCTTAAAGGCAAGTCTTTCACTTATTTTAGCAGCTTTTGCTGAATCTACAAATGAAAGGATCTGTGATGCAGATGCTTCCCGCATCCTTAAAAATATTTCCTGGGCCACTTCAAGTTCCATTTTATCGACAATCAGAGCAGCAGCCTTGGGTTTCATGCCTGCGTACATTTTTACCAGACGGGCCATTTTAGCCTCAAAGGCTGCATCTTTTTCCAACTATAGCCGGGTCTTTTTTTCTTCCAGGTTTGCCAAATCATTGTTGATCTGTTTTTTAAGGGCAGTGAGAGCCGCCAGTTTCTCATCAATCTGGGCCTCATAGGTTGCAAGCTCTTTTTTCTCCTGGTCAAGGCTCTCTTTGGCCGAGGCAATGGCCTGTTTTTTCTCTTCAAGCCCCCTTAAAACAACCTTGGCCGGATCAGGGCATTCAGGGCATTCAGGACATTCAGGACAGGGCTCAGCGGTTGCCTCCCCTTCTTCCGGGGGCGCTTGTTTTTTATCATCGTCTGCAGCAAAGGCCATGGACAATTGAACATGGGATAAATCCACAACCTGAACCCCGGTAATGAGAAAAACAAGTCCAAGACAAAAAATAATATATCTAAATCTGTACATTTATAATCTCCCTGGCCTTTTTCAATGATGCGATTTCATCCAGTTCCTTTTGTTCCTGACGGATTATCTCGCGGGTGTATTCATCGGCCCGTCTTTCCCTTAACCGCTCCATGGCTTTTTTGTCAATGGTTCTTTTTTTCAACAGGGATCGTTTTTCTTCCATCATCTTTTCCAGTCTAATTTTCCGGTCCTGCTCTTCTATGATCATCCGGTCCAGCACGGACAAAAACCCGTGGTGGAGATTAAACTCTCTGGAATTCACCCCTTTTTCCACAAGATGATCCAGCCTTAAAGCAGAGGTTTCACGATTTTCTTTCAAGGTCTGAATCTGGTGTGTGCATTCATTCATCTGGGACACGGCCTTGGCCATTTCCTGGCGGGCCATTTGTTCAAGATGGCGTTTATATTTGAGCAGGGATTCAAGTTTAAATTCAAAGCGTTTCATGGGCCCCTAATTATCTACCCGTGATCTCTACTGCAGATTTAAGTCCTGCCACACTGGCGGGATGATCCATTCTGACCTCTATGTTCTGCCTCAAAAACTGATTAATCCTCGGCATCAGCCGCTTTGCCTGATCCACATTTGGATCAGACCCGTCCACATAGGCACCGATGGTGATCATATCTTCCACATTTTTATAGGCAGCCATGATGTTTATCGCCTTTTCCCTCACCGCCATATGATCGGATTCACTCACATCCCGCATCACCCTTGATACACTGGCCATGACGTCAATGGCCGGGTAATGGCCCTGGTTGGCAAGATCTCTGGACAATACAATATGTCCGTCCACAATGGAGCGGACCGTGTCTCCCACAGGGTCATTCAAATCATCGCCCTCAACCAATACCGTATAGATTCCAGTGATGGATCCCCCGGATTCAAGTGCGCCTGCCCGTTCAAGCAGAACAGGGATCTGCACAAAAAAAGAAGGGGTATACCCCCTTGTGGTGGGCGGTTCTCCGGCGGCCAGACCCACATCCCTTACTGACATGGCAAACCGGGTAATGGAATCCACCATGAGCAGAACATTTTTTCCCTGGTCCCTGAAATATTCGGCAATGGTGGTGGCAAGATAAGCGCCGCGCATCCTTGTCAGGGGAGGAGAATCTGAAGTCGCGGCCACGACAACGGCCCGTTTAAGCCCCTCTTTTCCCAGGATATCTTCCACAAAATCCTTAACCTCCCGGCCACGTTCGCCGATCAACCCGATAACCACCACATCCGCATTGGTATGTTTGGTCATCATCCCCATGAGCACACTTTTTCCCACACCAGACCCGGCCATGATGGCCACCCACTAGCCCCGGCCCAGGGTAATCATTGAATTAATGGCGCCAATGCCCACATCCAAGGGTTCTTTAATGGATTTTCGTTCCAAAGGTCCTAGGGGTTTACCGTAAAGATAATAGGAACAGGTTGAACCAATGGGTCCTTTTCCGTCAATGGGGTCCCCCATCCCGTCCACCACCCGGCCGAGCATCTCATCGGAGACGCCGACCATGGGCGAAGATGCCACCGGAATAATCCGGCTTCCCAGACTGATTCCCCGGATAGCGCCAAAGGGCATGAACAAGGCCTTTTCCCCTTTAAACCCAACCACCTCCGCCTTGACTGCCAACCCCAGGTCATTGATAATGCTGCAGATCCCCCCGACACCAAGACCTAAACTGTCCCCTTCTGCAATCAGGCCGATGACCTGGGAAACCCGGCCTTCGGGCATCACCGTTCTGGCACCGTCCACCGCCCTTAGATACGGGGTGAAATCAAGGCTGTCCAAACGATCTTTTTTCATGAACGGCCCGCCTCTACAATGGCGTCATATAAGGCCTTAAGCTTGGATTCAGGATCTGTGGATATGGTGGCAGCAGCGCTCTCTATACGGCAGCCGCCTCTGGGAATCATGGAATCCGATGAAACCGATACATGTTTTAAGGTTCGCACAGATTCAAAAAATTCGTCTTTAACCATCTGAACATATTCATAATCATCCGTTGAAACGCTCAAAGAAATCTGTTCAGGTGCCACAAGGGATTTTAAGGCATCCATAATCGTATGCTTAACCACCTGTTCATCCAGTTCGAGTTTGGCCAGCACCGCTTTTTGGGCAATCTTATAAACCAGCTCAACAATCTGCCCCTCATACCGCTTCAACAGCTTATCCAGCAATTGATCCGCCGTTTCAAGTGACTTTTTAAAAGGATCCAAAATTTCAGCCATCTGGCCTGCGACCTCGGCTTGAGCCTTTTGTCTTCCTATCGCTTCTCCTGCTTCAATCCCCTGGGCTTCCCCCCGGGCAAACCCGTCAGCCTCACCTTTTTGGACACCTTCAGCCTCCCCTTTGGCAAATCCTTTTTCATACCCCTCTTTTTTACCTTCGGCCTCGCCTGAGGCCCGGCCCTGAATCAGGCCCTTGGCAAACCCCTGCTCAAATCCCAGCTCTTCAGCAGAGGCCTGGGGCACCTCCTCTTCAGCAGGGGTATCCTGTTCTTCGAGCCCTTTGGATTCAGGCAGATCCTGCTCTCCACCGGTTCCCTCGATCAAAGGTTCAAAAACATCCTCTTGGGTGATCTCTTTGCTAAAGGAATAAAGGGCCTCAAAAAAGACATCCTCCTCTTCCAGTTCAGAAGGGTCAAACAACATTTTAAACCGGTTAAAATCAGGTTCCTGATCCTCTGTCTTCTGGGAAAGCTCCTGCTCAAAACTCTCAAGAGACCCCAGATCAATGGGTTTAAAGTCTTCAGTGTCCTGAGGATCATCAGGATTGGGCTTATCAATATCAGACAAGGACATCATCCTTTCCTTTCCCAAGCGTTATGGTGCCGTCAGCCTCAAGCTCTTTGGCCGCTCTGACCACTGCCTGCTGAGACTCTTCAACTTCTGCCAAACGAACAGGCCCCATGGCTTCCAAATCATCCTTGAGCATTTCACCAGCCCGCTGTGAAAGATTGGAAAAAATCTTTTCCTTCATCTCTTCTGTGGCCGTCTTCAATGCATAGGTGAGCTGCTGTCCTTCAACCTTCTTGAGAATTTCTCTCATGGCGGTATCACCAATGCCGGTCAGATCCTCAAAGACAAACATGAGGTTCCGGATTTCATTGGCCATTTCCGCATCATCCTCTTCAACATATTCCATGACCGAGTCTTCAGTGGATTTATCCACACCGTTGATAATATCCACCAGCACTTCCAGGCCCCCGGCTTTGCCGCCCGGGCCGACAGCGCCTGAAAGTTCGTATTTCAAGGCTTTGTCCACATCCCGGACCACATCCTCGGAAATCTGCCCCAGGCGTGCAATTCTCAGGGCAATATCCCCTTTTTGCTCGTCAGGCAGGCTCATAATGATCTCTGAAGAAATTTCCGCCGGCATGTGGGCCAGAATCATGGCAATGGTCTGGGGGTGATCTCCCTCCACATAACCTGCCAGGGTACCGACATTGATATTCCGGCTCCAGATAAAGGGTTTGTCCTGTTTTTTCTTTTCCAGGTCCTCCAGAATCGCTTTGGCATCTTTTTCTTTAAGGGGCTTGGATACCACACTTTTAATAAAGGCATCCCCTTCCACGATCATTTTGGCATCACCCTCAAATTTTTCCACAAAATCCAGGGAAACCGCTCTGAGCATTTCCGGAGTAATATGGTCTATTTTTGACATTTCAAAGGCAATTTCAGAAATTTCCTGTTCATTCATTTTTTCAAACACAGAGGTGGCGTAATCCTCTCCCAATGTCATAAGGAAGATTGCGGCTTTCTGGCACCCGGTCAAATTTTTAGGATCCAATACATCTACCATGATTTACTCCTCTGCTTCCTCTTCAGTTTCACTGACCCAGCCCTTGATAATATTGATGGTCTTAAACAGGTCTTTATTGGCATAATATCGGGCCTTTTCATTGGGAGACATGTTTGCCAGATAGGCTGCCCGCTCACTGGCGGACATCTTCTTGATGAATTCCTCTTTCTGCTCTTCGGTCATCATTTCTAAGAATTCACGCTGCTGGCTGGCATCCATGTCAACAAACTCAGGCTCTTTGTCCCCTTCTTCAAGAAGCGCAAGCTCTTCGGGTGACGGCAGGGCTTCCTGCTCGACCGTGACCTTGATATCCCGGACCGTCTTGATGATGGGCCGGATAATAAACAAGAAGAGCACCAATACCAGCAAGAGGTTTGCAATGAGGCGGCCGTATTCCTTCTGGACCATTTTCCATCCGGTAATTTCAGGTTCAGCCCCTTCAAGCTCTCCAATGGAAGCAAAGGGAAAACATTCCATGGAAACCTGGTCGTTCCGGTCCTCACTGTATCCCATGGCCTTGATCACAATGTTCTGAAACTGCTGCATTTCCTGGGCAGGCCTGGGCACATATACCCGTTTGGTCTCTCCGGTCTCATCGGTCTGAAATTCGTAACTGCCGTCAATCACGGCAGCCACTGACAACCGTGTCAGGGTCGACATGGGTTTCTGGGTCTGCCGGCTCCGCCGGCTGATTTCATAGTTGACCGTATCATCTTTCTTGTTAACCCGTTCGTTGGTCTGCTCCCCGGCCTGCTCGTCTTCGGTGATGAGATTCACGCTGGAAGGAATACCGATGTCATCGGTAATCTGGACAATTTTTTCCGCTTTGTTCTTACGGCTGCGGATAAACTCTCCGCCCCGTTCAAAGGGATCATAAATTTCTTCGTTCATCTTATTTTCAGAAAAATCCATTTCAGAGGTAACCCTGACAATGGCCTTGTCCTTGCCCACGATCCGTTCGAGCATGGTCTGGATCCTCTGGGTGAGGTTTTCTTCAAACCTGACCTTGTACTGGTATTGGGAATCGGCCAAATTTTCCGCATTGATCCTGGCCTGTTCAGCTTCTGTGGAAGTGTCCAGAAACATCGGTATGGCGCCTTCGGCTGTCCTTGAACGGATTAAAAAATTAGAAGCCCGCGGGATCATCCAAGGCTACGAAGTCAGGCTGAACCCTGAAATGTTTGACTGCGACATGACCGCCTTTATTCACATCAAGGTCCACTCGCCGGCACTGATTCAGCCAACCGGAGAACAATTAACCGCAACAGAACAGGTCCAGGAAGTTCATTACCTGGCCGGAGGAGACACCCTCATGGCCAAGGTCAAAACCTCTGGGAACAAGGAACTTGAGTCTGTTATTCAACAACAAATCGCATCCATTGAGGCCATTTGTGCCACGAAAACGTCAATTGCCCTTTCCACCTTTAAAGAGAGCGCTAAAATAAAACTGCCAGACCAGATTTAACAGATCTGCTGCCAATCGTATAAGGAATCTTACACCATGCCCATGTCAATTGATTTTAAAACCAGACTGGCACCCATACTTGAAGAAATTGTCAAAACCTTTGGCACCCCGTTTCATATTTACGATGAAACCGGTATGATCGAAACCTGTAACCAACTCAATCGTGCATTTGCCCCCATTAAAGGGTTTAAAGAATTTTTTGCCGTCAAAGCCCTGCCCAATCCCCATGTCATGGACATTCTCAAATCCCGGGGTTTTGGGTTTGACTGCTCCTCAATTCCTGAAATCTCCCTGGCCCGTCAAGTCGGCAGCAAAAGCAACGACATCATGTTCACCTCCAAAAATACCAGTCTGGATCAGTTTAAAACAGCCCTGGACCAGGACGGGTGCATTATCAATCTGGACGACATATCTTTGCTTTCAAAGCTTCCTCAAATTCCGGAAATGCTATGCTTCAGGTACAACCCGGGTGCCAAACGAAACGGCAACACCATTATTGGCAATCCTGTGGAATCCAAATACGGGGTCAGCCATGACCAAATTTTCAATGCCTATTAAAACGCCTGCCAAGCCGGTGTTAAAAGATTCGGAATTCACACCATGCTGGCCTCCAATGAACTCAACTTTCAGTATATGGTTGATACGGCAGATATGCTTTTGGACCTGATTCAAACAATTCATGACAGATCAAAGATCCAATTTGAATTTATCAATATCGGCGGCGACCTGGGCATTCCCTATACACCGGATACCCCGAAATTTGATATCCAGTCTATGTCCCAAGGCATTATCCGCTCTTTTAAGGCCTTTGAACTCAAAAACAACTGGGTGCCCAAACTCTATATGGAAAGCGGCCGGTTTATCACAGGCCCCCACGGTGCCCTGGTGACCTCGGTCATCAACCACAAAAACATTTACAGAGACTATGTGGGGGTGGACGCCTCCATGTCCGCCCTGATGCGGCCGGGGATGTACGATGCCTATCACCATATTCACATCAATGGAAAAGAAAATGCCCCCCGGGTTAAAACAGTGGATGTTGTGGGGGCCTTGTGCGAAAATAACGATAAATTTGCAGTTCAGCGGGACCTGCCCCAAACCTGCGAGGGCGACATCTTGGTTATCCATGATACAGGGGCCCACGGCCATGCCATGGGCTTTAATTATAACGGACACTTAAGACCCAAGGAATTGATGCTCAAACAGGACTTGAGTGTTGAACTGATCCGGCGAGAAGAAACCATAGAAGATTATTTTGCAACTTTGAATTTTACCCCCAAAACCTTTAAGGCGGGGTAAAAAAACAAAGCCCACCAAGGAGGGATGATGACCCATATCATGGTGCTGGTCACCTGTTCAACCCAACCCCGTGCAGACGGCCTGGCCCAGGCAGTAATAGAAAAAAAACTGGCCGCCTGTGTTCAGATCCATCCTGTCACAAGTCTGTATACCTGGAAAAATAAAATCCACAAAGATGCTGAGTACAGACTGATCATTAAAACCAGGTCAACACTTTACCCGGAACTTGAAACCTTTATCAGAGAACAACACGAATACGAGGTGCCACAAATCGTACAAGTGCCCATTAAAAAGGGGTTAACGGCCTATCTGAACTGGATAGACCAGAGCACAAAATAAAAACAATCACCCCCCCCTTGTCAGGCAAATTTTTTATCCACAAATTGTTTTGCCTTTTCAGGGTCATCCCCCCGGCATTTACCCTTTTTACAGGCAAACTCCAGGGCCTTGGCCCGGTCTTTTCCCTCCACAGCGCACCACATCATTCCGGACAAGGCCCCGAGCCCGTCCGGATTCAATGCCAAAGCGTTTAAAAAGGCTTCTTCGGCCTGGTCATGGCAACCGTTTTTATACAGACCCCATCCGGCAAGGTCCTGGACCAGGTAAGATTCGGGACAAAGGGCACGGGCCTTGTCAAAAAAGGTCAAATCAATGGGCCTGTCCTGATCTCCCACATAGTTCAGATATAAGGCATTCAGGGCCGAACCCAGAGAATCCAGCCCCGCCACGCTGATATGCTCGGGCCAAAGGGCGATCCTGCGTCCTTTAAATCCCACTCCGCAATGGTCAAGCCAGTCAAACAAGGCATGGCGAAACTCTGAAAACCCGTCATCAAAAGCCAGGCTAAATTCTGATCCAAGACAGATATTATCACGGGTATCGTGTAAGCGGACCTCAATGAACACCGTGTGTTTCGAACAAAGATAGGTTCCCTCCATCCAAAACCTAACCTTTTGTCTTTTTCCCAATTCCCGAATATCTTTGAACGGACCATTGCCATGGCAATAGTCTGTCAAGTCCTTGGACCCGGGAAATATTTTTTTGACCCGCCAGCCAAACCAGCACTCCAAAAGGCCCTGGTGAAGGCAAAACAAATTGCCAAGCAAAAAATGGACACCAAGGCCGACCCCATTCATATCCTGGCCTGATACCGGCTGAAACGGCATCACAATCAGCTTGGGCCTCTCCTGTCCCAGATTAATTTTTTCTTTGTCAGACATATGTTTCCTTTAAATTTTAAACTGGTTTAACTGAAGATAGAGTATCTTGGCCATATTGCTTCTCAAATTGGCTTCAAGGCTCTCCTTGTCATCCTTTGACAATTCATCCCAGGTTTCAGGCATAAAATTAATTTCCAGCTGGGAAAACCGCTCTTCACGCCTGGTATGAAGTATCCGCCGGCTATTTTTCCGGCTCAATGACAAATGCATGGACACATAGGAGCGGGGCAACTGGCTGATCAGTCCCAAAAGAATTTTTCTGTCTGAAAATCCATAGCCAAACATGCCCTGGGTTTGACGTACCTGCCTGGGCACAATTTCCAAAAGCATGTCCACCTCACCGGCCTTGAGGGCTGATGCATCCTCAACAACCTCAACGGCGTACCCCTTTGCCAGAAGGTAGTCAACCACAATATCGGTAAACTGGTCTTTGAGTTCAAGATCTTCAACCACCAAGGCTTTTTGATTGACCGCAAGGGTCTTTTGTTTGATATAATAGGGATGTTCGGGAAATAAATTTAGCACCCCGAATTTTATGGGCAAAAGCGCCCCCTTTTCTGCTCCGGCCCCGAAACAGCCGGAAAATCCCACCACCATGACCAGGATTGCAAATAATTTAATTAGGTTTTTCACAGCACGCTCCATATATCAAATCCGGTTCATCCGATTAATGCGTACCTTTTATTGTGAAGGTCCAAAAGTTTCAACCTGAAAAACTCCGAATCCCTGTATCCATAAGCTTTCCGTTTCATGGTTTTTATCTTGTTATTTGTCCCTTCTAAAGGACCTGTAGATATCCTGTAATCATAGTATGAAAGGATTCTTTGCCTGTGCACAGCCAAGGTCTTGGCAAATTTCATCAACATTGGAATTTTGGAAATATTGGCCAGATTGATCCAATTGCTGACTATCTTTTCAGCTGTTTCTTTTTTCTTTTGATTCCATATTTGCCTGAGTTCCTCTTTCATGTAGTAGACTACCAATAGCGGCTGATTTATTTTCAATGCTTCTTCTAACCGTTGGGCCTCCTTCTTGTCATCACTGAGGTTTTCGGGATTTTTTAACAAAAGCCACCGGACTCCCTTCAGAAGTTTTTGTTGCCCGGTATTGGCAAGAAGGTTGTAGAGCTTTCGCCTGAAATCCGACAGTTTCTCATTGAACAATTTAACAACATGAAATCTGTCAAAGACAATTGCTGAACCAGAAAGATTTTCAATAACAGCACTCAAGTATGCCGGGGACATATCGATGCTGACGGCTTTGATTTTTGCTTTCGATATTTTCACTTTTGTCCAAAAAGATTTCAAAGCTTCACCACCTTTTCCTTCTCCCACGTGCAGAATTCTACCGGATTCCAGATCCATCACGATGGTCAAGTATTTATGCCCTTTCCCTATGGAAATTTCATCTATGGCAATCTGCCGGACTTTCTCAAGGGGGATATTTCGATAACGCCTCAGCAGGTCTTCTTTCTGGATCTGCTTTATCGTATCCCAGCTGATCCTTAAATGGATGGCAATATCTTTGATTGTCATGAACTGAGACAACTCCAAGACATACCGTTCAAAAGCCCGGGTATAGCTTTTCCCCTCCTGGGCAAAGGATAGTTTGATTTGCCGGACAAATTGACAGAACGAACACCAAATTCTCTGGATAGCCGTCCTGAGAATCACGGGTTTTGAACCTACCGGTATTGTTCTGAGATCTCTTGTCACAATCCCTTTCCTGGTGACGGACCTGGAATTACATTCCGGGCATTTTACCGCCTCCGGTTTTGGTATGAGTTCAAAAGTGATTATTCCACCGATGAAACGTGTTGTTTTATAAAAGTAGTCACGAAGGCCAAAGGCATGGTATATGAAGCTTGTGGACATTAATTCATTCTCCGATTTTGTGCGAATAACACAAAAAAATTAGAACATGATCATGTTCACACCATCATTTCAAGCATAAAAATCCTTACTGTGTTATTGCCTTCCCAGTGATGTTTCTCAGTCCAGGTACGCGATTTTCTGATGAACCTCAAATCCGATTCAAATGTTAAGTTCCAATTCGGTTTAACCACCTGTTATTTGTCATTTCACCTGAAAGATCAAGGCGATTTTCATTCCAGCACGGTTTGGCGCCTACCTTAACATCATTTTGTCTTCAGAGGCAAACTTTGACCGGATGCGAGCATTCGGCCAGCACCACCGGCCAAAGACCTGTAATCCCTGGTTGGCTCTGAGTTTGTTTCCAGAACCGGGCCCCATCCTATCCTGGGGGTACTAAAATTCATCCAAATCTATGAGTCATCCATATTTTGTTTTTACTTGTGCCTTGATCCAGATCGGCTTTCCTTTTATATTATGGCATTCTCTTTTTTAAGAGACTGTTGTCTTAAAATATCATGAATCAAACAGGCAACCCCGGAAGAACGAGGTGAAATTTATGACAAAACGTCCCATACCCATCAAACTCAAAGAGATTGGCGATATTGTTGCCCGTCACCTGGGAGATAAGGAGACCATAAATTGTTATATCGGCTCCAATGCCGCCACCCCAACCGCCAGTATCCAGGGTCTCACCCATGCCATAAAAAACAATACCGGGCAGCTGCCCTTCATGAAAATGATCCATATCCTTCTCCACGGCCCTGTCCCCTATGTGGAAGAGGGGCTCCAGGACCGGGTCAAGGCCTATTCCATATTTTCCGGCGGTGAGGTCAGGGAGGCTGTAGACCAGGGTCGTGCCTATTACCTGCCCTGCACCCTGGTCAATATGGACCGGCTTATGGGCAAAGGCTGCGGCTATGAAATCGATATGGTCATCATGAAGGTTCGGCAGAATACCGCCACAGGGGAATACAGTTTAGGCCTTTCCGTGGATGCCATCCATGCCGCCCTTGAAACAGCCACCCTTGTCATTGCGGAGCTGGATCCATCCATGCCCTTTACCCAGGGCCAGAGCGTGATCTCCCAAGAAGACATCGATTATATCATTGAAGAGGGTATAAAACCGGTCTACACCTTTGAGGCGCCTGATTTTGAGCACCTGCCCAATGCAGACAAAAGGATCGGCCAGCTCATTACCGAACATTTTCTTAAAGACGGCACCACCCTCCAGGTGGGGATCGGAAAAATCCCGGATGCTGTGGTAGGTGTCATTGCCACCTCGGGATATAAAGATCTTGGGGTTCAGACTGAACTTTACGGGGACGGCCTGATGCTCCTTCAAAAAAAAGGGTTCATCCGATTAATGCGTACCTTTTATTGTGAAGGTCCAAAAGTTTCAACCTGAAAAACTCCGAATCCCTGTATCCATAAGCTTTCCGTTTCATGGTTTTTATCTTGTTATTTGTCCCTTCTAAAGGACCTGTAGATATCCTGTAATCATAGTATGAAAGGATTCTTTGCCTTTGCACAGCCAAGGTCTTGGCAAATTTCATCAACATTGGAATTTTGGAAATATTGGCCAGATTGATCCAATTGCTGACTATCTTTTCAGCTGTTTCTTTTTTCTTTTAATTCCATATTTGCCTGAGTTCCTCTTTCATATAGTAGACTACCAATAGCGGCTGATTTATTTTCAATGCTTCTTCTAACCGTTGGGCCTCCTTCTTGTCATCACTGAGGTTTTCGGGATTTTTTAACAAAAGCCACCGGACTCCCTTCAGAAGTTTTTGTTGCCCGGTATTGGCAAGAAGGTTGTAGAGCTTTCGCCTGAAATCCGACAGTTTCTCATTGAACAATTTAACAACATGAAATCTGTCAAAGACAATTGCTGAACCAGAAAGATTTTCAATAACAGCACTCAAGTATGCCGGGGACATATCGATGCTGACGGCTTTGATTTTTGCTTTCGATATTTTCACTTTTGTCCAAAAAGATTTCAAAGCTTCACCACCTTTTCCTTCTCCCACGTGCAGAATTCTACCGGATTCCAGATCCATCACGATGGTCAAGTATTTATGCCCTTTCCCTATGGAAATTTCATCTATGGCAATCTGCCGGACTTTCTCAAGGGGGATATTTCGATAACGCCTCAGCAGGTCTTCTTTCTGGATCTGCTTTATCGTATCCCAGCTGATCCTTAAATGGATGGCAATATCTTTGATTGTCATGAACTGAGACAACTCCAAGACATACCGTTCAAAAGCCCGGGTATAGCTTTTCCCCTCCTGGGCAAAGGATAGTTTGATTTGCCGGACAAATTGACAGAACGAACACCAAATTCTCTGGATAGCCGTCCTGAGAATCACGGGTTTTGAACCTACCGGTATTGTTCTGAGATCTCTTGTCACAATCCCTTTCCTGGTGACGGACCTGGAATTACATTCCGGGCATTTTACCGCCTCCGGTTTTGGTATGAGTTCAAAAGTGATTATTCCACCGATGAAACGCGTTGTTTTATAAAAGTAGTCACGAAGGCCAAAGGCATGGTATATGAAGCTTGTGGACATTAATTCATTCTCCGATTTTGTGCAAATAACACAAAAAAATTAGAACATGATCATGTTCACACCATCATTTCAAGCATAAAAATCCTTACTGTGTTATTGCCTTCCCAGTGATGTTTCTCAGTCCAGGTACGCGATTTTCTGATGAACCATTATTACCAACAAAAAAAAGAAAATCAACACGGGATATTCAACCACCAGCCTGATCATGGGCACCCAAAATCTATATGACTATGTGGACATGCGCTCCCAAGTCCAGATGCGGCCGTGCATGTATACCAATGCTGCCGGCACCATCCAGGCATGCAGCCCTTTTCTGTCCGTAAACACGGCCATTGGCGTCGATTTAAGCGAGAATGTATGGGCGGATTTCATTGACCCTTCCCGGTATTACGGTGGCGTGGGCGGCCAGCCTGATTTTGTCAGGGCGCTTAGCCACAGGCACTACGGCACACCGGTGATTGCCATGAAAAGCCTTGCCCGAAGCGGCAAGTCAAAAATTGTACCGGCCTGCCCCTCAGGCATTACCCTTACGGCATCTGCCTATGACGGGGTGGAGATTGTCACGGAATACAGAATCGCAGACCTAAGGGATCTGCCGTTGGGATTTAAAGGCCTTGCCATTGCCAGTATCTCCCATCCAGATCACCGGGAAACCTTGCTCAAAACCATTTTTGATGATCCGAGGATGACAAAGCCAAAAGGATTTTCCTTGGATAAAATCCCGCCCGGGGTAACCATGTATTCAGGAAAAGTGGGATTGTAACAGCCATGATCCCCCGGGTATGACACCAAGGGTATCAGCCAACGACCTGAGCCCAGAGCGGATCAGGATTCAAACACTAAAAAAAACTTCGACCCCGTCATGGGCCAAAGCCCGCATATTTCACAAAGCGTTTTTGCCTTAGCTGCAAGGCACAGACCGAGAAGCCGTAGTCCTTTACTGCGAGCGGACTGTAACGCAGCAGATGAGGTAAAACGCCTTGTCCGAAGGGTAATGTTTTGTATAATGGAAAACGACTTAAAAAACGACACAACCAATTATAATAATATAACTTTTTGGTAAAATACTTAAAATTTCATGAAATATTCGGGATAGCCCTGAACGTGATGGAAAAAAGCCTGGGATTTAGGTCCATGAATGGCAGCTTGGTTTCTGCTGTACTTTAAGATAAATATGGTTAATAATTAGAAATTTGCAGATCAATCCCATTGACCCGGCAGGAGATAAACTATGGATCTAAAACAGGCATGCCCGGAAAAACTGCTGACCCCGGAAGAGAGTGTCAAAAAAATTCAAAACGGTTCCAGGGTTTTTATCGGCACAGGATGCGGTGAGCCCCAGCGGTTGATCAGGGCAATGATTGAAAACCAGTCCATCCAAGATATTATCATTTACCAGATGATGTCCGCCACCCTCTCCGAATATGTCAATGATGAAAATTTTCTATCCCGGTTCTCCATTAAACTCTTTTTTATTTCCATGCTCATGCGGCAGTTTGCCTTTGAAGGAAAGATTGACTATATACCGGTATATCTTTCCCAGATTCCCAAAATTTTCAAAGACAATGAAATCGGCCTTGATATTGCCCTGATCCAGGTCTGCCCGCCGGACAAACACGGATTCTGTTCTCTGGGCATTTCAGTGGATATCACCCTGTCCGGGATGAAAAATGCCGACCTGGTCATTGGACAGATCAACCCCCAGATGCCAAGGACCTGGGGAGATTCTCTGGTCCATATTGATGAAATTGACTTTCTCGTGGAATATGAAGAGCCTTTGCTGGAATCCCTGCCCGAGACAAAAAATCAAAAGGTGATCGAACGTATCGGGCACTACGTGAATCAGCTGGTGGATGACGGGGCCACACTCCAGATCGGATTCGGCCATCTGCCCGACGCAGTCATGCCCTATCTGGCCAATAAAAAAGATTTGGGCATTCACACCCAGGTCATCACGGACGGTCTTCTGCCTTTGTTCCGGCAAAAGGCCATTACCAACCGCCAGAAAAACTACCTTGAAGACCGGGCCGTCACCTCCCTGTGTATGGGATCAAAAGAACTGTATGAATTTGTCAACGACAACCCCATGTTCTATTTTCGCTCCTCGGAATTTGTCAACGACCCCAATGTGATTGCAAAAAATGATCATTTCATCTCCATCAGTTCTGCCTTAGAAGTGGATCTTACCGGACAGATCTGCACCGACTCCAAAGGCTATCTCTTCTACTCGGGCATTGGGGATCAGGTGGATTTTATACGGGGATCTTCCATGTCAAAGGGAGGATTTTCCATTGTGATCATCCCCTCCACAGCACAGAACGGGGAGGTCTCCCGTATTGTTCCCCACTTGAGTGAAGGGGCGGGGGTGGCCACCACAAGGGGGGATATTGATATT
This sequence comes from Desulfobacter sp., assembly GCA_028768545.1. NCBI lineage: Bacteria > Pseudomonadati > Thermodesulfobacteriota > Desulfobacteria > Desulfobacterales > Desulfobacteraceae > Desulfobacter > Desulfobacter sp. Next base: position 4,333,443 of record CP054838.1, read on the forward strand.
ATTGTCACAGAATACGGGATTGCCGAAATAAGACGTAAAAGCATTTCACAACGGGTCATGGAACTGGCACAGATCGCCCATCCCAAATTCAGGAGCGAGCTGATCGCCCAGGCCAAACAGCGGCATTATATCTTTCCCGACCAATTGCCGCCCACCAGCCAGGACCTTCTTTTTTTGGACTCCTACAAAAACACCATGACCCTGCCCGGGGGAAAAAGCCTTGAGGTAAGACCTTTGCTCCCGTCGGACGAATTTGAATCCAGACACTTTTTTTATTCCCTTCAGGAAGATTCCATCTATTACCGGTTCTTTAATAAAAGAAAGGTCTTTTCCAGAAAAATGCTCCAGCAGCAATGGGCTGAAGTGGATTATCGGCGGAACATGAGCCTCATTGCCCTGGTGCAAAAAGGCCGGCGCAAACAGATTGTGGCCATTGGCTCCTATGCTGAAGTTGGAGAGGATGTGGCTGAGGTTGCCTTCCTGGTCAAAGAAGAGCTTCACGGCAAAGGCATTGGCTCCTTTTTACTCGATGACCTGGAAAAAATCGCCAAGAAAAATAACTATACCCAGTTTATTGCAACGGTATTGGCGGAAAATCAAAAAATGCTCTACGTGTTTGGGAAAAAATACCCCGATGCAAAATTCATCCGTTCCGGCACAGGAGAGGTGGAAGTGGAAATGCCATTTTCCTGAGGCCAGACGCCTTGCAGCCAAAGCAAAGTCGATTCGTGAAATATGCGGGCCAAACACCAGTGTCAGAATCAGGCGCGGGCGTGGCCTTTTTAGGGTCTCTGGACAGAATCACGGTCCGGGTGCCGTGATCAATCGTACAAAAAATGCCCCTGATCACCCAAGGGCATTGAATGGGGTAACCCCCTATTTATTTTTTGAGCTCAGCTCTGGGAAATCCCAGTAAAAATACTCTTTTATTTCATCTTCCCCGTCCGTATCCATACGGCTGACTTCATTTTCTCTGAGTTCAATACGACGGATCTTGCCTGAAATGGTCTTGGGTACCTCCTGAACAAATTCTATAATCCTGGGAATCTTGAACTTGGCCAGAATATTCATGGTATGTTTGAACAGATCCAGGGCAAGCGCCCTGTTGCCGATGCATCCGGGATTGAGGATGACATAGGCCTTGACCAGCTGGTAGCGATTTGGATCCGGAGCCCCCACCACAGCAGCCTCGGCCACGCCCGGATGCTCCAGCAGGGCGCTTTCCACCTCAAAGGGACCGATCCTGTAATCACTGGATTTGATCACATCATCGGCCCGGCCCACAAACCACCAATACCCGTCCTCATCAAAGGAGGCCCGGTCACCGGTGTAGTAGAAGTTATCCACAAAAACCGAACTCATTTTTTCAGGATTTCCAATATACTCGGAAAAAAGGCCGATGGCCTGCCAATTATCCATCTTGACCACGATATGGCCGACCTGATCGGGCCGGGTAATCTCATTTCCCTCATCGTCGGCCAAGGCCACGTCATACATGAACGAAGGCCTTCCAAAAGATCCTGACCGCATCTTGCCCGCCATCCAGGGGTAATTGCCGATCATGGCTGTGGACTCGGTCTGGCCGTAAAAATCCCTGATTTCCGTACCCGTATGGTTTTTCCACTGGGTAATCACTTCAGGATTCAAAGGTTCCCCCGCAGATATGGACTGGCGAAGGCAGGAAAGGTCAAACGTGTCAAGATCCATGTTCACAAACATGCGCCAAGCCGTGGGCGGCCCGCAAAAAGTGGTGACCTTATTTCTGGCCAGGGCATTGAGATAGGCCTGTCCGTCCATGGTGTCAAATCTAAAGCCGGCAACCGTGGCCCCCACGTTAAAGGGAACAAAAAACGAAGACCAGGCCCATTTGGCCCATCCCGGAGCGCTCAGATTATGGTGAATATCATCGGATCTTACCCCGATCATGACGCTGGTTGATAAATGGCCCACAGGATAAGAAACAGCTGTATGGCCCACCCGCTTGGGAAGCCCTGTGGTGCCCGAGGTAAAAAAGCAGAAGAGAATCTCATCGGATGCGGTCTGAGCAGCCGTTGCCTGGTCAGATTCATTTTCGATTTCATCAAAGGAAATCCACCCCTCTTTTTTTCCAAACACCAGTTTAACCTTTGGATAGATTCCGGTCTCTTCCATGGCTTTTTCAAGAATATCCACAGAGGTCTCATCGGCCATAATAACATCGGGCTTATAGGTTTCGAACCTGAACTCAAGCTCTCTTGGGGTCATGGTGGTGGCGGTGGGCACGGACACGATACCCGCCTTGATACAGGCCAGGCTTGCAAACCAGATTTCAGGGCAAAGGGGCGTCATCATGTACATATTGGACTTTTGCGCCACGCCTTTGGCCCTTAAAAAATTAATCAGTTGATTGGACTTTTGACAAAGCGCCTGATAGGAAAAAGAACTGGTTTCCAAGGTATGGATATTATGATAAATCAGGGCAAGTTTGTCCGGGTTCTGGGCCACATGGATGTCTTCAAAAACCTCTTGGGCCCAGTTAAAATGCGCGGGAAGAGTCATGGCATTCAGATTTTCAAAGAATGATTCGGCTTTGACCTGTTTTTCCCCATTGTCTGGCATCTGGTTGATACGGATGACCTCTTTAAAAAGCGCTTTCATACCGTTAAAACTCTCCTTGCAATCCGGATTAATGTTATGTATAGGTGATGCAAAAATATAGATTTTTATAATGGATCACCCATAGCTTGTCAAAATTTTTTTTACCCCGGAACTTGCGGGGCACCCCCAAAACCCAGGCCAACCCATGACAAAAGATACCATTACCCTTATTCTGGCGCCCCTGCAAGGGTTCACTGATCTAACCTTCAGAACCGTGTATGCAGATCATTTTTCAGGCATTGATCTTGCCGTGGCCCCCTTTATTTCCACCATGGGCGAACAACGGCTGAAACCCTCAAGAATCAAAGATGTGGACCCTGAAAAGAATAAAAACCTGTTTGTTATTCCCCAGATCCTGAGCAATGTGGCCAAGGATTTTATCTTTCTGGCCGACCATCTAAATGCCATGGGCCATAACCAGGTAAACTGGAACCTTGGCTGTCCCCACTCAAAAATAGCCAAGAAACAGCGGGGATCCGGCCTGCTTCTCTATCCTGAAAAAATAGACGCCCTCCTGTCCGAAATCATTCCTGAAATGGCCCCCTCGTTGAGCGTCAAAATTCGTCTTGGCCGACGAAACAAAGATGAAATCCATGAACTTTTAGCGGTGTTCAACCGGCATTCCATTGACGAAATCATCCTCCACCCCCGGACCGGGGAGCAGATGTATACCGGCAGATCCGATCTGGACGCCTTTGAAAGGGCAAGCCAGAGCACACAACATCCACTCACCTATAACGGGGATATTGTGGATCTTGCATCCTACACCCATGTTCAAAAAAAATTCCCAAATATCAACCGGATCATGATCGGCCGGGGCATTCTGTCCAACCCCTTTCTTGGGGAAGAGATCAAAAACATTCACCCCACCCCCCAAGATCCGTCACAGCGGCTGGCAAGACTCAGGGCGTTTCATGACGATCTTTTTGCCGCCTACGGCAAAATTTTTTCAGGGCCCGCCCACCTGACCGGACGGATGAAAGGGGTCTGGAGTTATCTTGGCCCTTCCTTTGAAAACAGCAAAAAACCGTTGAAAAAAATTGTCAAAGCAAGATCTGTCCCGGCGTACGAGGAGCGGGTAAATGCTTTTTTCGATCTAAACCTTAGGTTTAATCCAGGCCGGCACAAGGCCGGCACAAATTAAAGCCCAACTCTGCTGCCTTGAAGCTACACCTTCATAAATTTTGCAGCCTTGGAAAAAATACGGTTAAAGGTCCATGGCGGCAGCATATCCTGCATGGACGGCATCAAAGGCCATGCCCACAGCCAGGGCATCCCCAATGACCCGATAATCAAGGCCCATCTCTTTGACCATAGATTCAAGGGGATTGTAGGAGGCGGATCCTGCCGCCACCACCACGGTGTCCGCCGTCATCTCGACAACCTTGCCGTCCTGCTCCACCTCAAGACCCTGGGGGGTAATTTTCACCACCTTTGATGCGGTCATGGTTTCAACGTTCAGCCGGCCCATATCCTGGAGCATCCCCCATTTGGTGGATTTACCGATATCCTTGCCAATACGGTCGGTCATCTCAACAAGACAGATTTTTTTGCTGCCATGGGTGGCCATTTTAAAAAGGGCGTCAGGAGACTCTGCCTTGTTTACAAAGAGAAATTTCAAGGTATGGGCATCCATGGTCCCTTTTTCAGCCAGAAAAAGTGCGGTTTCAACCCCCACGGCCCCGCCGCCCACAATGACCACTTGATCACCTGTGCTCACCTTGTCTTCCAACACCTCCCAGGCACCTGCCACATGGGGCAGATCCATTCCGGGAATGGGGGGAACAAGGGGGCCGGCCCCGGTTGCCAGGATCACAGCATCAGGGTTCAAAGCGTTTAGGATATCTTCATCCACTTCCTGATTCATGACCACAGAAATTTTTTCAGCCGTAAGCTGGTTTTCAAGGTCAAGGGCAAGCTGGGCAAATTCCTCTCTTCCGGGAGGGGCGGCAGCCAGGTGAAGCTGTCCTCCCAAACGGCCGGACCGCTCGTACAAGGTAACCTCATGCCCCCTTCGCTTGGCAGTCAGGGCACAGGTCATGCCGGCGGCACCGCCTCCCACCACAACCACCTTCCTGGATTTTGCAGCCGTCTTCTCCTGGACCTCATGCTCATGGCCGGCCAGGGGATTGCACAGGCATTCCACATGTTTGAGTTTAAAAAGATGATCAAAACATCCCTGGGCACAGGCAATGCAGTGGACAATCTCATTTTCCCGGCCGGTTTTGGCCTTGTTGGGCAAATCAGGGTCTGCAATCAGACTGCGGCCCATGGCCACCATATCGCAATACCCCTGTTTGAGCATGGTTCTTGCGGTTTCAGGGTCATTGATCCTGTGGCTGGCAATCACCGGCACATCCACGGCCAGGCGAATATCCCGTGCCAAATACCCGAATGCCCCCCTGGGAACCTGGGCCACGATCTGGGGCACCCTTGCCTCATGCCAGCCCACATTGATGCACAGTGCATCCACAGGGCCCTGGGACAGGGCACGGGCATATTCAAGCAAATCGGCCCGGTCATTGCCGCCGGGCATGAAATCATTGCCGTTCATTCTTACGATCAAGGGGAAGTCAGGCCCCACAGCCTGCCTGACCGCATCGACCACCTCAAGGCCGAACCGCATCCTGTTTTCCAAAGATCCCCCGTATTCATCTGTTCTCTGGTTGGTCAAGGGGGATAAAAACTCAGAGATGAGATAGCCTGTGCCGCTTAAAATTTCAACCGCATCAAATCCGGCCTGTTTTACCCGGGCGGCTGCGGCCCCAAACGCGGCAATGGTTGTTTTGATCTCTTGGGAATCAAGGGCCTTGGGGGTCTCTTTGGTCATTCTGGAGGCAACGGCAGAGGGGGCCACCGGCTGTTTTCCATCAAGAAAAAATGAGAAATTATAACGTCCTGCATGGTTGAGCTGAACCGCGGCCAATGAGCCGTTTTCCTGAATGGCCGTTGCCAGCCGGGCAAGTCCGGGGATAAATCGATCATCATGGGCACCGATATTCTGGGTATTGCCCGACAATTCATCCACTGTGGCATACCCCACACAGATCAAGCCAGGACCTCCTTTGGCCCTTCGGGCATAAAAGGACACAATCTGGTCCGTGACTTCAAACTCCTGGGCCATGCCCAGATGCATGGCCGGCAGATAAATCCGGTTTTCAATTTCCAAGCCATTAATATGAATGGGGTCAAACAGGGGATCTCTCATTCTGCCTCCTAAATATTATTCTTTTTTAAGTCCTTTGAATCCAATCAATTTTTTTTGCAGGGTCCGGTCAATCACATAGGCCCTTAAGCCCCTGGCCATCCGGGTCAGTTCCAGGGTGAGCAGGGCATTTTCTTTATACCCCAACCCCTGGGTATACGACTCTCTTAAACCAATCTCAGCGGCCACGATCTGTTTTGCAAATTTGGGATAAAAGGCCAGGTCATCCGGATCCAGGCCCCTTTCCATGCAGGATTTCAGCTGCAGTGCCAGTTCAAGGTCATGTTCATCAAACAGGGCGGGTTCCAGGGGAATGATCAACCCAAGCCGGCAGAGCCTGTCCAATTGCTCAGGCCCAAGCCCGGATGCCTTTGCAAAATCCGCCGCATCCATTTTTTGGGCAGCCCCTCCAAATACAGTGGACTGAAGTTCGAGCAGAGGGGTAATATCGCGGCCCTTGTCCATTTCTCGAAAAAGCCCTTTGATGGCAGCCAGGGGCAGGCGGTGGCTGGCTTGAATTTTTTTGATAAACCCGATCCGATCAACACAGGCCGGATCATAATAGGCCATGTTGGGACTTGTCTTAACAGGCCGGGGCAGCAGCCCCTTTTTCACATAAAGCAAAATAGTGGACTTGGCCACTCCGGCAGCATCAGCCAACTCCTTCATCTTGAGCATGGGCTCGTCCGTACTATTTCTCGGTCGTCCCCCTGTTATGGCCATATCCAATCTCCTCTGTCTCGCCTGCAAAGCAGAAAGTAAAAACTACCACTTTGCACTTTTAGGTCGAACTATAGCCAAAGAGAATCTTAGAGTCAAGCCTGCCTTTTAAAATTCAGCACACCCTCAACGCCGGGGCCGGATGATGCTGTCAGCTTTTTACTGCCAAACCCTGATACGTGGAGATCTTCTGATCATTTTTCAGGACAACACTTGAAGAAGAAAATCAATCTTTTTTTTCAAATCTATCTTTCTTGGTCTTGCCTGTCCCCTGACAGGCCTCTTTCATTCATGTGGAAATCCCCATTTTAGGAAGGATATAAATCTGGAGAAGAAAATACACAAGGATGACGCCGCCTGCCAATAATAATGTTTCCATTTGAAATCCCCTTGATATAATATTAAAAAAAATAACAACGTTGCATATAAACCTTAAATATAACAATCCTTATGCATTTTCCAGTAAAGACAAAATTTTCCAGGCAGGCTTGACCCTAAAAGAGAAAAAAACATCACCGGACAAGACCCTGTGTAACTATTTAAAAATATCCTGCAAAAGGAACTCCCTATGAGATTGCGCAAAATTGTCTCTTTGACCGCTTTGATCTCTTTTGTTCTGATTCTGATCACCAGTATCATCCTCTATATTGTTCCCCATGGCAGGATCGCCTATTGGGCTGACTGGCATCTTTTCGGACTTAGCAAATCCCAATGGGGTGAACTTCACGTGAATCTGGGCATTTTGTTTATCATCACCCTGGGCCTGCACCTCTATTACAATTGGCAGGCTGTCATGGCCTATTTAAAAAACAAAAAAACAAAACTCATTTTTTTTACAGCCAATTTTAATGCGGCCCTGGCAATCACCCTGGTGGTGGTCACAGGGACCTATTTCATGGTTCCGCCGTTTTCTTCAATTATCGGTTTTAGCCAATCCATTAAAGACAATGCCGCGATTGAGTATGGCCAGCCTCCCTTTGGCCATGCGGAACAATCTTCTTTAAAGGCCCTGACCCAAAAGAGTCAAATTCTGTTAAAGGATGCAAAACAACGGCTGGATCGGGCAGGGATCAAAGTCACCAGCCCGGACCAGATTTTCCTGGACATTGCCCGGAAAAACAACCGCTCACCCCGGCAACTATTTGAAATCATCAGCCCGGACCAGGGCAGATACCTTAAAAAAAAGATGCCCCCAACCGCCCCGCCTGGCGCGGGAAACAAAACCCTGAATGCCTTTTGCCTGGAATACGAAATTGATCCTGAACTGGTGATCAAAATCATGGCGTTTAAAGGGCTTTTTCTATCACCTGAACAAACCTTGAAACAAGGGGCCGAACATAATCATATCCCCCCGCAAAAACTTTACAAAATGATCAGAAAAGCAGCCTTAAGTCAGAAACTATGATTAAAAAAATTCAAACAGGGCAGGTTCTGACCCTGAGAAAAGAAAAAAAGGAAACCCCCATGCCTATTTTTGAATACCAATGTGACGCCTGTAAAAATGAATTTGAACGCCTGGTGTTCGCAAACGACAAATCAAAAATCAAATGCCCCAAATGATCAAGTGTAAAGGTGACCAAAAAAATGAGTCTACCAAGCCTTAAGGCAGGTGCAAACTGCGCCCCCACAGCGGGTAAACCCTTTTCATGAGCAAGCTGATATCCTGCGCCGGTCGGCGCAGACCTGAGCTGCCATGGGATAAAAAATCATCCCCTTTTTGTCAATTTTCAATGGTCTGTCCTGTAAAAAAAATGAAATAGGCTTGCATATCAATGGGGTTTATTTATTATATGAAGCATATTTATGAAAATCTAAAACCAAATTGGAGACCCATGATGATACAAAAAATCAAACGGATTCTATTTGCCTCAGACCTATCCTATGACATGAAAGAAGTGTTTGAACACGCGGTGTCATATGCCACCTATTCAGGCGCGGAGATTATTGTCCTTCACGTGATGGAAGAGGCCAGCAAGAATTCAAAAAAACGGGTGAGAATGGCATTTGGGGAGACCTTGTACCAAAACATTAAAAATGAACACAAAAGCGGGGCCCATGATCTTCTTACCGGAAAAAATGTAGACGCCCTGCGCATCCGCCAGGCCATTATGGGGTTTTTCTCCAATGGGGAGCCCGATAAAATGCCAGAGCAGGAAGCCTCTCCCATTGAAAAAATCCTGGTCACCGAGAGCCTTTCCGTTGCCGGAGAGATCTCCAGGACGGCTGTGGAGGAAAAATGCGACGCAATTGTCATTGGCTGCAAACAGCAGGGACTTTTGGCAAAAGCCATGGGCGACCATGTGCTCAGAAAAGTCTTGAAGCAGACCTCGGTCCCGGTCCTCATTGTTCCTTTGGCCAAAAAATAGCCCTGACCGAAACAAGAGAAAGGCTCGAATAATTTTAAATTTGCCCCCAACCAAGGAATCGAGCCAAAAGACAATTATTGAAAAAGGCCTTTAAAAATTGCCTGAACTAAACTGCCTGACCTGATCCAGGTAGGGAATCATGCCCCAAGCAAAGATATTGTTATGGTCGGCTCCCTTGATTTCAAGCAGGTGCTTTTTAATTGCCGGGCAGGCATCATGCAGGGCCTTGCCGTCTGAAAAAGGGATTAAACGGTCAAACTGGGCATGAATAATCAGACAGGGGCTTTTGACCTTTTTGATCTTGTCAAGATTTCCCATGGACTGGCCTTCTTTAAAGCCAATGGCCTCGGGATCCAGGCCCAGAACCCTTAACAAGGGCTCGGTAAATGCAAACCCGCTTTCCACAATCAAGGCGTGGAAAAAAAAGTCGGCCGCCAGACAAATGGCAGGAGCGCTGCCCAGAGAGCGGCCCATCACGGATATGGGGCCGCTCATCTTTTTTTGCTTCATCATGGTTTTCAAAAAATTTAAAACCTTAGGCCCGTCTTCCATCATGGCAGACACCGACGGACGGCCTGTGGACTCACCATACCCCCTGTAATCCACCACAAAAAGATTCACCCCTCCGGCCTGGAAAAAGGCGTTCCCAATATCGTCATAATCTGAAACAATCTCTCCGTTTCCATGGAAAAACAGCAACACCGGCTTGTCAGGATCTCCAAGATGCAAAGAGGCACCCAAAGCCACATCCTTTTCCACCGGGATCATCATGTCTTGGCGGTTCTGATCTGCTCGCCTTTTTCCGTCCTGACGTCTGGGATGAAACAAATAGGCTGTCACCCCTGGCAGGTCAAGGGATTCATACCCCTCAAATTTGCTCATAGCCCCTCCCCCTTTTATCCATCAGTTTGGTTTAAAAACCTTAAGGTTTTTTCCAGGATCTCAAATCATTGCCATAGGCCAGGGTCAACCCAAACCCGAGAAGGGCAAGGCTGACACCCGCGGCCATGGCATACCTGAACCCTGTCATAAAAAAAGGGGCCATGCCCGGGGTATAATGGTCCAGGCCCACCCCCTGGGTCAGGCCGGTAAATGTTCGGGTAAAGATGCTCGAGGCCAAGGCCACCCCCACCACCATGCCAAGATTCCTGGCCGTGGCCATGGTGCCTGCAGCAATCCCCCTGTGTTCAGCCGGCACAGCCCCCATGATGGCCGCACTGTTCGGAGAGACAAACAATGCCGTTCCCATACCGGCCAGGGAAAGACGCCAAAAGAGTCCAAATTCCCCGGTTGAGGGAGACAAGGTTGCCATAAAGGCCAGAGAAATGGCCAGGCATCCCATGCCTGCAGAACAGAGCAGCATGGACCCCAGTCTGTCGGCCAGCCCCCCGGAAACCGGGGAGATCACCAGGAGAAATATAAAAGGAACAATCATAATCAACCCTGTTTTAGCCGGTGAAAACCCGCAGATCAGGCTCAGATAAAAGGGCATCATAAAAACCAGGGAAAACAAGGCTGCAAATAAAAACAGGGCTGCGCCCAGGGGCAGTGAAAACCGCCTCACCCTCAACAATCCAAGGTCAAGAAGCGGATGGACAGCCCTTTGTGCATGCACGACAAATCCAATAAAGGCCATGATTCCAATGGCCCAGCAGCCCCCCCCTTTAAAGGAGAAAAACCCCCAGTCCGGAGACCGGATCAGACCGATGATAAAACTTGCGACCCAAATTGCCATAAACAGACTGCCGTAAATGTCCATGGATTCATGGCTGGAATGTCCCCTTTTGGGTTTCAGGGCCCAGCGGCTCCAGACCAGGGCGACCAGGCCCACGGGGATATTAATATAAAAAATAGTTGGCCAGGCAAAATATTCCAGAATAAAGCCCCCGGCAACCGGCCCCAGGGTAAGGCCTGCGGCCACACAGGTTCCCATCAGCCCCAAGGCCCGTCCCCTGTTCGCAGGCTCAAAGGCGTCAACGATCAGGGCAGGTGAACAGGCCATGAGCATGGAAGCTCCCATGCCCTGAACAGCCCGGGATAAAATCAGCCCGGCTGCGGTCCCGGAAATGGCGCATAAAAACGATCCCAGGGTAAAAACGGCAAATCCAAGCCTGTAGACCCGGGGCCGGCCGATAATATCAGAGAGCCTGCCAAAGGTAAGCAAAAAAGAGGAAACAAATAAAAGATAGACGGTCACCACCCATTGGATGGTCCCCATGGTCTGGGAGAGATCTGTCATGATAAAGGGAAGCGCAACATTCACAATACTGGAATCCAGTGTGGACATAAAAAGCGAAAACGCCACCAGAAAAAACACCTGCCATTTTTTATCCAAACATATCCTCCATGGCCTTGATACTCAAGGCGCTCAATTCACATCTTTTGATATTTTACAGATTATGGTATATCTGGCCCGTTGACAAGAAAAATTACCCGGGGGAGTCATGACCACGATTAACGATATTGTATTGATCCATTTGGAAGATTCACCGGTCTCTTTTGCCCGGGTTGAAAGCATTTTGCCCGACCATAAAAAAGACTGGTACCAGATCAAGCTGCTTATGCTTCAAATCCCTCTCCAAGTCGTGACCTGGATATTAAAGGACGAATATATTAGCGGGGATGATTTTTTCATGAACGGGAAAAAAATGCGGCTGGAACGTGTTAAATGCCCAGACACCCCCCTTGAAACGGACCCGAGTGTCCCCCGCCCCAAGACCACCGGGCCGGACCCGGATGCCTCTTCCAAACAATCCCAAGGGAAAATCATCTCCTTTGCCGACCTTAAAAACAATAAAAACAACCCGGAACCGGATATTGGCTAAACCCAAAATCATTTTATCGGCATCCAGACGGACCGATATCCCCGGATGGTATACCCCCTGGTTCCTTGACTGCATAGACCAGGGATATTTTACGGTCACCAACCCCTTTAACCAAAAATCACGAAAGGTGGATGCCACACAGGACAAGGTTCACACCATTGTGTTCTGGTCAAAGAACTTTAAGCCCTTTCTCGGGCTCAACGCCCATAAAATCCTGGCAGACAAGGGGTATAACCTTTTTTTTAATTTCACCATCACCCCCCCTGATCCCTTGCTTGAGCCGGGGATCCCGGACCTGGACTCAAGGCTTGCCCAGGCAGAGCAACTCTGTTCAGCCTTTGATCCTTCCCAGATCACCTGGCGGTTTGACCCCATTTGCGCCTATCAATACCAGGGTGAATCCAAGACCAATTTGGACGGGTTTGAATATATATTAAAAGCCCTTTCTGCCATGGGCATTTCCCGGTGCGTCACCAGTTTTTACGATCCGTATAAAAAAGTGAACTTGCGAATTCGCAAAATGAAAAACTCAGGCCCTTTTGACCTTGAATTTCTCCCCTTGGATTCCCAGACCCAAACCCAGGTGATTCAAAAAATGGGCAAACAGGCAGAATCAAACCAAATGGAGCTCTTTCTCTGCTGCCAGGGCGACCTGGCCCGAAAATTAACGTCAGAAACAAATGTCATGGAAAATGCCTGCATCAACGGCAGGCTTTACAAAAAATTATTCGGGGGCAACCCTGAAACCGCAGGGGATTACGGACAACGGCGGCAACAGGGGTGCAAATGCACCCGATCCGTTGATGTCGGGTCATATGATCTTCACCCCTGTTTTCATAATTGCCTGTTTTGTTATGCCAGGACAGGCCAGGATTTAAAACCGGACAAATGAAAATAAAAAACCTGAATATAAACGGTACCACCTTTCTGGCTCCCTTGGCCGGCATCACCAACCTGCCGTTCAGGCAGCTGGTCAAAGAGTGCGGCGCGGCAGTGGTCTGCTCTGAGATGATCAGTGCCAAAGGCATATTTTACAACTCTGAAAAAACCCTGGTTCTTCTGGAATCAACGGCGGAAGAAAAGCCATTATCAGTCCAGATATTTGGTTCAGACCCGGAGTCCATGGGAAAAGCAGCCGCTTTTATTGACCAAAAAACAAGTGCGGATATCATTGATATCAACTTTGGGTGCAGTGTTAAAAAAGTGATCAAACAAGGGGCGGGGGTTGCTCTGATGAAAGAACCGGGCCTTGCCTGCGATATTTTGCAGGCCGTGCGCCAGGCCACCACCTTGCCCTTTACCATTAAAATCCGGTCAGGATGGGATAATTCCGGGAACCAGGCCCTGGCCCTGGCAAAAATAGCCCAAAACCAGGGTGTGGATGCGATTGCTATTCACCCTAGGACGGCTGCCCAGGGATTTAAAGGCAAGGCAGACTGGACCCATATTAAACGGCTCAAACAGGAAATTGATTTACCCGTGATTGGAAACGGGGATATAAATTCCCCTGAAGATGCCGCCAAGATGATGGCACTCACCCAATGCGACGGGGTGATGGTGGGCCGGGCAGCCATGGCCAATCCTTTTATCCTATCCCAGATTGAAGCATTCCTGGATACGGGCAGATATGACCTTCCTTTGCCCGGCCAGGTGTTCAGAAAAATGGAACGGCTGATCCGGCTTTATGTGGACTATTTCGGCGAATCTGCCGGCTGCAAAATGCTTCGGGGCAGACTGGCCTGGTTTGTCAAAGGACTGCCGGGCGCTACGGCGTTTCGCAGGGCTTTATCCGGTCTTGAAAACCAACACCAGGCCCTTGAGCTGATTCAATCCTATGAAAGAACCCTGGAACAAAGGCAATAAACATGATTGTGCATTCCTTTGGCGAAATCGGCTGCAGCCTTTAACCTACCTTGATCAAAGAGTATAGGTTAAAAACAAGGGCCCTGTCTTTTACGCATCTTTGGGCTGACCCCGTGAATTTGGATTAAAAATTTTAAGTGTATCCCAAGTCCTGGAAATCGTAAAAAATACTTGACAACCCAAATAAAACAATAGATAAATACCCTGCATTCTATTATAGAATGTATTTAAAATATATCATATAATGTTCGCATTTGATCAAGACCGATTAATACTTGAAGTCATAATTCTTCAAAAATAAATTGTGCGACATGGGTTTATATTCCTAAGGAGGAAGCAAATTAGATGAACGATTTTTTACAAAGCCTTCGTAATGGTCAGGCTGAGAAACAGCGCACCCCCAAAACGCGCAAAAACTGCGACAATTCATACCAGTATTCAAGCGGTTCCAGATTCCATTCCTATGGCGGCGGATATTCCAAAACCAGAAATCCCCAGATGAAAAGGCAACAGCCCCAGGCCGGAAATCAGATGCCGGTTGAAAACACCAATATGGACATGATGATAGAGGCCATGGACACCCTGGCCACCCAGGTAGAAACCCTGGTCAAAAACCAGGAGTATATGATCGTTGTTCAGGAAAGAACAGCAGACCTGCTTCAACGCCAGGCAGATGCCATTGAAATGGTCATGACCCATCTCAATATTGCACCGGATATGTCCATCCAAACGCCCCCGGCCTTTGAAAACCATTATGTTTCCTCCCAGGAAGAAACAGAAGACGAGCTTGACGGCACCGTAGAAGAGCTGCTCAAGGCAGAACTTGCCCAGGAAAAAGAAAAAACCAAAAAACCGGCCAAGCCTGTATTAAGGAAACGCAGAAAAGTGGTGACCAAGCCCCCTGCCGTACAACCGACCCCAGGGGATGCCAAGCTCTTACCCAGAGAAGAGGTCATGGGCATTATCGATTCCATGAGAAAAGAGGGCGCCACCTATGATCAGGTTGCAAAACGTCTTATTGATCTTGGACAGCCGACCTTTTCAGGCCGGGGCGAATGGCACGCCCAGACCATTCACAGACTCTGCAGTAAAAAATAAAAAAAAGTAATACCCAATACTGGCAGAATGGGGACACACCCTATTCTGCCGGTTATTTACCGGTTTTAAGACCTTCCATATACTCCCCCCACTCTGCAGGCAGCATCTGTTTTTTCCGGGTATTGCACTCTTTGCAGCAGGGCACCAGATTAAATTTTTCAGACCGTCCGCCCCGTGCAATGGGGATCACATGATCCATGGTCAACTCTTTGGGTAAAAACCTGCCCTGGCAATAATGGCAGATCCCGATAGATCTCTTTCGTTTCCACCACTGGCTTGCCCGAAGCGTTCTGGCCTTTGCCCGTTCCTTTTTCAGAACAGATTCGTCGCCAAAGGAAAAATAAGGGTCCATATCCAGCCTATGAATTAATATCCGAACTCACTGAGGCGACGTTCATTTGATACCCAGTCTTTGGTGACCTTAACAAAAAGCTTGAGCAGGACCTTGGATCCGAGCATCTCTTCAATATCTTTACGGGCACTTGTGCCGATACGCTGGAGCATGGATCCTTTTTTACCAATGATGATGCCTTTCTGGGAATTGCGGACCAGATGGATACTGGCATGGATGACAATCAGTTTTTTCTCCACCTCAAATGAATCCACGGTCACGGCACTGGAATAGGGAATCTCCATTCCCGTAAGCCTGAACACCTTTTCCCTGACGATTTCACTGACCATAAATTTTTCAGAAACATCGGTAAAGGTCTCTTCAGGGTAGAGCATAGGACCTTCGGGCAGGCGGGATTCCACCTCTTCAAGCAGGGTCTCCACCTGGATATTTTTCTTGGCAGAAACCGGAACAATGGATTCAAAGGCATACAAGGCATTAAATTCATCCACCAATCTGTACACCTCTGATTTTTGGGACAAATCAATCTTGTTCAGCCCGAGCACCACAGGTTTTCCGGTTTTTTCCAGACGCTGGACAATCAATTTTTCAGCGGAATAATTTCTTGCGGCCGTATCCACCATAAACAAAATGAGATCCACATCCTCAAGAGCCTGGAGGGCCTGGTCCACAATCCGCTGATTCAGCAGGGTACTGCTCTTGTGTATGCCCGGCGTGTCCACAAACACAATCTGGGTGCAAGGTCGGTTGACAATCCCCAATATCCTGTCCCGGGTGGTCTGGGGTTTTTTAGAGGTAATGGATATCTTCTGGCCCAACACCTGGTTGAGCAGGGTGGATTTACCCGCATTGGGTGCACCGATAATACCCACAAATCCGGACCGGTTTGGTTTTGTCATATCTCATCTCCCTGGGTATACCAGTCAATCAGGTTATCAATTTCATCCATAATGGTCTCCCGGCCTTTCCGGGTTTTGGCGGAAAACAGGATCACCCCGTTTTTCTCCCGGTTCAGCTGGGAACAGATGGCCTCAAGCTGTTTGGCCTGTTTTGTCTTGGATAATTTATCTGCCTTGGTCAAGACCACCAAATACGGCATTTCGTGGGATTCAAGCCATTTGGCCAGTTCAAACTCTTCTGCTCTCACATCCCTGCGGATATCAATGAGCAGCACCAGGCCCATAAGATTATTCCGCGCGGAAAGATATCGTTCTATCATGGGCTGCCACTGGGCCCGAACTTTTTTGGAGACCTTGGCATACCCGTAACCGGGCAGGTCCACCATGGACAGGGCCTCGTTGACCAGAAAAAAATTGATCAGCTGGGTACATCCCGGCCTGGAACTTGTCTTGACCATATTCTTTCTTTGGATCAAGGTGTTGATCAGCGAAGATTTCCCCACGTTGGAACGGCCGGCAAAGGCGATTTCCGGGAAATCATACTCTGGATAATGGGCGGGTTTTACAGCGCTTTTGACAAATTCGACCTGGCAGATTTTCATAGGTATTTTTTTAAATATCCTTCCATTCGGTCCATGCCGATCTTAAGGTTTTCCATTGAGTTGGCATAGGAAAACCTTAGAAACCCTTCCCCGTTGGCCCCAAAATCTATCCCCGGGGTCACCCCGATATGGGCCTTGTCCAGGATATCAAAGGCAAGTTTATAGGAATCCATGGAGATATGCTTGACATTCACAAAGACGTAAAATGCCCCTGTGGGCTCTACCATGATCTTAAATCCCATTTCCTTGAGCCTTTGTATCATGAATTTACGCCGCTCATCATAGGTCTTGCGCATGAGATCTGTTTCTTTTTGGGCTTGGGTCAGGGCCGCGGCCCCGGCCAGCTGGACCACGGAATTGGCACAGATGAAAAAATTTTGCTGCAAGACCTGGAGAGTCCGGACAAAAGATTTCGGGGCGATCAAATACCCGAGACGCAGCCCGGTCATGGCAAACAACTTTGAAAATCCATTGAGCACAAATGCCTGGTCTGTGAATTCCAATATACTATGGTCTCTTCCCTCATAGGTCAGGCCGTGGTAAATTTCATCTGAAATAATATAAAGCCCGTGTTCCTTGGCCACGCTGACAATCTCTTTCATCCGTTGGCAGGGAATGACGTTGCCTGTGGGGTTGGAAGGTGAATTGATGAAAATCGCCCGGGTTTTGGGGGTGATCTTCTCCCTGATGGCGTCAGGCGTGTACACAAACCCTTCTTCCTCTGAGACCGTCACGGTCACTGGCACACCCTGAACATAGTGAATAAAATTGGCGTAACAGGCATAGTGAGGATCAGAGATGATGACCTCATCCCCGGGATTCACCAGGGCTGAAAAAAGCAGAAGCATAGCAGGGGATGTGCCCGAGGTCACCAGGATATGACCCGGATCGACATCGGTCCCATAGGTGCGCTTATGATAGGCAGAGATGGCCTCCCTCAGCCTCAGATCCCCCAAGCTGTGGGTATAGGAGGTCTCATTTTGGGACAGGGCCTCAACACTGACATCATTCACACATTGGGGAACGTTGAAATCCGGCTCCCCGATCTCCATATGAATCACATCGATCCCCTGGGCCTCCATCTTATGAATCTTTTCCAGTACATCCATGACGATAAAGGGGGTAATTTTTTCACATCTTGACGCCGGTTTCATCTTAAAGCACCTTGTTCAACGAGTACTCAATAATGCCTTCAGCACCCTCTTTGAGCAGTTTGGGGATAAGATCCCGAACCAGGCTGTTTTCAATGATGGCTTCAACCGCAAACCAGTCGGACTGGTAAATGGAAGCCACGGTGGGGCCTTTTAAGCTGGGTAAAAGTTCAACAATGGCCGGCAGCTTGGACGCTTCAACGTTCATCTTAATGCCCACAAGCTTTTCCGCCACAAGGGCGGCCTTGAGCAGCATGGCAATCTGTTCGATTTTTTCCCTTTTTTTGGGATTTTCCCAGGCGGTTTTATTGGCTATCAGCTGGGTATTGGTCTGCATGACCTCGTGGATGACTTTCAGGTTATGGGCCCGGATGGTGGATTCGGTTTCCGTGATCTCAACAATGGCGTCGGCAAGCCCTGAAACAATTTTGGCTTCGGTGGCCCCCCAGGAAAATTTAACATTGACATTAATGCCCCGCTCTTTGAAAAACCGCCGGGTATACTGAACCAATTCCGTTGAAATGGTCTTGCCTTCAAGGTCTTCAAGGGTTTGAATGGGGGAGTCGCTGGCCACGGCAATGATCCAGCGGCAGGGTCTTGCAGAGACCTTGGAGTAAACAAGATCACAGACCACATGGACATCTGACTCGTGTTCAGCCACCCAGTCCAACCCTGTGAGGCCGGCATCAATAACCCCGCTCTCCACATTGATGGACATTTCCTGGGCCCGGCACAGGGCACACTCAATGGTATTGTCGTCAATATCAGGAAAATAGCTTCTTCCCTCTACATTAATTTTCCATCCAGACCGTTTAAACAGGTTGATCGTTGCGTTCTGAAGGCTCCCTTTGGGGATACCCAGCTTTAATATCTTTTCCATTATTTGTATACCTTTTCCGGGTCAAACACCCTCTGTTCAACAATGTTAAATTCGTTATCTTCGACTGTCTTAAAAAAACAAGTTTTATAGCCAAGGTGACAGGCTGCCCCGCCCACCTGTTCTACCTTTAAAAGCACAGTGTCATTGTCGCAATCCACCCGTATCTCTTTGACATGCTGAACATGACCCGAGGTCTCCCCTTTTTTCCACAGCTTGTTTCTGGACCGGCTAAAATAAACCGCCCGCCCCGAAGCCAGGGTTTCATTAAATGCATCCGGGTTCATATATGCCAGCATCAACACCTCACCGGTCTTAGCATCCTGGGCAATGGCAGGAATCAACCCGCCTGTTTTTTCAAAATCAAGTTCTAGCATGATGTAAATCGTCCTTTAATCTGATGCATTCTTTTATGAATGCTAGTATTAAAACCTTTATATTTAATGGTTTGGCCCTGAAAAGTCAATTTATATATTCAGGATACCGGTTTTCATTCCCTTTCATAGGTATTGCCATCTTACCACGAATCTGATAAAACCAGGTATTTTTATCAAAATAGACAAATTTTCAGGACTTTATGACAACAAAAAAGAGCCGCTCCCAGATCCTTAAAAAAAGAGGCAGAAAAAAAGAAAAAAGCCTGTTTTTTTCCATTTTCAAATGGTCATTCATCTTTTTTATCCTGGTCACGGCCGTGGGGTGTGCTGGCCTTGCCGGCCTGTTTTTCTATCTGAGTCAGGACCTGCCCAAAATCAATACCCTAAAGGATTACCGGCCTGCCACAGTCACCAATGTCTTTTCTGATGACGGCAGAAAAATCGGTGAATTTTATAAGGAACGCAGGATTGTCATCCCATTGTCAGACATGCCGTCCAACCTGCTCAATGCATTTGTTGCGGCCGAAGATTCCCGGTTCAGGGAACACCCGGGCATTGATATTCAGTCCATTGCCCGGGCCTTTATTAAAAATTTTAAGGCCGGCACCATTGTCCAGGGCGGGTCCACCATCACCCAGCAGGTCACCAAATCATTTTTGCTCACCCCGGAAAGAACCTACAAGCGCAAACTCAAAGAAGCCATACTGGCCTATAAAATTGAAAAAAAATTTTCCAAGGATGAAATTTTATTTCTCTATCTGAACCAGATTTATTTAGGTCATGGCGCCTACGGAGTGGAAGCGGCGGCTGAAAACTATTTTGGCAAACATGCAAAGGATCTGAGTTTGGCCGAGGCCGCCATGATGGCGGGCCTGCCCCAGGCCCCCAGCCGATACAGCCCCTTCAGATTTCCCAACCGTGCCAAACAGCGCCAGATTTACACCCTCAACCGGATGAAAGAAGAGGGCATGATCTCCAACCTTGATGTGACAGAGGCAATCAACACCAAACTGGATATCAAACCCAGGAAAAACTGGTTCATTGAACGGGTGCCCTACTATACCGAACATGTCAGACGGTATGTTGAAAAAAAATACGGGCCGGACATGCTCTACAACCAGGGGCTGAATATCCATACCGCCGTGAACATTGACCTTCAAAAAATCGCCCGGGCCGCTGTAAAAAAAGGGCTGACAGACCTGGACAAACGAACCGGATACCGGGGACCAATCAAAAACATCACCGCGCTTCAGGTGGAAGGATTTTGTCGCGAAACCGCCCGGGAACTCAACGGAACCCTGCCCCAGAAAAACGGAATTTACAAGGGTGTGGTCCTAAAGGTGGACGATGAAAACAAAGTAACCCAGGTCCGGGTGGGAGACGTATACGGATTCATCCGCCTGGCCACAATGACCTGGGCCCGCAAACCCAACCCCAACCGCGCCTATTATGAAACCAAGGTCAAAACCCCTTCCCAGGTGCTGAAAACCGGTGATGTGATTTTTGTAAAAGTGATCAACGAAATCATGGAAGACCGAGAATATGAATTTTCCCTGTACCAGGAACCCGTTGCCCAGGCCGCCCTTTTGAGCATTGAGGCTGAAACAGGACATGTGAAAACCATGATCGGCGGCCGGGATTATCGAAATTCCCAGTTTAACCGCGCTTACCAGTCCCGCCGTCAGCCCGGCAGCGCGTTTAAGCCCATCCTCTATGCTGCGGCCCTGGACAAGGGATATACGGCAGCCAGCGTTATCATTGATTCCCCCGTGGTCTTTGAGGATACGGAACGCGACTTTATCTGGAAACCCCGCAATTACAAGGAAAAATTTTACGGCCCGATCCTGTTCAGGGAGGCATTGGCCAAATCCCGAAACATCGTCACCATCAAGATACTCCAGGATATCGGGGTTGACTATGTGATTGATTATGCCCGAAAACTTGGAATCACCTCACAGATAAACAAGGACCTTTCCATTGCTTTAGGGTCTTCGGGTCTGTCCCTTCTTGAGATCATCAATGCCTATTCCGTGTTTTCCAACCTGGGATATTTTATTGAACCTGTGTTTATCACCAAAATCTACGACAGGGACAACACCCTTTTGGAATCTTCCAAACTGGTCAGAAAAAAAGTCATTGATATGAGTACAGCCTATATCATGACCAGCATCTTAGAAAGTGTGGTCAAATCAGGAACCGGCCGCCGGGTCAAGGCATTGAAACGGCCCGTCGCCGGAAAAACCGGCACCACAAATAATTTATACGATGCCTGGTTTCTGGGCTACACCCCCAGGTACACCACAGCTGTCTGGGTGGGCCTTGACCAGGAAGCGCCTCTGGGCAAAGGAGAGACCGGCTCCAGAGCCGCAAGCCCCATTTGGCTGGATTATATGAAAAACACCCTGGAAGGAAAACCGGTGCGCACCTTTAACGTCCCCGAAGGCATTGTCTTTGCTAAAATTGATGCCGAAACCGGGCTTTTGCCCATTGAAGAGAGCAAAAAAACCCTGTTTGAATGTTTTAAGGAAGGCACCATCCCCACAGAACAGTCACCCAAGCCCAATGCGGTATCAGGCTCAGAAGACCTTTTCAAGCAAGGGATTTAATCCCTGACCCACCATCAAAATACCATCTTCTTCGTTGCCTGCGTTTGCTCCTCCCTGCGGAGTATGACTTATACACCTCACTCGTCGCTCGCTTGGCGCCGCAATATGGTACCGCCTGGTGGCCAGGAAAGCACAGAACATCCCAATATTTAAACAAATATGAAATTAAGCGGTGGATTTGGGTTAATCCCGACCTGATCCAAATCCATCCCTTTGTCACAGAGAATTGAAAATTCAATTCCAGGATATCGGCGGCGCAACTTTTCAAGGTTTGTTTTCCTGTCTCCCTGGAGCCTGGAAAGGGATCTTGGGTGCACCTTCAAACTCAGCTGTTTCGGCCTAAGTTCTTCCCCGATCCCCTCGATGAGTTCACAGGCGCGGTCAAACATAAGGGCCGAATAGACCAGATGCCCGAAAGCCGGGTGCCAGGGGCCTGCAATCATCTGATCCGGATCATCCATCATCTCACCGGCCTGAAGCCCCATGCGAGCCACAAAAACCCCTGCGTTTTTAAAAATTTCCAGCATCTGCTTGACCTGTTCAACCGCCTGGTTAAGGTCCAAAGGCGTATATTCACCCGATGCATACCATTGGGCCAGCCGGGACCCTGCCAGCACCAGCACCGGATAGATCCGGGCCATATCAGGAGAAAGTTCTGACAATGCCCTGACAGTGGCCAGGGCCCTGGACAAAGAGTCTCCGGGTAGGCCGGCCATGACCTGGACCCCGACTTTAATCCCCGCTGCCTTAAGGGTCTGGATTGCCCTGAGGGTATCTTTTCTTGTATGCCCCCGCTCCGAAATTTCAAGTACAGCATCATCCATGGACTGAACCCCGAGTTCCACCAGATCAAGACCATGGCCGCGGACCAGGTCCAAAACCTCTTCACTAATGGTATCCGGCCTTGTGGAACAGCGAATGCGCTGAATCAGCCCCCTGTCCTGATAGGGCTTGACCTTTAGGAGCAGAGCCCGAATTTTAGCCTTGGAAAGCCCCAGAAAATTGCCTCCGAAAAATGCCAATTCCACCTGGGTGCGATTTCCTTTGAACGATAGATATTCCCGGATCACATCATCGATATTGGAAAACTTGGGATTGGATTGTTTTTTTCCCGTGATAATGGACTGGTTGCAAAAAACGCATTGATGGGGACATCCCTGATGGGGGATAAAATAAGGAATCACCAGAGGGGCAGTCATTGGCGACACGGGTCAGGAATCAGGATTCAATATGGCCAGGGCATTTCGTGCGGCATCCTGTTCTGCCGCCTTTTTGGTTTTCCCTTTTCCCCTGGCCTTGATGGACCCTAATATCAGACAGATTTCAAAGGTCTTGTCATGGTCGGGACCCATTTCCCTTTCCACAACATATTCAGGCACGGTGCCATAATGTTCCTGGGCATATTCCTGAATGCAACTTTTATGGTCCATGGTCCGGCTGAATACCAACATTTTTTTAACCGAATCCCCAAACAGGTCCTGGAGAATCACCCAGGTCTTGTCAAAACCCGCATCCAGGTAAATTGCAGCAATAACAGCTTCAAAGGCATCTGAAAGAATGGAATTTTTATCCCCCCCGCCAGACAGGAACTCTCCTTTGCCCAACTTTATGAACCGGCCAAGGTCAATTCTCCTGGCCATTCGGGCCAGGCCGGGTTCGCTGACCAGGTTTGAACGCAATTTGGACAATTCGCCTTCCGGCTTGGACGGATCGGCTTCCATGAGCATCTGTCCCACGCATAGACCCAATACGGCATCTCCCAAAAATTCCAGGCGCTCGTTGTCAGACTCGCAACTGCTCTGATTTTCATTGAGAAAAGACCGGTGGCAAAGGGCATTGGACAAAAGGGAAATATCCTTAAACTGATATTGAAGGTTCTTTTCAAGAAGATCCAGCCTGGGGGGATATCGCAGCTCGGTCAAACGTTCGGTCACAGCTTTGAACACAGATGGCCGGACCCTCAGGTCTCCTTTTCCCCGGCCAAGGTCGACCCCCTTGTTAAAGCTGCCGTGAAAATCAGACCCGCCTGTGGCCACAAGATTCTTTTTTCTGGCCATGGCCGCAAACCGCTCTATCTGCTGGGCATCATGGTCGGTATAAAAGACCTCAATACCTTGAAGTCCCTGGGCTGCAAGCATATCCACAAAGGGTTCAAGCCCCCGGCTGACCTGAAATTCCAAAAGGCCGGGATGGGCCAGCACCGGGATCCCCCCCGCGTCCAGAATCAGACCAATGGCCTCTTTGCATGAGATCTTAAACTTGTCCACATAGGCCGGTTTATCCTTGCCCATATAAAGGTCAAAAGCCTGCTTAAAACTGTTCACATACCCTTTTTCCACCAACAGCTCGGCAATATGGGGACGACCTGTCTGACGCGCCCCGAACCGTTTTTCCACCTCGGCCAGGGTGATATCAAAACCGATCTCATTCAGCTTTTCAATGATCTTGGGGTTTCTCTGTTCACGGGACTTGACAGCCTGGTTCAACACCTGATTAAGGCGCCTGTCATAAACGGAAAATCCATACCCCAGCATGTGGACACTGCCAAGGAATTTAAATTCTAAAGGGGGAGTACAGGATATTTCAACCCCTGTAATGAATTCCAGGGGATATGAGGGAACGAGATGGGCAATCTCTTTGACTCCGGCAATGGAATCATGATCCGTCAGGGCAATGGCCCTGACACCCGTTTCCCTGGCCAGATCAAGGATTTGTAAAGGCGTCAGGGAACCGTCCGAAGCCGTCGAATGTATATGAAGATCAATCAAGAATAATAATATTCGCCTTGGCTCTGCTTTTCTTAGATACCAAGCGCTTTCTCCATATCTTCTTCCCGGGTTTTACACTCAATACACTGGGTGGTCACCGGCCTTGCCTTAAGACGCTCAATGGAAATATCTTCTTCACACCCCTCACAGATGCCAAAGGTGCCGTTTTCAATCCGTACCAGGGCTTTTTTAATTTTTTTAATTAATTTATGCTCCCGGTCTCTTATCCGAAGCTCAAAACTTCTCTCAGCCTCATGGGACGCCCGGTCCGTGGGATCGGCAAAATTCTCTTTGGGCTTGGTCATGCCCGTTACCGTGCTGTCGGCATGGGAAAGCAGTTCAGTGAGCCTCTCTGTCAGCAAATTCTTAAAAAAATCAAGTTCTTGTTTTTTCATGGCCTTGTCCTCACTTTGTAATGTACAACTACCAGCGCATCAGAATTGAATATTATATTCTGATCTTTTTTCAAAGTAAAGACTTAAATTGCCTGTAAAATAAGAGCAAACAAAATTATTCTTTCTCTAAAATGTCCAAATTAAATAATTGACGGGCCACATTCAAATACAGGGAATCGTCACGATGGTCCCCTGTATTGCGTAAAAAAAGAATGGGATCATGTATGGCCCGGGTGGCAATGGCTCGGGTCATCCGCTCTATGGACTGGATATCCTGTGCAGACAGATGGCCCAACCCGGGCAGGGTTTTTTTAAACTCCATATCCACGATGCCCGTCATTTTATCGTTGATGGCCTTGATGGTAGGTACGATGGACAGGCCGTCCAGCCATTTTCGAAAGGCAACCAAAGCCTCTTCAACAAATCGTGCCGCCTTGACGGTTTCCTGCTCCCTTGCCTGAATATTGGATTCCACGATATTCTTTAAATCATCGATATCATAGACATAGGCATTAGACATCCGATTGATCCTGGGATCAATATCCCTTGGCACGGCAATGTCAATAAAAAACAAGGTGTTGTGTTTCCTCTTTTTCATGACCTGCTTGACCTGGTCCCGGGTCAGCACATAATCGGTGGCCCCGGTGGAACTGATGATAATATCCACGTCAGCCAGGGCAGCAACCCTTTCTTCATACTGAACGGCAGTGCCGTTAAACTTCTGGGCAAGGGTCAGGGCATTTTTAAAGGTCCTGTTGGCCACCACAATCTGCTTGACTTTATGGGCCATTAAATGCTCTACGGCCAACTCTGCCATTTCACCGGCCCCGAGCAGCATCACGCTCTTGGTGGACAAATCCGAGAATATCTTATTGGCAAGCTCTATGGCGGCATAGGAGATGGAAACCGCATTGTCCCCAATGCCGGTCTCTTTTCTGACCCGTTTTGCCACTGAAAAGGCCTTGTGCATCATCCTGTTGAGCAACACTCCGGATGCCCCCACAGTTACCGCTGTTTTATAGGCTTTCTTAACCTGGCCCAGAATCTGGGGTTCTCCCACCATCATGGAATCAAGACTGGCTGCCACACAAAACATGTGGCGGATGGCATCATCATCTTCAAGAATATAAAGAGAAG
Organism: Desulfobacter sp.; assembly: GCA_028768545.1. Classification (NCBI taxonomy): domain Bacteria; kingdom Pseudomonadati; phylum Thermodesulfobacteriota; class Desulfobacteria; order Desulfobacterales; family Desulfobacteraceae; genus Desulfobacter; species Desulfobacter sp. The sequence continues at coordinate 4,359,321 of CP054838.1, forward strand.
ACCTGAATTTTTCCACAGGCAGGTCTTTATGGGAAGAGATAAACTCAATCATCTTTTCGATCTGATCCCCGGTTTCAGGGATATAGACAATCTCTGTGCGGTTGCATGTGGAAAAAACCAGCCCCTCCCGGATGCAGGGATCTTCTTTAAAAGATTCCAAAGCAGCCAGGGTCTCGTCCGAAGAAAAGGATAATTTTTCCCGGATTTCCACCGGGGCGGTTTTATGGTTGGCACCAATAAGTATAATTTTTGACATGGTTTGCTTCAATGTTTTGCTATTGGGTAAAGGCCTGGTGATGTCCGCCAAGGATCAGGTTCACGCCCAAAAAGGTAAAAATAATAATGGCAAATCCCACAATGGACATGATGGCAGATTTCCTGCCCCGCCATCCCGAATACAGGCGCAAATGCAAAAGAGCGGCATAGATCAGCCAGGTCCCCACGGAAAACACCTCTTTCAAATCCCAGCTCCAGAACCTGCCCCATACGGATTTTGCATAAATAAATCCGGTGACCAGGCCAAAGGTCAAAAGGGCAAACCCGGTGGTAATGCAAGTGTATGAGACCATGTCCAGAAAATCCAACGAGGGCAGCCGTTTGAAAAAAAATCCAGGACTCTTGCCCTTGATTCCCATCTCCTGAATCAGATAGAGGATGCCGGCACCGCAGGCAAGGCCCAGAGCTGCATCCCCGGTGAATATCAGGACAATATGGGCCACAAACCAGACGCCTTTAAAAATCTTATCCGGCGCCACAGGGGTTGACGGAAGAATAAGAACGGCAAGCATTGTGGCAGATAATATGCCAGTGGCAAATATCCCCAGGATTTTAAGGTTAAACCGATACTGGACATAGAGAAACATGGCGCCCAAAGCCAGGGCAGACATGGAAAGGCTTTGAACCAGGTTGTGAACGGGAAAACCGCCCGTGGTCACCCCGGCAATAATCATTGAGACCAGGTGAAGAACCACCGCCAGCACCACGAACCCGAAGGCAACCTTCTGAATTCTGTCCTTTTGATGAAAAAGATAACAAATATACCCGGCCATACTGATAAAATAGATCAGGGCGGCGGATTGCAAAAGCATATTGGAAAAATTCATTTTTATTATACTTCCTTGTTAGGGCGGGGTGCAGACAGGCGGTCAAAGGTAAAATCATCTCCCATTGTTTGGGCCAGCACAGCATCGATCTCGGCCATGTCACCCCGGGCGATCAGCCCAGCCAGGTCCGCTTCCACCAAGGCGTTTAACTTTTGTCTATGCCCCTGGGGATCATGGCCCTGGGCAAGCATTTTTTTTCTGATATTGGCCAAAAGGATCAATGCCTCACCATACTCGGGACCCAGCATTTCTTCCAGCTCTTTTCTTAACTTTCTGGCCATGGCAGGACTGGCACCGCAGGTGGACACGGCAACCAGAAGATCGCCCTGCTCCACCACCGAAGGAAGGATAAAATCCCCCTTGTCTTTGCCGTCAACAACATTGCATAAAATCCCTGCCGTTTGGGCGGCCTTTCGGATCTTAGAGTTCAAGGTCTTGCTGTCTGTGGCCGCAAAGACAAGGCTGATCCCTTCCAAATCCGAAACCTCAAAGGGCTTTTTAACCAAACAAATCGATTCGGTTTCAACAAGCTTGGCAGAAAACTCAAGGCTGACCACCCTGACCCGGGCATGGGCCTTTGCAAGCCCCACAGCCTTGCGGGCCCCGACCTGGCCTCCGCCCACCACCAAGCAGGACCTGCCTTTTACATCCAAAAATACGGGATAATATTTCATAATACCTTGGGGTATTCATTCCTTGTTTGAATAAAAGATTTAATATATATTGTCCCTTAGGATTTTTCAATATTTATTCATTTTGAGGACATTTGAAGTGATTATTGACTCTCACACCCACCTATTCCCTGAACAGGTCAAAACAGACAGATCGGCTTTTTTTGACAATGAACCTGAATTTAAACTGCTCTACAACTCTTCCAAGTCTAAGATCATAACCTTGGAACAGCTTTTGCCCACCATGGACCAGCACCGGGTGGACGTCTCAATTATCTGCGGGTTTCCATGGCGAAACCCGGACTATGCCAAAGCAAATAATGATGCCGTGATCGAAGCGGTGCAGTCGCACCCGACCCGGATACGGGGGCTGGCCTGTTTTGACCTGGCCTGGCAGGGCGCGGCCCGGGAAGCTTCCCGGTGTCTGGATGCGGGACTTTCAGGGGTCGGAGAGCTTGCCTTTTACCTTTCCGGCATTGACCCTGAAGCCATCCGCCTTTTGGAACCTGTGATGGCCCTGCTCCTGGAAAGGGGAAACCTGCCGTGCATGATCCACACCAACGAGCCTGTAGGCCACCCATACCCGGGTAAAACCCCCATCACCCTGGAACAAATTGATCATCTGGCCAGGGCATTCCCGGACAATAAAATCATCCTGGCCCACTGGGGTGGGGGCATCTTTTTTTACCACATCATGAAAAAAGAGATGAAAGAGCGGCTTAAAAATATCTGGTATGACACGGCGGCCTCTGTCTTCCTTTATGACCCCGGGGTTTATGATATGGCCGCGGCAGCCGGGGTGATTGACAAGGTATTATTCGGCACAGATTATCCATTACTCACCCCGGACCGATACTATAAGGACCTGGACCAATCAAACCTTTTGGAAAAACATAAAAAAATGGTGCTGGGAGATAATGCAAAAGACCTGTATCAGCTTTGAACGGGTCATAACGCAGCTTGGCTGCCACGGGTGCTGACCCTTGGGATGGTCAGCACCAGGACAGATTTTCAAATCGGCCAGCTCAGGCCGAAGGCAGGGTAATGGTAAAACAACTGCCCTTCTCCTTGAGGCTTTCCACCTCAATGCGGCCCTGGTGATATTGGACAATGTGCTTGACAATGGCCAGTCCCAGACCTGAACCGCCCTGGTCGCGGCTGCGGCCTTTATCCACCCGGTAGAACCGGTTAAACAATTTGGGCAGATGTTCCCTGTCAATTCCCGTGCCCGTATCACACACCTGGATCTTGATCCGGTGGCCGCTCAAGGTCACCTTGATGGTCACCTGTGTATCTTTTCCATTATACTTTACGGCATTGTCCAGCAGATTGAATATGGCCTGCTCCATGAGAATGGGGTCCACCCGGGCACAAATATGATCCGGGCATTGGACTTCGATGTGAATATTTTTCTCATCTACCTGTTTCCGGCAGAATTTAACCGCACCCTGAATCAACAAAGACAAGGGATGGTCCTCAAGCCGGATGTCGGTTCCCTTGAGACGCTCAAGACGGGCCAGGGCCAGAAGATCATCAACAAGGGTGATCATCCGGTTGACATTTTTCTCAATGATGCTGAAAAACCGGATAAATTCTCCCAGGCCATCCTCTTTTGGGACCCGGCTTTCCATCATCTGCCCAAGGGTCTCAACAAATCCTTTGATGGTGGTCAAGGGGGTTTTGAGTTCATGGGAAACATTGGCTGCAAAATCCTTGTGCATGGTTTCCAAAAGCCTTATACGGGTGATGTCATGGAAAATAACCAAGGTGCCCATCCGGTTTTCATTTGTATCATAAAGGGCTGTGGAATGGATATTGAGGATAATAGGTTCATCCCGTTCAATGACAATATCGTCTTCCACAGGCTCGTGGGTGGACAAGGCCTTCTGGATAAAGGTCTGAAGTTCATAATTTCTGGCCACTTCCAGAATATTTCGGGTTTTAAGCATGTCAGGGGCAAAATCAAAAATCCGGGCCGCCGCAGTATTGATGGTGATAATCTCTTCGTTTCCGTCAATGGCGATCACCCCTTCTTGCATGCTGGTATGAACCGCCTCAAGCTCCCGGCTCCTGTTTTTGGCATCCACAATTTTCCGGTCCAGGGTTCTGGCCATAAAATTCATGGACCGGGCAAGTTCGGAAAGTTCTCTGGTATCTGTCGAAGGCAGGCGATCAGAAAGGTTGCCCCGGGAAAAGGCCTCGGCCCCTTTTCTCATCTCTTCGATTGGGATGGTGATCCGCCTTGACACGTAAAGGCTGGCCAGTCCGGCGGCCAGAACCGTCAGGATCACGGTATAAAAGATGCTGTTGCGCACCGTTGAAATTTTCGTATCAATGTCTGAGATGGAAACCGCGGTGCGGATCACCCCCATATCTTCTTTCTGGTGGGTCAGCGGAAGGGCAATATACATCATGGTTTTATCCAAAGTGGAACTATACCGGATGGCCACCCCTTTTTTACCATCAAAGGCCGCCTTTATCTCAGGCCTTGCCTGGTGGTTTTCCATGGTTTCAACTCTGGCAAAGGAATCACCGATCACCTCTCCTGAAGGCCAGATCACCGTGACCCGGGTTTGAATTTGTCTGCCCACTTGTTTGCACAGAAGATCGATCTGCTGGGCATCGAGTTTGTCAAAAGAAAGGGCCCGGGCAAACCGGTCCTGAACCAAATAGGCCCGGACCGTTAACTCTTTTTCAGAATTTTCCAAAAAAAAGGTCTTAAAATAACGGGTTGAATACCAGGCGACCGCAGACAGGGATAAAAGGATGATGATGAGAAATGAAGGAAAAATCCGCCAAATCAATTTTGATTTTTTACGACCCATGAAAATTTTTTAGCCCAACTTAATTTACCAGTAAATTAAACAGCCCAAAGCCCGAATCTTGGTCGACCTTCAGCCCCCTATTCCTTAAAACGGTATCCCACACCCCGAACCGTTTCAATGCAGAATGCATATGCCTTGAGCTTTTTACGCAGGCCCACAATAATAACATCAATACTCCGCTCGGTCACGGCATAATTCTCCCCGTGGATGGCATCCACGATCTGGCCCCGTGTAAACCCCCATCCTTTTTTCTCGGCCAGAAAAGAGAGAAGCTCAAACTCGGACAGGGTCAATTCCAGTACCTCACCCTCAAGGGTCACGCAATGCCTGGCCCGGTCAATCACCATATTTCCTTCCTGGCGGACACGAACAGGGGTATCGCCTGAATGTCTATGCCGCCGCCTGAGGATGGCTCTGATCCGAGCGGTAAGCTCCCGGGGACTGAAAGGTTTTGACATATAGTCATTGGCCCCGAGTTCAAGGCCTGCGACAATATCAGCCTCTTCACCCTTGGCCGTGAGCATGACAATGGGGATATCCATTGTTGCCTGGTTATTTTTCATGTACCGGGTGACCTCAAGCCCGTCAATGCCGGGAAGCATCAGATCCAGTACAATAAGATCCGGGCAGGATTGTTTGGCAATCTTAATGGCCTCTTCCCCGGTCATGGCCTGGAGAATATTATACCCCTCTGTTTTCAAGTTAAACCTTATGAGTTCAAGAATATCTTCTTCATCATCAACTATCAGTACGGTTTCTTTGGACATGGTTTAATCCTGTAATCATTAATATTTAGGAATGCCGGATAATCTCGCCTTCAATCAGGTAAATCACTTCTTCGGCAATATTCTTGGTATGGTCTCCCACCCGTTCAATATGCCTGGAAATCAAATACATATTGATGATCTCTTCAACCATTTCAGGATGGGTTTGAATATCATCCTTCATTATCCTGTAGGCATCGTTTCTCATGGCATTGACTTGCTCATCCATTTCTCTGACCCGATAGGCCAGATCCACATCCTGGCTGACCAGGGCATCCAGGCTCAGTTTAAGCATTTTAGCCGCCTGTTCAGCCATGGCGGTATAATCATACTTAAATCTGTTGGAATTTTCAGCAGAAATTGTATACCGCTGGGCAATCCTCTCCAGGTCATTGTTAATCTTTATCACGGCAACGATCAACCGCAAATCCGCTGCCACAGGCTGGTACAAGGCAAGGATTTTCAGACACTCCTCTTCAACTTCGACCTCTTGCTCATCAACTTTAAAATCTGTATCAATAATGTGCTGGGCCTGGATAATATCCTGGGTTTGAACGGCATAAATGGCTTTTTTAAACCGCTCTTCCACCATGGCCCCTAAAGAGAGGATCTCTTTTTTAATCTTGTGCATGGCCCGGGTTAAATGGGTGGTCATCAACGTCTCCTGAATATGCATTTTCCTTCTTTGTATCAATGAAGACCTTTTATACCTGCTCTGTTAGATTTGTGTTAGCCCTTTGTTAAGGCCCCATTAAATCCTTGTCTCTCTGTTGCGCAAGAATTTGGTTTTTTTATGAAAACACATCAGAACCAGGCTGAACACCCCATGGGAAATTGTTAGTTTGGTTTAAAGACAAAAAAATCAGGCCCAATCTTTTTTTCCAGGTACAAGATATTGCCTTGAAGGTTATACTCGCACCGATCAAAATAGGTGGTCATAATCGGCATGCCCCTGCCGTGATCCGCCTTTTCATCCAAAAGCGCCTTTTTTGTGCTCTGCCAGTTAAACCCCTTTCCCTGGTCTTCGATGCGCAAACCAATGATATCTTTTCTGCCGATATCCAGAATAAAGGCCACCCGTTTATGGGGATCGGATTTATTTCCATGGCGGACCGCATTGGTCAACCCTTCGCGCATCACCAGGTTGACGGCAAAAAGATGGGGGGAAAATCGGGGGCCTTTGGATTCCAGAAACAAGGTGACAGCGGCGCAGGCATCATCAATATGAGACATGGTGGAAGAAAACAGGATCTGCAGTAAGGTATCAGATTGTGTTAAATCATAGATGTCGCTGCTCCCGGGCATGGGGCTACACCTCAACGCAAAGGAGGACCACATCATCCTCAGGCGGGGTGTTATCGCCGAACAACTGCCGGATCAGCACTTCCGGGGCCTTGCCATAGGGAACCTTTTTCAAACCGGCATAGGCGGGCAGAAGACTGTCGGCTCCGGTGGCCCAGGTAATCTTATTCTCAGCCGATTCCACCAGGCCGTCTGAATAGATAAAAAAACGGTCCCCCCGGGCAACGGAAAGCCTTTTCTGTCCAAAATTGGCATCGGAAAACATCCCCAGGATATCCCCTTCCGTCTTGACAAGATAGGGATCTTTGCCCTGGGGCATACACACCACCGGGGGATGCCCTGCATTGACGATGGTCAGCTTCATGGTGCTGCGGTTCAAATGCATATAACAGGCCGTCAGATATTTTCCCGGCGGCAGGATCTCCACTAAAACATCATTGATCATCTTCATGCTTTCTACCGGTGAGTAAACCGGGGTGCAGTTCTGGGCCAAAAGCGCCTTGACCGAGGCGGTCATATAACTGGTTTCAATATCATGGCCTGAGGAATCAGCCACAAAATACCCTGTGATATTTCCGGATATGTTCAAAATATCGTAAAAATCGCCGCCGGCCTCCTCAAGAGCCTTGTAAAAAACGCCGAAATTGGCATGGGGAAACTCTTGGGGCTGGGGCAGCATTGCGGCCTGGGCCTGGGTAACCTGGCGCAGTTTGCCTGCCTGTTCCTGAATCAAAGAATTGGTGGCAATGGAAAGCTTGAGGTGAATCCTTACCCGGGCCAGCACCTCCTGGGGGTGAAAGGGCTTGATAATATAATCCACGGCCCCCAGCTCAAACCCCCGAAGCTTTGCATCCACCTCTGACACACCGGTGAGAAAAAGCACGGGAATGGTGGAGGTAGCGGCATTGTCCTTTAATTTTTCAATGACCTCAAACCCGCTTTCTCCGGGCATCTCAATGTCCAGTAAAATCAGGTTTGGCTGTTGTTCAAGGGCGATCTTTCTGACATCAGGACCATTATCCGCCGAATATACCCCATACCCTTCTTTGGTCAGGGTTTTTTCAATGAGCTTAAGATTTACCAGGTTGTCGTCAACCACCAGCACAGTATAGGGCTGAACATTTTTCAAACCCATTTTTTAATTCCCCGGCAACTGGTTTTCAATACCGGTCAGGCAACGTTCAAGTTCGGATAAGTAAGCGGCAAACCCCTCAAGGCTGCCTTGCTTTCCCTGAAGCTCCATTTTCTGGGCAAGACCGGCCATCTCATCAAACCCCATATTGCCGGCAGCCCCTTTGATTGAATGGGCGGCAGCGGACGCATCCAAAGGATTTTGATCATCCATTCCCTTTTGGATCTTGTCCATATCAGACCGTGAGGTGGTGATGAACAGGTCAACCAATTCCAAAAAATCTTCCGCGTCAATTTCCAGCCGGGCTGCCAAACTTTCAAAATCCATGGAAACTCCTTGTATGACATATGATTTAGGGAAGAGTTTATTCACTTAAAAAGTATAAGGAAAATCAGTGATGTCCGGTTAGGTTTTTGCTTGCTCAATAATTTTTTGATCTTTGACAATATTGTCCCTGTTTGAACTATGAGAGCCCTGCTCCTCGCAGCCAAACAGGTCATTTAGAATGGCGGTTCGCAGCTGCCGAACTCTTTTGATCGTGACCTTTTCATTAAACTGTTTTTGGCAATGGATTGCCAGTAACAGGTAAGTGATAAGGCCGCCAAGAATCTGAACCATAAGGCCGTATTCACTGCGGGCAATGAGATGATATACCTTCAGATGTTCTTTCCACCATTTGAAAAAATCCTCAATGGTCCACCGGAGTTTATAAATTGTTGCTATTTGTTCCGCTGTTAAATCATGCCTGTCAGTTGCCACATAGTATTTGACGCCAGCAATTTTATAGCCAACAACCCGAACAGGCCTTTTCGTCTGGTTTTGATTCGGAGTACCAAGTTTAACCAGTGCATCATAAAAAATGTAGCTGTCGGAAGGGGTCTCGTGGTTATCAATAATTGTTCTTGTTGTCCTGGTTTTTATACGGCAGACAAAATGTTTGCCTTGCTCCTGAAGCAGGTCAAATTCTTTATGGGATTGATATCCACGATCCATAACACCTGTTTGCCCCTTGGAAAGTATTTTGGGAACAAAAGTGCGTTCAGCGCCGTTGCCTTCAGTCAAAAAGATTTTGTTTGGGATTCCGTGATTAATGTCAAATCCGCAATGTACTTTGGCTTTTTTACTTCCTTTTCTGTAGTTCGCCCAGTGCATTGAAAGGACTGCATTTATGAGACTACCGTCAATGGAAACCAACTCTCCTAACTCGGCGTGTTCACCCGGATGACACTCAAGAGCCTGTTTATAAAGATCCTCAAAGATAAATTGCAGTTGTTCGAGTCCCCTGTGATTGATGGCTTCACAGAAACTACTACGGCTGATACCACCGTCTGGCGCAATATTTTCTTTAGCAAAAACATTCTCCTTGAGATCCTGAATTAAATGTCGGGCAGACTTGTGCTCCTGAAGATGGAAATAAACCAAAGCATTTATCTGGTCTTCGAATGTCATTTTTAAAGGGCGGTCTCCTCGAGATTGTAATTCCGGTGCTTTTGAAAGTGACTTTATCAGAGGGCACCTGAAATTGTCAAAGTTCAGGGACCGTAGTTGTTTTTTAGGGACTGAGATGTGCGTCATTTGAGCTCCTTAAGTTAAATTTTCAAGGAGCTCAAAAATTTTTACGCACATTTGTCAACACAAAACCGACTGTTTTTTCAATGATTTTAGATGCTTTTTATATGCAACAACCTAACCGGACACTACTGAAGGAAAATAACTAAAATTGTAAACCTGCAAATCATTTTTGACCGCTGTCCTGGATATTTTCACCCCTATAGACCCTGCAAAAATCAATGAATAAAATCCAGCTAAACGTTGACAACCTGTTGGATCTGTCCCATATTTTGCCCTACACGAATTTAAGCGCCAACATCTGTACGACAAAAAGGAAAGCTGATTATTGATAAAGGAGAGGCCATGGGAGCATGTCACAGACATCGTTCACGTCAAACCCCTTACAAATGCGCAAAAGAAAATGTATTTTTCTGCAAGGAATGCCTGGAGTGCAAAGATCCAAAACACTATTGCAAATACCGACCCGACTGTGCCGTGTATATGATCACCCGAAGAGGACTTGATCCGAATGAAGCCAACGCATAAATTAAGTGATTAAAAAACAATGAAAAAAGACACCCACCAGTTTATCCAGGAGTACAAAGGAATTGCCGCCTTTGGCATGAGCCGGAAGACCGATGAAGAGACCCTTATATTCTACTTGCAAAAGTTCAGTGAAGATTCATTTATGAACGCCTTGATTCCCCGATTAAGTGATGAGGAACTTGAAGAGATCTATCTCAAGGTTAACCATTACCTGCAAAAACATATTTCCGAAGAAGAATACCATGGACTGTTTTTAAAGGACCGGTAGGCATTTTTTGTCAGTTAGGGTTATTTACACTCTTCCTGTTTCAAATCAAGCCATATTGGCTTGACAGAATTAACATATTACCATAGTTTTTAACCGTACCACCCCCTCTCAAAAATTAAAATCAAAGGAGAAAAAATGGACGCGAAAAAATGGATGTCAGGGCTCATGGCTGCCCTGTTTGTATTGGCGATTGCCTTTACGGCCCAGGCAGGCCCGAAAAAAGAACTTATGATGGCCACCACCACCAGTACAGACAACACAGGCCTTCTGGATTATCTGATTCCCCATTTTGAAAAAGAGACCGGGATTACGCTCAAGTGGACCTCCACAGGCACGGGCAAAGCCCTGAAGCTGGGACAGAACTGTGACGTTGACGTTCTTCTGGTCCATGCCCCCCCGGCGGAAAAAGCCTATATTGAAAAGGGATTTGGCAAGGACAGACGAGAGGTCATGTACAATGATTTTGTCATTATCGGTCCCCAAACAGACCCTGCAGGCATCAAGGGCTTATCCATCTCAGACGCCCTGGGCGCTGTAAAGGCCAAAACCGCTCCTTTCATGAGCCGGGGGGATGACTCCGGTACCAATAAAAAAGAAAAACTGCTCTGGAAAAACGCAGGCATTGACCTGCCGGACAAGGAAAAATGGTATGTCCAGACCGGACAGGGCATGCTTGCCACCATCAATGTGGCCCAGGAACAAAAGGGTTACACCATGACGGACCGGGGCACCTATATCAAATACCAGGACCAGCAGGGCGGCAAAGCCCCCCTGACCATATTGGTGGAAGGAGACAATATCCTGCTCAACCAATATTCTGTTTTGACCCTGGACCCCAAAAACTGTGCCGCAGCAAAGTATAACCTGGCCATGGCATTTTCCGATTGGATGGCCTCTGATTCTGCCCAGAAAAAAATCGGGGAATTCAGACTTCTGGGGCAAAAATTATTTATCCCCAATGCCAAATAGCCCCACCCTTGAATAATGGAATACCTTGCCCAAGGCTTTATCAAAGCGCTGGAACTGCTGATCAGGGGGGATGTTTCCACCTGGTCGGCCGTTTTGGCAACCCTAAAGGCCTCCAGCTGGTCCATGGGGATGAGTCTTTTGGCAGGCCTGCCCTGCGGATTTATTCTCGGATATTTTGAATTTCCATTCAAACGCCATGTCAGGACTTTGGTGGACACCCTCCTGGCCCTGCCCACAGTCTGCGTCGGTCTTCTGGTATACGCCTTTATCTCCTCCCAGGGCCCCTTGGGAGAATGGAAACTTTTATTTTCCCTGCCCGGGATTGCCATGGGCCAAGCCATTCTGGCCTTTCCCATTGTCACGGCCATCACCGCCTCCATTGTTGAAAATATTGACCCGGACCTGAAACTGACCCTAGTATCCCTGGGAGCCGGGAAAAAAGATATTATGTTCACCTGTCTGTGGGAGGTTCGGTTCGGCATTATTGCCGCCGCCGTAACCGCCTATGGCCGGGTACTCACTGAGGTGGGAATCTCCATGATCGTGGGGGGAAACATCAAATACCATACCCGGACCATTACCACGGCCATTGCCCTGGAAACCAACAAGGGAATGTTTGCCGACGGTATTGCCCTTGGAATCGTACTCATGGCCATTGCCTTTGGCGTCAACATCAGCCTCTCCTTTTTACGGAAAAAATAAGCATGGGTGATATACTCTATGAATTAAATCAGGTCCGCCATTATTACGGGAACAAGCAGGTATTAGACATAGAGGCGCTAAAAATCCCCAAAGGCAGCATTCTGGGCCTTTCAGGGCCCAACGGCAGCGGAAAAAGCACCCTGCTCAAAATCTTGGCCTTTGCCATGGCCCCCAGCCAGGGACAGGTTAAATTTAACAACCGCAAAGAACGTCCCATGTCGCCGGGAATCCGCTCCAAAGTCACCCTGCTGACCCAGAAGCCCTACCTTCTCAAGCGGACCGTGTTCGACAACGTCATTTACGGCCTTAAAATCCGAAAAGACAAGGATAATCTTCACCAGCGGGCCGCCCATGCCCTGGAACGGGTAGGCCTGAATTATGATGATTTTCACCATCGGTTCTGGGATGAACTTTCAGGCGGAGAAGCCCAGCGGGTCGCCATGGCCGCCCGGTTAATCCTGCACCCCATGGCCCTTTTATTGGATGAACCCGTCGCCAGCGTGGATACCAAAAGCGCAACCCTTATCCGCAAGGCGGCCATGTCGGCAAAAAAAAGCTGGGGCTGCACCCTGGTCATTGTCAGCCACGACCTTTCCTGGCTTCACCAATGCAGCGACACAAAGATTTCCATGGCAGAGGGACGGATATTTTCAACCGGAGAAGAAAGCATGATTCCCCGGCCATACACCCTTCTTCAGGACAGCGGGTCAGCCCATCCCAAGGACAGGGTTCTGGTCAAGGATCTGGGAAAAAATGCATTTATCCGGCTATCCCCGAAAACCGGGAAAACCGCCGTGATCCCCAAGGAAAAAATCAAACTCTGTTTGTCAAAAGAAAATAACAACGGGTATGATAATCAGATCAGGGCCAGCATCACCCAGATGCTGCTGGAACAAAAAAACAACAATATCCTGACCACCATTCAGGTAGACAGCTTTTCTTTAACCCTGAGCCTGTCCCATGACCAGGTAAAAGCGCAAAGCCTGTTTCCGGGCAAACAGATCATCCTCATGTTCCGGGCACGGGACATTGCCTGGCGCTGACCCAGGCTTTTTTTACCCCAGGGCTGCCTCCCCCAGAGTCTGGCAGAACCTAAAAAAGCCCCATCTTCTTTGGTCCCAAAGCGTTGCGGTAAACGATTCCGCTCCAGGGTGTCAATGTATAAAATGGGCTCATTAACAATTAAGTCACCGGGAGAATCACAAGGGGCTGGGGATGTTTTTCTAATTTACTTTTCGAAACGTCATGATATCTGTAAAAAGGTTTTCTAAATCTTTTGATTTTATAAAGTTTATTATATTTTCAGATGAATCCGTAATCATGGGCTCCACTCTTATGGTCTCAGATTTTGAGTTTGATTCTTCCGGCACATCCTTAACTGAAACAACACCAACGAGTTCACCATCTTTAATTGATTTATTAACTAAATCTGAATCCATAAAGCTAACGGATAAAACCTTATTTTCATTGGTCAGCAAATATTTGAAAAACAAATAATCTTTGTTTTTCTTAGAAATATTTCTGGATTCATCTAAAAACTGAAAATTCCCAAAATACTGTTTATCAATTACGGTAGGATACATTGTAAAAAAGCCAAAATCTAAGGAAAGATTATAGCAATGCCGATAATTATTTATACATCCTGATAATTTCATCAATCGTTTCGTTTTCATTGTATTCACGGATGGTTTTTAGGGCCGCAAAATCGTGTTCAATCGGATTGAGATCCGGTGAATACGGGGGCAAAAACAAAAGAGCTGCACCAGTTCTTTCTATCAAATATTTGGTTTCTTCGCCCTTGTGGAAGGATGCGTTATCCATCACAACGACATGATTATCGTTCAGATGTGGACTCAACTGGTGTTCGATCCAAGCATTAAAGATATCCGCATTGCATGTTCCCTGAAACAAAAATGGTTCTTCAAAACTATATTCGATGCGGGCAGCAATCAAAGACGTTCGAGGGTGCTTTGTTCCTGCAATCAAACCATGAACACGCTGCCCTTTGAGAGCATATCCATAGCGACGGGTTGTATAAGGCGAAAAGCCGCTTTCATCAACATAAACAAACGTTTTGCAACGACGTACATAACGTTCACGAAGACGAAGATATGCCTTTCTTTTGCTGTCGCTTCGCTCCCTGTATCCCGTCATCTTTTTTTTCGAGTGATTCCGAGTTGTTTCATATTATACCAGATACAGGCACGGGATACTCCGAAATGCTGCGCCCTTTCCGATTGTGTCATGTCATCATTTGTCTCCACATGGAGGCGCAAAGCTTCCAGATCCAAACTTCGTGGTCCTTTTGGACCGGGTTTCTTGTATGACAAACCATCTTCGGCAGACGTCCAGTTGTGAACACTTCCACGGGATACATTAAACTGACTGGCAGCTTCCGTCTTGCTTCCTCCATTTTCTACAAAATCTCAGTAGTGTCCGGTTAGGTTGTTGCGTATAAAAAGCATCTAAAATCATTGAAAAAACAGTCGGTTTTGTGTTGACAAATGTGCGTAAAAATTTTTGTGCGCCTTGAAAATTTAACTCAAGGAGCTCAAATGACGCACATCTCAGTCCCTGAACTTTGACAATTTCAGGTGCCCTCTGATAAAGTCACTTTCAAAAGCACCGGAATTACAATCTCGAGGAGACCGCCCTTTAAAAATGACATTCGAAGACCAGATAAATGCTTTGGTTTATTTCCATCTTCAGGAGCACAAGTCTGCCCGACATTTAATTCAGGATCTCAAGGAGAATGTTTTTGCTAAAGAAAATATTGCGCCAGACGGTGGTATCAGCCGTAGTAGTTTCTGTGAAGCCATCAATCACAGGGGACTCGAACAACTGCAATTTATCTTTGAGGATCTTTATAAACAGGCTCTTGAGTGTCATCCGGGTGAACACGCCGAGTTAGGAGAGTTGGTTTCCATTGACGGTAGTCTCATAAATGCAGTCCTTTCAATGCACTGGGCGAACTACAGAAAAGGAAGTAAAAAAGCCAAAGTACATTGCGGATTTGACATTAATCACGGAATCCCAAACAAAATCTTTTTGACTGAAGGCAACGGCGCTGAACGCACTTTTGTTCCCAAAATACTTTCCAAGGGGCAAACAGGTGTTATGGATCGTGGATATCAATCCCATAAAGAATTTGACCTGCTTCAGGAGCAAGGCAAACATTTTGTCTGCCGTATAAAAACCAGGACAACAAGAACAATTATTGATAACCACGAGACCCCTTCCGACAGCTACATTTTTTATGATGCACTGGTTAAACTTGGTACTCCGAATCAAAACCAGACGAAAAGGCCTGTTCGGGTTGTTGGCTATAAAATTGCTGGCGTCAAATACTATGTGGCAACTGACAGGCATGATTTAACAGCGGAACAAATAGCAACAATTTATAAACTCCGGTGGACCATTGAGGATTTTTTCAAATGGTGGAAAGAACATCTGAAGGTATATCATCTCATTGCCCGCAGTGAATACGGCCTTATGGTTCAGATTCTTGGCGGCCTTATCACTTACCTGTTACTGGCAATCCATTGCCAAAAACAGTTTAATGAAAAGGTCACGATCAAAAGAGTTCGGCAGCTGCGAACCGCCATTCTAAATGACCTGTTTGGCTGCGAGGAGCAGGGCTCTCATAGTTCAAACAGGGACAATATTGTCAAAGATCAAAAAATTATTGAGCAAGCAAAAACCTAACCGGACATCACTGAAATTTTATATATCTCATACTATATTTCCAGTTAATAAGTGGTTTTTTATAGAATAGAGATTTGATTCTTCTATCTACTAAAAATTAGTATCCAGAAGTACGATAAAAACACTACAATTTTTGATGGCTCAGAATGATGACGTTTTTCCTTTTTTACGAGGGCGTTCAAAATTCTGTGTCAGTTGAATGAAAGCTGATATACTCAGCTAAATAAGGAGAACTGACATGACCGAAGAAAACACCGAATTTGATTTTCAAAAAGCCCTTAAAGGCATCCAGGAAGGTAAACCCTTCACAGGTAAGGGCGGCGTCCTTACATCATTAATCAAAAATCTTGCTGAAGCTGCTCTTGAAGGAGAGTTGGAGTCCCATCTCGGGCAGGAAGTTTCTGCCAACCGCCGTAATGGAAAAAGCAAAAAGACCATTAAATCCCTGGATGGTAAATTTGAGCTAAAAACCCCGCGTGACAGGGCCGGAACCTTCTCTCCACAGATCGTCAAAAAACATCAGACAACGCTCAGCGATGAAATTGAAAGAAAGATAATAGCCCTTTACGGCCTGGGCATGAGTTATAATGATATGGCTTCCCATTTACAGGAAATCTATGGACTTGAGATTTCAAATGCCACTCTGAGCACCATTACCGATAAAATCATCCATACCGTCAAAGAATGGCAGGCCAGGCCGTTGGAAAATGTGTACCCAATCGTATGGCTTGATGCCATACATTATAAAGTACGAGAAAACGGAAAGGTCAGCAGCAAAGCCGTTTACACAATTCTTGGGGTGAATATCGAGGGCCGCAAAGAGGTTCTTGGGCTGTACATATCCGAGAATGAGGGTGCGAACTTCTGGCTGCAGGTGTTAACAGACCTTTCAAACCGAGGGGTAAAAGATATCCTGATTGCCTGTGTTGATGGTCTAAAAGGTTTTCCCGAGGCCATTGAGACCATATTCCCGGACACAGAAGTTCAACTCTGCGTAGTCCACCAGATCCGAAATTCATTGAAATACGTTGGTTCCAAAAATAAAAAGAAATTTATGGCAGATCTAAAACGTGTTTATAAAGCGGTCAATAAGGATCTGGCCGAAGAAGAACTGGATATCTTGGAAAATAAATGGAATGACAAATACCCGATTGTGATAAAATCCTGGCGGAACAACTGGGAACGCCTCAGTCATTTCTTTAAATATCCAGAAGAGATTCGACGGATAATATACACCACAAATACCATTGAGGCTGTGCATCGACAGTTTCGAAAACTGACCAAAACAAAGGGATCATTCCCGAACCAGGACAGCCTGTTAAAGCTGCTTTACATGGGGATCCAGAACGCCAGTAAAAAATGGACAATGCCGATTCAAAATTGGTCACTGACAATTTCCCAGTTGGCAATTTTCTTTGAAGGCCGGCTGGATAAAGAGCTGGGAATTTGATAGGGATTTATTTACAGATGGAAAAGATGGTTCCAGGAACTCCACTCCAGCAAAAGTCAACTCCTCCGACGTGGCTGATTGAAGGCCCATTCTCGGACCTGACTTTTACTTCCGCTGGCGCTGAGGCAGATCCGGGAACCGAAACCGTGACACAGAATTCTGAACATTCCCTTTCTATGGGCGTCCACTACATAAATGATCAAAAGCTTGGGTTCTCGCCATGCCCCACGAAATCGGGTTCTATCCTTTTGGGTTTTTGGTCCCCTTTTCTTCTCTCTGAGCCGAGTGCGGCCACCATCAGTGCTGATAACGACTCGCCGCCCTTCAAGTAAATCTCCATCATTTAATGGGATTCGGCCCGCTTGTTGTTCGGCTCGAGCCCGCTCTGCGTACCGATAGGTCAGTTTACGGATGACCTTTATACCCAACGTCATCCCACGGTCACAAAGCACTTGACGGACTTCTTCAAAAGAACTTAATAAGGCTGACCAAGAACTCACCATAGAAGCCAAAGCAGGCGAGCAGCGATCATGGATTCCAAGAAGGATTAAGCCAGCGTATGCACCTTTATATCTTTTTCCTTTTCGGCGGTCACAGGACCTTCGATAGTATCGAACATGAATATCAACCGAACTATCTGTACAAAGCTGAATCCAAACGGTCTCAAGCCCTTCGCTTTTCATCCGTCCCGGCCAATTGGACATCAATTCTTTTTCTTGGTCGACCTGTTCAGAGGAATCTACTGAGGCCTGGATCTTTTTTTTAAAAAAAAGGCGCTTATCCGATTTGTATACTCAAGGATTTCCTGCTCCATCTGTTCTAATTCGTTAGCGTTACGAACCAAGCGATTTGGATCTTTTTCCAGTTCTTTGAGGCATGCAAGGACTTCATTAACAGTATTACAATCTTCAGCTTTCTTCATTAGCACAATCCATTTATGTTCATTTCAGCGTAACAGAGGATATCATTCTTTTTGCTCTAAAAGACAGGCCTTTTTAAAACCGGGAAAATGGGAATGCGCCCTACCCTTGTTGCCTTGTCTACCGAGGTGGTCAAAGAGGCATTTTCAGCCAATTTACGTTTAGCGCCTGCACTGGGAACCGTCATGACGGATCTTGAAAAACTCATTTCCAAAGCCGTGGATTTCCTTTCTTCAATTGAATCGCTCAAGGGGGTTGAAAGCCTTATCGGACATGACTATGAGACCCACACCCACTCGATCAAGGTGGGGTGGCTTTGTGCCGTATTTATCAAGGCCAACCAGGATCTTTTTGATCTAAAGGGGGTTGACGATCTCAAGGCATTGATCCTTGAGGCCACGGTTGCAGGATATCTCCATGATATCGGGAAGATTAAAATTCCCAGGAATGTCATCAATAAACCCGGACGGCTCAATAATCTTGAATATATTCTCATGCAGTCCCATACCGCCTATGCCGCCTCCATGCTCTTTGAAAAAGGCGTGTCACGACAGGTCATGCAGATCATTGTCTATCACCATGAAAATGAGGACGGCAGCGGGTATCCCTGCGGGCTGTCCGGGGATGAAATTCCTTTGCTGGCCAAAATCTGTCATATTGCAGATGTATTTGATGCCCTGACTTCAGAGCGATCCTATAAAAAGGCAAAAACCCCTTTTGAGGCGTTAAGGCTTATGGCAGGGGATAATCCCTATCTTGACACCCTGAAAAAATTTGAAGCCGAAGCCATGGAAAATAAACGGCTGCCCATGACCGCCATTGTCCGGGATGATTATGATGCCAAACTCAGGCGCCTGCGGGAAAGGGAAATTTTGGAGGAAGAGGCCCAAAAAAGGGTGGAAGCCAGGATGAAACTTCGGGACAACGGCATGGCCCATTGTTTTGATACAAATTTGCTCAAACGGTTTATCAAGACCATCAACCTGAGTGAAAGCTTTGATCTGTCCGAGCTGTCATGATCATCCCGTGGCAGGCCAAAGATGAGTTTTTTCAGGTGGGCCGGTTTTTTTCCCTTGTTGATGAACGCAGGGGAAAGGACCTGGACCCGGTCCGGGATCTGGCAGAAAAAATTGCAAATGAATTTGATGCCATGGGACCTGACCTGGACCTGATCTGCGCCCAGACCTGTCCTGAATGCCGGGATAATTGTTGTGAACGGGCCACCATCTGGTATGATTTTAAGGATATGCTCTATCTTTATTTTGGGTTGGACCGGCTGCCTGACAGCCAGGTTTTCAGGAAAAAAAACGCCCTTGCCGTCTCTTGTATTCATCTGGGGAATCAAGGATGTCTTTTGGCTAGGAAAGAACGGCCCTTTGTCTGTACCTGGTATTTTTGTCCCAACCAGAAACAGACCTCTCTTTATCCGGATCAGGCCTTGAGGGTGGAAAAAATTAAAGCCCTTCGGACCCAAGCTGCCACGGTTTTTTGTACCATCACAGCTGGATGAACGGCCCTAAAAATTTCCATGACCTCTCTGTTCTGTTCTTTTGATCGGGGTTGTGATAAGATGCCGAATTTTAAATTGATATATGAAGGAAACCATACGTGACCGAGTTAAAAGGATCCCAGAGAAAATATTTAAGAGGGCTTGCCCACAAACTGAACCCCGCCGCCTTTGTCGGCCAGAAAGGGATCACCCCCTCTCTTGTGGATGAAATCGATGCCGCCCTTGATGCCTCTGAATTAATTAAGATCAAGTTCGTGGATCACAAGGGAAAAGAGGTGAAAACCGCCCTGGTTGAAGAAATTTCAAAACGCAATCGCTGCCATGTGGCCGGCATTGTGGGCCATGTGGCCATTCTTTATCGTTGCCATGCCCTTGCTGAAAAACGCAGGATCAAACTGCCCTGATCATTGTCAACCAAGGAAATTATCCTGTGTCAGATATTGTATTCACCGTGCTCAACGGAAACTCAATGAAGCTTGACGGGGGGAGCATGTTCGGCAATGCCCCCAAAGCCCTGTGGGCCCAGTGGATGCCGGCAGATGACCGGAACATGATCGAGATTGCTTCCAAATGCCTCCTGGTCCAGACCTCCAAAGAAAATATTTTGTTTGAAACAGGGGCCGGTGCTTATTTGTCCCCAAAGATGAGGCAGCGGTTTCAGATCAGAGAATCCCGCCATGTGCTGCTTGAATCCCTGGCCGATCACGGCCTTGACCACAGGGAGATTAGTCATGTCATCCTTTCCCACCTCCATTTTGACCATGCCGGCGGGTTGTTGGCCAAATGGGAACAGGGCCGGGATGATCTTGAGTTGTTATTCCCCAATGCCGCTTATATTGTGGGAGAGAAGAATTTTTTCCGTGCCTGCACCCCCCATTCCAGGGACCGGGCATCCTTTATCCCGGGGCTTGCCGCCATGCTGGAAGGTTCCGGACGGCTCTCTTTAAAAAAAGAGGGGGACAGGCTCTGCCTGGACCCGGTTGAAATCAGCTTTATGGAAAGCCAGGGCCATACCCCGGGCATGCTGGTCTCATGGATCCGGGCAAAGGATAAAACCCTAGTGTTTACAGGCGATCTGATTCCGGCCCATCCCTGGGTCAACCTGCCCATTACCATGGGGTATGACAGGTTTCCTGAAGGACTGATAGATGAAAAGCAACAATTGCTGGACCGGGCATTAAAGACAAATGCGCTTCTGGTCTATCCCCATGATCCCCTGTGTGCGGCCTCTTATCTTGCCAAGGACCCGGAAAGACAAAGGGTCAAACCTGCCAATCCGTTTTCAGAGTTAAGCATGGTTGTTTAAAAAAGAGACAGCCTGTTTTTCAGACCAGTAGACGCCTTGTTTGTCAAATTCAACAAATCCCACATGCCCGCCTGACCTTGGCATTCTCAGGGTGATGTTTTTGTTGTATCCCGCCTCTGACACTGGAAAACATTCCTTGGGCAGGAAAGGATCATTTTGGGCATTGATGATCAGGGTCGGTATGTTTATTCGGGGGATAAACTGCCGGCTGGCGCATTTTTCCCAATAATCCTCTGCATTTTTAAATCCGTGAATGGGGGCGGTATACCTGTCGTCAAATCCCTTAAAGGTGGTAATGGCTTCATAGCCCCGGTCGTTTATGGCATGGGGCATTATCTTCATCTTTGCTTTGATTTTTTTCCGGAGCAGGATTAAAAACCGTTTCATATAAAGCCTGTTCGCAGGGCGTGACAAAACAGCCGCACTGGCCTTAAGATCGCAGGGCACGGAAAAGGTTACGGCTTTTGAAACTTTTGAATTGACCTTGTCCCGGCCCAGATGAACCAGGCTCAGGTTGCCCCCTAAGCTAAAGCCGATCAATGCGATTTCATTGTAACGGCCCGTTGCACAGGCATGGTCAATGACCTCGGACAGATCGTCTGTGGCACCGTTGTGGTAAAATTTGAGACAGGCGTTGGGTTCTCCGCTGCACCCCCTAAAATTCCATGCCAGAGCATCCCAGCCGCCCTGGTTCACTGCCCTGACCATGCCGGTGATATAATTTCGGGTGGTATTGCCTTCAAGTCCGTGGGAGATCACCGCCAGGCGGTTACTGTGGATGCGTGACCAGTCAAGATCCAGAAAGTCCTTGTCAGGAGTTGATATCCGCTCCCGGGTATAGGTGATGTCAATTTTTTTCCTGAAAAGTACAGGATAGATGGTCTGGATATGGCCGTTCCCTAACATCAGGGGAGGGCGGTAGATTGTCTGGGTCAAACCAAGGTCTCCTTTGCCGCGGTATTTTAACTCAGTAGTGTCCGGTTAGGTTGTTGCATATAAAAAGCATCTAAAATCATTGAAAAAACAGTCGGTTTTGTGTTGACAAATGTGCGTAAAAATTTAACTCAAGGAGCTCAAATGACGCACATCTCATGTCCCTAAAAAACAACTACGGTCCCTGAACTTTGACAATTTCAGGTGCCCTCTGATAAAGTCACTTTCAAAAGCACCGGAATTACAATCTCGAGGAGACCGCCCTTTAAAAATGACATTCGAAGACCAGATAAATGCTTTGGTTTATTTCCATCTTCAGGAGCACAAGTCTGCCCGACATTTAATTCAGGATCTCAAGGAGAATGTTTTTGCTAAAGAAAATATTGCGCCAGACGGTGGTATCAGCCGTAGTAGTTTCTGTGAAGCCATCAATCACAGGGGACTCGAACAACTGCAATTTATCTTTGAGGATTTTTATAAACAGGCTCTTGAGTGTCATCCGGGTGAACACGCCGAGTTAGGAGAGTTGGTTTCCATTGACGGTAGTCTCATAAATGCAGTCCTTTCGGGCGCATTCCCATTTTCCCGGTTTTAAAAAGGCCTGTCTTTTAGAGCAAAAAGAATGATATCCTCTGTTACGCTGAAATGAACATAAATGGATTGTGCTAATGAAGAAAGCTGAAGATTGTAATACTGTTGATGAAGTCCTTGCATGCCTCAAAGAACTGGAAGAAGATCCAAATCGCTTGGTTCGTAACGCTAACGAATTAGAACAGATGGAGCAGGAAATCCTTGAGTATACAAATCGGATAAGCGCCTTTTTTTTAAAAAAAAGATCCAGGCCTCAGTAGATTCCTCTGAACAGGTCGACCAAGAAAAAGAATTGATGTCCAATTGGCCGGGACGGATGAAAAGCGAAGGGCTTGAGACCGTTTGGATTCAGCTTTGTACAGATAGTTCGGTTGATATTCATGTTCGATACTATCGAAGGTCCTGTGACCGCCGAAAAGGAAAAAGATATAAAGGTGCATACGCTGGTTTAATCCTTCTTGGAATCCATGATCGCTGCTCGCCTGCTTTGGCTTCTATGGTGAGTTCTTGGTCAGCCTTATTAAGTTCTTTTGAAGAAGTCCGTCAAGTGCTTTGTGACCGTGGGATGACGTTGGGTATAAAGGTCATCCGCAAACTGACCTATCGGTACGCAGAGCGGGCTCGAGCCGAACAACAAGCGGGCCGAATCCCATTAAATGATGGAGATTTACTTGAAGGGCGGCGAGTCGTTATCAGCACTGATGGTGGCCGCACTCGGCTCAGAGAGAAGAAAAGGGGACCAAAAACCCAAAAGGATAGAACCCGATTTCGTGGGGCATGGCGAGAACCCAAGCTTTTGATCATTTATGTAGTGGACGCGAGGGCGTTCAAAATTCTGTGTCAGTTGAATGAAAGCTGATATACTCAGCTAAATAAGGAGAACTGACATGACCGAAGAAAACACCGAATTTGATTTTCAAAAAGCCCTTAAAGGCATCCAGGAAGGTAAACCCTTCACAGGTAAGGGCGGCGTCCTTACATCATTAATCAAAAATCTTGCTGAAGCTGCTCTTGAAGGAGAGTTGGAGTCCCATCTCGGGCAGGAAGTTTCTGCCAACCGCCGTAATGGAAAAAGCAAAAAGACCATTAAATCCCTGGATGGTAAATTTGAGCTAAAAACCCCGCGTGACAGGGCCGGAACCTTCTCTCCACAGATCGTCAAAAAACATCAGACAACGCTCAGCGATGAAATTGAAAGAAAGATAATAGCCCTTTACGGCCTGGGCATGAGTTATAATGATATGGCTTCCCATTTACAGGAAATCTATGGACTTGAGATTTCAAATGCCACTCTGAGCACCATTACCGATAAAATCATCCATACCGTCAAAGAATGGCAGGCCAGGCCGTTGGAAAATGTGTACCCAATCGTATGGCTTGATGCCATACATTATAAAGTACGAGAAAACGGAAAGGTCGGCAGCAAAGCCGTTTACACAATTCTTGGGGTGAATATCGAGGGCCGCAAAGAGGTTCTTGGGCTGTACATATCCGAGAATGAGGGTGCGAACTTCTGGCTGCAGGTGTTAACAGACCTTTCAAACCGAGGGGTAAAAGATATCCTGATTGCCTGTGTTGATGGTCTAAAAGGTTTTCCCGAGGCCATTGAGACCATATTCCCGGACACAGAAGTTCAACTCTGCGTAGTCCACCAGATCCGAAATTCATTGAAATACGTTGGTTCCAAAAATAAAAAGGAATTTATGGCAGATCTAAAACGTGTTTATAAAGCGGTCAATAAGGATCTGGCCGAAGAAGAACTGGATATCTTGGAAAATAAATGGAATGACAAATACCCGATTGTGATAAAATCCTGGCGGAACAACTGGGAACGCCTCAGTCATTTCTTTAAATATCCAGAAGAGATTCGACGGATAATATACACCACAAATACCATTGAGGCTGTGCATCGACAGTTTCGAAAACTGACCAAAACAAAGGGATCATTCCCGAACCAGGACAGCCTGTTAAAGCTGCTTTACATGGGGATCCAGAACGCCAGTAAAAAATGGACAATGCCGATTCAAAATTGGTCACTGACAATTTCCCAGTTGGCAATTTTCTTTGAAGGCCGGCTGGATAAAGAGCTGGGAATTTGATAGGGATTTATTTACAGATGGAAAAGATGGTTCCAGGAACTCCACTCCAGCAAAAGTCAACTCCTCCGACGTGGCTGATTGAAGGCCCATTCTCGGACCTGACTTTTACTTCCGCTGGCGCTGAGGCAGATCCGGGAACCGAAACCGTGACACAGAATTCTGAACATTCCCTGAATTTACGTCTTAAAGGTCCATGCATCTTTTGGTATCGGGAGAATGCAGAAAAAATGATTATGCTGCGATCATTTTATAAAGCAGGGCGTTGGAACTGCCTGAAGCAGATGGCAAACATGCACAATCCAGTGCCAGCGGTATAACCGGGAAAATGGGAATGCGCCCGTCCTTTCAATGCACTGGGCGAACTACAGAAAAGGAAGTAAAAAAGCCAAAGTACATTGCGGATTTGACATTAATCACGGAATCCCAAACAAAATCTTTTTGACTGAAGGCAACGGCGCTGAACGCACCTTTGTTCCCAAAATAGTTTCCAAGGGGCAAACAGGTGTTATGGATCGTGGATATCAATCCCATAAAGAATTTGACCTGCTTCAGGAGCAAGGCAAACATTTTGTCTGCCGTATAAAAACCAGGACAACAAGAACAATTATTGATAACCACGAGACCCCTTCCGACAGCTACATTTTTTATGATGCACTGGTTAAACTTGGTACTCCGAATCAAAACCAGACGAAAAGGCCTGTTCGGGTTGTTGGCTATAAAATTGCTGGCGTCAAATACTATGTGGCAACTGACAGGCATGATTTAACAGCGGAACAAATAGCAACAATTTATAAACTCCGGTGGACCATTGAGGATTTTTTCAAATGGTGGAAAGAACATCTGAAGGTATATCATCTCATTGCCCGCAGTGAATACGGCCTTATGGTTCAGATTCTTGGCGGCCTTATCACTTACCTGTTACTGGCAATCCATTGCCAAAAACAGTTTAATGAAAAGGTCACGATCAAAAGAATTCGGCAGCTGCGAACCGCCATTCTAAATGACCTGTTTGGCTGCGAGGAGCAGGGCTCTCATAGTTCAAACAGGGACAATATTGTCAAAGATCAAAAAATTATTGAGCAAGCAAAAACCTAACCGGACATCACTGATTTTAACTGTCTTATTGCCTGCAAATTTGATATATTATTTAAGTTGTGAAGTAAATTTTAAAATGCAAAGGGATGATTAAAATACTATGAAGGTTGGCATCATTGGTCTGCCCCAGACAGGGAAAAAAACATTATTTCAGATTTTGACAGGCAACGAAATTACAGATCTTGCAAAGGCGTTTAAACCCGTTCCGGGCACTGCCGATATCCTCGACTCAAGGTTCAACACCCTGGTTGATATGTACGATCCTGACAAGCAGGTGCGCGCCCGGATTGATCTTGTGCTTCTGCCCAAGATGGAGGCGGAAACCATTTCCAAGGGAGATATTTTCAAGGATATTGCGGACATGGATGCCATCTGCCATGTGGTCAGGGCCTTTGAAGATGATTCCATCTACCATGCCGAAGGGTCGGTGGATGCGCTCAGGGATTTTCATATGGTCAATTCAGAGCTGGTGATGCACGATCAGATCTTTGTTGAAAAACGGATTGAGCGTTTGGCGGCCATGGTCAAAAAGATCAAGGATGAAGACCAGAAAAAAGAGCTGGTCTTGATGGAGAAGATGCTGGTCCACCTGGAAGAGGAACTGCCCCTGCGCCTCATGGATTTGACAGAGGATGAATCTAAAATGATCCGGTCATATCCGTTTATCACCTTGAAAAAACTGGTCATTGCCGTGAACGTCTCAGAGGATGACCTGGGCAATGAGGCCTTGCTCGAAGGATTTAAGGAGAGTTGCGACAGGTTTATGATTGAGGTGATGCTGGTCTCAGCAAAGGTGGAGGCTGAAATTGCCCTGCTGGATACCCAGGAAGAAAAACAAGAGTTTCTTGAGGACCTGGGCATTAAGGCCACAGCCCTTGAAACCCTGACCTCCCTTTGTCTTAGTTCTTTGAATTTGATTTCTTTTTTTACTGTGGGCAAAGATGAGGTTCGTCAATGGCTGGTCCGCAAAGCGGCCAAGGCCCCGGTTGCCGCCGGAGTGATCCATTCAGACCTGGAGCGGGGATTTATCCGGGCCGAGGTCTTTAAATATGATGAACTGGTCTCCCTGGGGTCAGAGGCGGAGCTTAAGAAAAACGGCAAGTTTAATGTGGAAGGCAAGGATTATGTGGTTGAGGACGGGGATATTTTAAATATTCGTTTTTCCGTATAAGGCTTAGAAAAGATCAGGACCCAAAGGCTGGGACGGCAGGTATGCCGCCTGGCCTTTGGTTTTTTATGAATGCCTGGATTTATTCAGGGGAATTGGCGTGGGCCTGGGTGATGCGGTCTTTGACATAGGCCATGTCCCCGGCATCATATTCGTAGAGGTCAAAGCAGCATGCGTCTTCTCCGAGAAGGCCCTCGGGAACAAAGTCGCCGGCCTCTTCAGGGTCTGTGACCATTTCGCCGTAGAAACAGACCGAGAGCCATCTGTCTTCAGGGTCATCATCAATCACGTCGACCATGGCAAAAAGGGGACGCTTGGTCTGGGCGGCATGACAGGGGCGCAGAGAATAGGTGACTCCGGGCCGGGCATTGAATTCCAGCCGGGTCTGATCAAGTCCTTTCAGGTGGTCCATTAATTCCACAAATGCCTTGCGGGTCCGGTTGTCATTGTCTTTCCATTCTGCGACAAAGGTTTCCAATTCAGTCATATTCTATTCCTTTATGTGTTTTAACAGATGTCCGAGTTCCGGAAATATCAGTGAGTTACAGGCGAGTTTGCAGGCGTTGAGGCTGCCTGGCATGCAAAAGACAATTCTGCCTTGTACTATGCCGGCCGTGGCCCTGGACATGATGGCGGCAGAGTCGATCTGCTCAAAGCTGAGCTGGGCAAACACAGGGCCAAAAGCCGTAAGTTCCTTGTCAAATAAGGGGCGGACCGCTTCAATGGTGACATCCTTCGGGCTGATGCCGGTGCCTCCGGTCATGATCACGGCATCCGGGCAAACTCTTTCGGTAATATGGACCAGAAGATCCCTTATGGCCGCAATTTCATCGGTAACCACCTGGTGGATGACCACCTCATGACCTTCTTTTTTAGCCTGCTTTTTGATCCAGGTCCCGGCTTTATCATTTTCCAGTGTTCTTGTGGTGGAAACCGAGACCACGGCAATGCTCAGTTTTACAGGGCTTGATTTTTTATGTAAAAGGCTGCTCATGATTTATAATAGTTCCTTGTATACGCTGTCTTCCTTGTCATGTTCCTTTACAAGCACATGGATCATGTCCAAAGGTTCGGTATCTTGAAATATGCCTTTGTAATCGGCTTGAATGGGCAGCTCCCGATGACCTCTGTCCACGAGAATGGCAAGCTCGATGCGGGCAGGCCGTCCAAAATCCATCAGGGCATCCATGGCAGCCCTGATGGTTCTGCCGGTGAACAGCACATCATCCACAAGGATGATGTTTTTATCGTCCACTGAAAAGGGAATCTTGGACGGCCTTACAATGGGCTGATGACTGATTTTGGTCCAGTCGTCCCGGTACATGTTGATGTCCATGCTGCCCACGGGAATCTGACTGCCTTCAATGTCCAGGATCTGGTCTGCCAGCCGTTTGGCCAGAAAATCTCCCCGGGTCTGGATTCCGACCAGGGCCAGGTTTTGAACTCCCTTATGGGTTTCGATGATTTCATATGCGATTCTGGTGATGATCCGTTTGAAATCCTGATGGTTGAGAATGTTTTTTTTGTGTTTCATACCCTGCCTTTTTATAGATTTTCTTTTGGCTGTAAATTTACCTATCATCTTTTTTTTGCCACGGCAACACCTTGATTTTAAGTCCAAGATCCTATAGTCAAGTGGGGATGAACTTTAGCAAGAAAAAAACCGGGGAATACACGTATTTTGGAAAAAATTGATTGTACAGGGGTCATTCTGGCCGGTGGGAAAAACAGCCGGCTTCCCGGGAAAAAAAAAGCATTTCACCAGGTGGGAGAAACGATCATCCTGGATAAGATTTATTCTCTTTTTTCCAAATTGTTCAGTCAGGTGATCCTGGTGGTGAATGATCCAAAGGAATTTGCATCCATGGATGCCCTGGTGGTCACGGATATCATTCCTGCAGGATGCGCACTGGCAGGCCTTCACACAGGACTTTTCTACTCAGCCTCTCCATGGATTTACGCCACGGCCTGCGATGTGCCCTTTATCAGTGAAACCGTGATTCAATACCTGTTGAGCCAAAGAACATCGAAAAAGGAAATTATTATTCCTCGAACCCGGGAAGGTCTGGAACCCTTATCCGCTCTCTATCACAAATCCTGTCTGCCACGGATGGAAACAAATTTGAGCCGGCAGCGGTTTATGATTAAAAAATGTTTTACGCCCAAAAAAGTGCTTGAGGTATTGCCTGAGACATTGGAAACGCTGGATCCAAAGATGCGGTTTAAATTTAACGTCAATACGCCTGAGGACCTGGCATTGGCAAGGACCATGGCCGGGGAGTCGTCCTGACCGGATTGTTTTGAACCCCTGAATTTAACCGAAGACTGATAATTTTTAAGGAGGCCCCATGGATTTACCTGCAATGATCAATGAAATGAGAAACCATCCGGATTTTTCCAAAGCCGGCATGGTGCTTTACCATAACGGGGTGGTCCGGGCCACCTCCAGAGAGGGAGAGGCCGTCACAGGGCTTGAGGTCAAGGTGGACCATAAGCGTTTAGACGAGATTTTGGCCCAGGCCAGGTCACAACCGGGGATTGTGGAAGTCCTGGTTCATATAGAGGCTGACAAGCCTTTGACCGTAGGAGATGATGTCATGTTCCTGGCCGTTGCCGGTGATATTCGTGAACATGTGATCGAGACCCTGACCCATACCCTGAATCGGATCAAAGGGGAAGCCACATCCAAAACCCAGATTTTTGCCTGATCCCTTAATTTTTTGACCAGCAAGGAGTGACAATGAAGGAATTTACCCATTTGGATGACCAGGGCCGGGTCAGAATGGTGGATGTGGGCAATAAAGCCCCCACCAAAAGGCAGGCCATTGCCAGGGGGCGTATTACCATGACCCCGGAGACCCTGAGCATGATTCTGGATGAAAAGGTTAAAAAGGGAAACGTGCTTGAGACCGCACGGATCGCCGGTGTTATGGCGGCCAAAAAGACCTGGGATCTGATTCCCATGTGCCATCCCATCAACCTGACCTATGCCAGGGTTGATTTTTTACCCAACCGGCCCATCAATGCCATTGACATTGAGGCCGAGGTCTCTTTGACAGAGAAAACCGGGGTGGAAATGGAGGCGTTGACAGCCGTTTCTGTTGCGGCCCTGACCATTTATGACATGTGCAAGGCCTATGACAAGGCCATGGAAATATCCAATATCCACCTGGCGGCCAAATCCGGGGGAAAAAGCGGCACCTATCGTTCGGAAAAGACCTGATGACAGGGATTACCATGGAACAGCTTGGGTTTTTCAGTGCCGGCCTTGCTGCCGGCATTGTGCTTGCCGCATTGGCTGCCCGGTTCGGCCTGTTTTTTTTTGCCGACCGGTTCAGGGAATTGTCCTCCCAGGCCCTGTATGAGAATTCTTTAAAATTCATGGACCTTGCCCAGTCCCATTTTAAGGGGTATGTGCAGGAGGCGCGGCACGATTTTAAGGCCAAGGGGGACGAGATAAAGCAGGCTGTGGACCCGGTTCACAGGGTGCTGGACAAATATGAACAGCGCCTGGGAATTATGGAAAAGGACAGGGAACATGCCTTTGGTTCCATCAGCCGTTATTTGACAGAGATGGCCAAGACCCAGCAGCAGCTTTATCTGGAAACCGGAAATCTGGTCAAAGCCCTTCGGGTGCCCCATGTCAGAGGGCGCTGGGGAGAGATTACCCTGAAAAGGGTGGCTGAACTTTCCGGCATGGCCGAGTATTGTGACTTTTTTGAGCAGGCCGTAGAAGGGCAGGGCAAAGGGGCTTTGCGTCCGGATATGGTGGTCACCCTGCCGGGCAGCCGGAAGATCGTGGTGGATGCCAAAGTGCCTTTGATGGCCTATCTGGATGCTCTAGAAGCCTGTGATGAAAAAGAGAGAAACGCCAGGATGAGGGCCCATGCCGGACAGGTCCTGGCCCATGTTTCCCAATTGTCATCCAAGCAGTATTGGTCGGCATTTACCCCGAGCCCTGAGTTTGTTGTGCTTTTTATCCCCGGTGAAAATTTTTTTTCCGCAGCCCTTTCCCAGAAGCCGGATCTCATTGAAAAAGCAATTGAACAGGGCGTGATTCTGGCCACCCCGACCACCCTCATTGCCATGCTCAAGGCAATATCCTATTCCTGGCGCCAGCAAAAGGGATATGAAAATGCAGAAGCCATAAGAGATTTGGGGTCTGAGCTTTTTAGCAGGCTTTCCACCATGACCGACCATATGAACCGCCTTGGAAAGGATATTGAAAAAACAGCCGCCACCTTCAACAGGACCGCAGGGGCCATGGAAACACGGGTGATGGCCTCGGCCCGAAAATTTGAAACCCTGTCTGTGGCCTCCGCTCCCTTGCCTGAGCTGTCTTCTATTTCCCATGAAAAGAGCGTCACCCGTCACCTGGTAAAAAGGACAATGACCGATGACTAGCGCAAACAGTTTAGAGCAGCCCCCCTTTAAACGGGCAGTGGTTTTGTTTTTTTTTCTGGTGTTAAGCCTTATCCTTTTTACCGGATGCCGGGGCAAAACCACTCCAGAGGATGTGGTGCAGGTCCCTGTGGTAAAAATATCTTCAAGGCAGTATCCTAAATTTTTGGACACCCTGGGATTTGAGAATCTTGAATCCGCCATTGACCAGAGCCTGGTTTATTTTAACCGGGTGCCCCCGACCCGGACCTATGTGTACGGCAAGGATCAATACGATGCCGTTCACATGATCCATTCCCTTGAGACCTTTAAACAATTTTTAATTGGCCGTCCCACCGGGCCTGAATTGAATCAATTTATCCGCAAGTGGTTTCATGTGTATAAAAGCGTGGGAAATACCAATGGACAGGTGCTGTTTACAGGATATTTTGAGCCCACTTACAAGGGCAGCCTGACCCGAAGCGACAATTTTTCCTTTCCGGTATATTCCATGCCCCAAGATCTTTTCCAGATTGATCTGTCCAAATTTTCAGACAAGTATAAGGGGCATAAACGCCTCATGGCCCGGGTGGCCCAAGAGACCGGCCAGGTTTTGCCCTATTATGCCAGAAAAGAGATTAATACCACCCCTGATTTTGAAAAAAGGGCAGAACCTGTGGTCTGGCTGGCCTCCAGGGTGGACCGGTTTTTTCTGGAGATCCAGGGATCGGGCCGGATGGCTTTGGAAAACGGAGAAGAACTCAGGGTTCACTATGCCGGATCCAACGGTAATGCCTATAGATCCGTTGGCAGGTATTTGATTGATAAAAATGAGATCCCCCGGGAGAAAATGTCCATGCAGGCCATCCGTGAATGGCTGGAGAAAAATCCCTCTCAAATGGATGAGGTGCTGCATTTTAACAAGAGCGTTGTGTTTTTTAAGGCAGGCAAGGGAGGCCCCTTTGGCAGTATCGGCGTGGCCATCACCCCGTTGCGGGCCATTGCCACAGACCCCAAGGTCTTTCCCAAGGGGGGGCTGGCCTTTGTTGAGACGGCGCTGCCCGGAAAAGAGAACCAGCCTAAAGATGAGTGGGAACGGGCCTCGTTTTTTGCTTTAAACCAGGATACGGGCGGGGCCATCAAAGGGCCGGGCCGGGTGGATATCTTCTGCGGAAACAGGAACTGGGCCGAATTTACAGCCGGCCATATGACAGCCCATGGGCAGATCTATTTTCTGGTGATGAAATAAATCCCGGCATTGTAACCTTAATTTCGCTTGATCAGCAATTGAAAAAGAGGGATCAAAAAGCGTTGTTCACCACATGTTGAGCTTCAAAGGAAAATAAAAATGATCATTATTCATGAGTCGGATCGATACGATGACCTCATCACTCTTTTCATTGAAAATGAATTGGAATTTTCAGAAAAGGATAAACAAATTCCAGACACAGTGGTCAAGTACTGGGAAGCACTTGATGGTGAAAAATGTATAGGATAGTTCATTCGGCAAGGATATGTCTGACTATCCATTCAATTTATCGACAATTTGAACATTTATAGTTTTTACATTTGCAACCGTTGGTCCAGGTTACACCGGACAGGACAACGTCCAGGTTAACACCGGACAGGTCAGCACCGGTCAGGTCAGCACCGGTCAGGTCAGCACCGTCGAGTTTCGCACCGGACAGGAAAGCATCGGACAGGTTCGCACTGTCCAGCTTAGCACCGGTCAGGTTGCAACCAGGACATTGTTTCGTCTGTTTAAGCCGGCTCAGGTCTTTTTCATCAAAGGCCCTCGCATGAACCGTACACAAAAGAGATAGAAAAATAACCAAAGAAAAAATGTTGAAAAATCGAATCATCGTTTTGTTCCTTTAAACCTAATTTTTAATATGTCAGAAAAGTTGCCAAATACGTATAATAGGGAATGTCGACAATAATCAAATCAAACGCGCAATATCTACCCAAAAAAGGATTAGAAAGTCAAACTAATATTGATACAATCCTGATTTCAGTCAAAGAAAGAGTTTAGATTACTGAATTTTCTGTTTTGCAGCCTTCTATAATCAATTTAAATACCGGATAACGTTGATTGACCGACTCATGATTATCCTAATCTTTTTCCATAAAAAATTTAACAGGGCATAATCTTGATTTTGGCCCACAACCCCGGAACATGGTCGCATACTACATAAAGGGCGTTCAAAATTCTGTGTCAGTTGAATGAAAGCTGATATACTCAGCTAAATAAGGAGAACTGACATGACCGAAGAAAACACCGAATTTGATTTTCAAAAAGCCCTTAAAGGCATCCAGGAAGGTAAACCCTTCACAGGTAAGGGCGGCGTCCTTACATCATTAATCAAAAATCTTGCTGAAGCTGCTCTTGAAGGAGAGTTGGAGTCCCATCTCGGGCAGGAAGTTTCTGCCAACCGCCGTAATGGAAAAAGCAAAAAGACCATTAAATCCCTGGATAGTAAATTTGAGCTGGAAACCCCGCGTGACAGGGCCGGAACCTTCTCTCCACAGATCGTCAAAAAACATCAGACAACGCTCAGCGATGAAATTGAAAGAAAGATAATAGCCCTTTACGGCCTGGGCATGAGCTATAATGATATGGCTTCCCATTTACAGGAAATCTATGGACTTGAGATTTCAAATGCCACTCTGAGCACCATTACCGATAAAATCATCCATACCGTCAAAGAATGGCAGGCCAGGCCGTTGGAAAATGTGTACCCAATCGTATGGCTTGATGCCATACATTATAAAGTACGAGAAAACGGAAAGGTCGGCAGCAAAGCCGTTTACACAATTCTTGGGGTGAATATCGAGGGCCGCAAAGAGGTTCTTGGGCTGTACATATCCGAGAATGAGGGTGCGAACTTCTGGCTGCAGGTGTTAACAGACCTTTCAAACCGAGGGGTAAAAGATATCCTGATTGCCTGTGTTGATGGTCTAAAAGGTTTTCCCGAGGCCATTGAGACCATATTCCCGGACACAGAAGTTCAACTCTGCGTAGTCCACCAGATCCGAAATTCATTGAAATACGTTGGTTCCAAAAATAAAAAGGAATTTATGACAGATCTAAAACGTGTTTATAAAGCGGTCAATAAGGATCTGGCCGAAGAAGAACTGGATATCTTGGAAAATAAATGGAATGACAAATACCCGATTGTGATAAAATCCTGGCGGAACAACTGGGAACGCCTCAGTCATTTCTTTAAATATCCAGAAGAGATTCGACGGATAATATACACCACAAATACCATTGAGGCTGTGCATCGACAGTTTCGAAAACTGACCAAAACAAAGGGATCATTCCCGAACCAGAACAGCCTGTTAAAGCTGCTTTACATGGGGATCCAAAACGCCAGTAAAAAATGGACAATGCCGATTCAAAATTGGTCACTGACAATTTCCCAGTTGGCAATTTTCTTTGAAGGCCGGCTGGATAAAGAGCTGGGAATTTGATAGGGATTTATTTACAGATGGAAAAGATGGTTCCAGGAACTCCACTCCAGCAAAAGTCAACTCCTCCGACGTGGCTGATTGAAGGCCCATTCTCGGACCTGACTTTTACTTCCGCTGGCGCTGAGGCAGATCCGGGAACCGAAACCGTGACACAGAATTCTGAACATTCCCACCACATATCGGGTTTGGGGCTCAGGAGAAAAGATGACAGCTCATACCATAAGTGTCTGCTGGATACTCGTTAAGCATGTTTCAAAAGTCTTTGAATTATTTTCATTCTTTCTCTATGTTTCTGGTTGCATTTTTTCCCATAGAGTGATTATTTCAGTTTATGTGAAAAACGCTCTAAGAAAAAATCACCATCCTTTTCAGTCGTTTATCACTCGGATATTCATGATATGCGGTTGTTATTTTGGAATGGTATGCGCCACCCGCAGATCACCAATAAACGGAATCGTTCAATTTCTTGTTGAACACAACCGCTTCGCGGAAAGCAAGGTCAGTCAAGCCTCTTCGCCGTTGCCGGACAAGTCGGCCACTACCATATAATATCCCTTTATATTTACCCGGTGTTATTTCATCATTCTCCTGATTATCCACCCATAATTCAGGAGGTAAAAATGACACAACTTCGCAAGCAATTTGAAAGACACATGAGCCTTCACAGGCTTTCGCCCAAAACCCACAAAGCGTACATGAGCGCGATTAAATCCCTTGCGCTTCATTACAAACAGTCGCCAGACAAGTTAACCGATGAACAGCTCCAGAATTATCTGGACTATATCATTGTGGAGCGAAAGCTGTCATGGAACACCTGCAATGTTCAATTTTCCGGAATAAAACGATTTTGTAAGCACGTGTTAAAAAAAGAGCCCAAGCTGTCCATCCCGCCCAGACCCAAGGAAAGAAAGATTTTCATGGCACTGAGCCAGGAAGAGGTTGAGCGAATTTTAAACGCCTGTGGCAATCTCAAACATTACACTCTACTTTTGGCTGTTTACAGTGCAGGACTGAGGGTCAGCGAGGTGGTCAAGCTTCAACCCATCCACATCGAAAGATCTTGCAAGATGATCAGGATCGAACAGGGCAAAGGCCGAAAAGACAGGTATACGGTATTGTCAGATATCCTGTTGAAAACCCTTGAGAACTATTGGCAGACCTACCGTCAGGGTAAATGGATTTTCCCGGGTCAGACCAGGGCCAGGCATTTAACCATCGATTCAGCACAGCGGATTTATTATAAAGCCAAGATGAAGGCCGGTGTGGAACGGGGCCGAGGCATCCATACCCTGCGCCACAGCTTTGCGACCCATCTTCTGGAACAAGGGACCCGGACATACGTGCTTCAGCAGATGCTGGGCCATAAATCCATCAGGACCACGGCCAAGTATCTTCACATCAGCAAGGAGGCCATATCCCAGGTTGTAAGCCCGGCTGACACGGTGCTTCAATGATCGGCAAATGCTGCATTAAAAGCAGCAGACCCCAACATGACATTGCTGATATATTCAGACATGCAGGTAAACGCTTTTTGGAAAACATCAACGCCTCACACGAGCAGATCAAGGTAATGAATAAAATCATCACCTGCCGGACAGCAGCTTTAGGAGGTCATCTTGATTGTTGAAGCTGTAGAAAAAGGTTGAAAACACTGGAGATCCTGATCGTTTTGTGCTAGATTTTTCTTGTAAACATATAGAAAAGCCACTGAACTGTTGGGAGTAAAAACGGGAATGTTCAGAATTCTGTGTCACGGTTTCGGTTCCCGGATCTGCCTCAGCGCCAGCGGAAGTAAAAGTCAGGTCCGAGAATGGGCCTTCAATCAGCCACGTCGGAGGAGTTGACTTTTGCTGGAGTGGAGTTCCTGGAACCATCTTTTCCATCTGTAAATAAATCCCTATCAAATTCCCAGCTCTTTATCCAGCCGGCCTTCAAAGAAAATTGCCAACTGGGAAATTGTCAGTGACCAATTTTGAATCGGCATTGTCCATTTTTTACTGGCGTTCTGGATCCCCATGTAAAGCAGCTTTAACAGGCTGTCCTGGTTCGGGAATGATCCCTTTGTTTTGGTCAGTTTTCGAAACTGTCGATGCACAGCCTCAATGGTATTTGTGGTGTATATTATCCGTCGAATCTCTTCTGGATATTTAAAGAAATGACTGAGGCGTTCCCAGTTGTTCCGCCAGGATTTTATCACAATCGGGTATTTGTCATTCCATTTATTTTCCAAGATATCCAGTTCTTCTTCGGCCAGATCCTTATTGACCGCTTTATAAACACGTTTTAGATCTGCCATAAATTTCTTTTTATTTTTGGAACCAACGTATTTCAATGAATTTCGGATCTGGTGGACTACGCAGAGTTGAACTTCTGTGTCCGGGAATATGGTCTCAATGGCCTCGGGAAAACCTTTTAGACCATCAACACAGGCAATCAGGATATCTTTTACCCCTCGGTTTGAAAGGTCTGTTAACACCTGCAGCCAGAAGTTCGCACCCTCATTCTCGGATATGTACAGCCCAAGAACCTCTTTGCGGCCCTCGATATTCACCCCAAGAATTGTGTAAACGGCTTTGCTGCCGACCTTTCCGTTTTCTCGTACTTTATAATGTATGGCATCAAGCCATACGATTGGGTACACATTTTCCAACGGCCTGGCCTGCCATTCTTTGACGGTATGGATGATTTTATCGGTAATGGTGCTCAGAGTGGCATTTGAAATCTCAAGTCCATAGATTTCCTGTAAATGGGAAGCCATATCATTATAACTCATGCCCAGGCCGTAAAGGGCTATTATCTTTCTTTCAATTTCATCGCTGAGCGTTGTCTGATGTTTTTTGACGATCTGTGGAGAGAAGGTTCCGGCCCTGTCACGCGGGGTTTCCAGCTCAAATTTACCATCCAGGGATTTAATGGTCTTTTTGCTTTTTCCATTACGGCGGTTGGCAGAAACTTCCTGCCCGAGATGGGACTCCAACTCTCCTTCAAGAGCAGCTTCAGCAAGATTTTTGATTAATGATGTAAGGACGCCGCCCTTACCTGTGAAGGGTTTACCTTCCTGGATGCCTTTAAGGGCTTTTTGAAAATCAAATTCGGTGTTTTCTTCG
Source organism: Desulfobacter sp. (assembly GCA_028768545.1). NCBI lineage: Bacteria > Pseudomonadati > Thermodesulfobacteriota > Desulfobacteria > Desulfobacterales > Desulfobacteraceae > Desulfobacter > Desulfobacter sp. The sequence continues at coordinate 4,396,892 of CP054838.1, forward strand.
GTCATGTCAGTTCTCCTTATTTAGCTGAGTATATCAGCTTTCATTCAACTGACACAGAATTTTGAACGCCCTTTATAGAAAACAAGAAAAAAGCTTTTCACCATTTATTGATGGCTGTTTCAATGGACCGGATGGTGTATTCCACTTGTTAAAGGGTTATTTGAACTCCCTTCATATTCAGAACTCAGACAAAATACTGTTTGTTGCAGATGGGGCACATTGGATTTGGAATCGAATCCCCGGACTTCTAAAAGCATTGGGTTTGGCTCCTGAGCGTGTGTATGAACTTCTCGATTTCTACCATGCAGTTGAGCATCTGGGTACAGTAGCAGGCTTAAGGAAGACCTGGTCATCCAAGGAACGCAAACGCTGGGTATCGAAGCAGCGAGGTCTTCTGCTGAAGGGAAAGGCGATTGAGGTGGTACAGGCCGTCCAGAAGCTTTGTAGAGGCAGAAACAGTAAGGCTATCAAGACGGAACGGGATTATTTTGTGCGCAATGAACTGAGGCTTAATTTCTCAACTGTAAAAGCGTTGAACTTACCTATTGGCAGCGGTGCTATTGAAAGTTCGATTCGGAGAGTCGTGAATTTACGTCTTAAAGGTCCATGCATCTTTTGGTATCGGGAGAATGCAGAAAAAATGATTATGCTGCGATCATTTTATAAAGCAGGGCGTTGGAACTGCCTGAAGCAGATGGCAAACATGCACAATCCAGTGCCAGCGGTATAACCGGGAAAATGGGAATGCGCCCACAAGGGTATCTGTTTTTTGCTTTGGATCAATGGCCTCGTGATTCAGGATAAATTCAAGATTCTCCCGGATATAGGCCTTGTATTTTTTCGCCTCTTTTTTATGAATAAAAACGCTTTTTCTTTTTCCCAGCAGCTCCATCAGCCTGTGCTTATCAATGGACAGACTGTCCACTAAAAGGCAGCGAAACCGATATCGCCCTTTTTTTGGGGGGTATCGTTCAAACAATGAAAAATCGGTCAAAGAATCAGGATTGATGGACAAAGGCTCAATGGACACAAAAGAGCTGCCGTCGTCAAAATACTCTGCTGCCAAACCCATTACATCTGCTCCTTTTCTCCGGTAAACGTTTTAAAACTGTATATTGCGATTTAACAAAAGCCCGGGAATATGTAAACCCCGGCTACAAAAAGCCTTCCCCGGACCATAAGGGCTTTTTCCTAATTTTTCCGGGGCAATAAAACGATTGGCCTAAAGAACTTGACCCGGCATGAAAATTGCTTTATCGTTATTTTACGATAAACGATAATCAACCAAGGCGACCTATGGACACCCAACAGCTGGCCAAAATTTTTAAGGCCCTGGGCCATCCCACCCGGGTTAAAATTGTGGAACATCTCATCCGGATAAACACCTGTGTATGCGGGGAAATCGTGGATATATTTCCCTATTCCCAGTCCACCATCAGCCAGCATTTAAAAAAACTCAAAGAGGCGGGGATTGTCTGCGGAGAGGTGGAGGGACCCAAAACCTATTTTTGTGTGGACCAAAAAATACTCGAGCAGTTTAAAACCTATATCAACTCTCTATAGCAAGACAAATTGATGACAAAAGATAAAACCCCAAAAGGCAGAGATCAAACCCCAAAGGGTCTGTCCACAGCAGGCGTCAGAATCATGCCGGCCATGGCCAAAAGCGCCCAGCCCGATAATGGCCCCCAACCTCTGGTTCAAAAACCCGGATACACCCTTTGCCGCTGGGTGGACAGGTTCATTGAAACCAAGGCAGGCCCGGTCCCCATAATCAAAACCCGGCTTACGGCCGGTGAATGGATGTCCACAACCCTTGTCAGGTGCGGGATAAACAGACACAACTATACCCTCTGCCCGGGCCTTTACGGGGTAGGACAGCCCCATGAAGGCTCCGAGGTGCTGGTCACGGCCAACTTCAAACTCAGCTTTGACCATTTAAGAAGAACACTTTCGGGCATCAATGCCTGGATCCTGGTGCTGGACACCCGGGGCATCAATGTCTGGTGTGCGGCAGGCAAAGGCAGCTTCGACACAAAAGAACTGGTATCAAGGATCAAAGAGGTGAAACTTGACAGTATCGTCGCCCACAAACGGTTGATCCTGCCCCAGCTGGGCGCAACCGGGGTTAATGCCAAAGAGGTGAAAGCGCTTTCCAAATTCAGGGTGATATACGGCCCGGTCCGGGCAAAGGATCTGCCCCTTTTTTTAAAGAACAATAAAAAGGCAGACCCTTTTATGCGCCAGGTCACCTTTACCTTTTTAGAACGGCTTATCCTGACCCCTGTTGAGGTTCAAATTCTGTTTAAGCCCGCCATAATCGCAACCGTGGTTCTTTTTATTCTTTCGGGTATCGGCCCTGGAATCTTTTCATTTACCTCGGCCTGGACAAGAACAGGGTATGGTCTATACGCCCTGGCAGGCGGCATTTTTTCAGGTGCCGTGATCACCCCCATCCTCCTTCCCTGGATCCCGGTAAGGGCCTTTGCCCTCAAAGGAATCCTTCTGGGCAGTGCCGCAGGGGCAGCCCTGGTCTGGAAACTTTGCCCCGAATCAATCTCATTTTCCCGGGCCCTGGCCCTGTTTTTATTCACCACGGCAACCAGCTCTTTTCTGGCCATGAATTTCACCGGCACCACCCCGTTTACCTCACCTTCAGGGGTTGAAAAAGAGATGAAACAATATATTCCCGTCCAGATGATCCTGATGGGATTATCAACCGGACTCTGGATTTACAGCGGGTTTTAACCTTAACCCTGACAAGGGAAAACAAAATGAAAAAATTTAAACATTATGGGGCCGTTGCCACCCTGGTCCTGAACCCGGATCAATGCATCGGATGTGCCCTGTGTACCCAGGTCTGCCCCCACCAGGTATTTGAAATGACAGACCGCTCGGCCAGAATTTCTGATCTTGACGCCTGCATGGAATGCGGGGCCTGTGTCACCAACTGCCCCACGAATGCCCTGGGCGTGACCCCGGGTGTGGGCTGAGCCGCCTATATTATCCAGGTCTGGATAAAAGGCAAAGAAAAGGCATCCTGCGGTCCCGGGTGCTGCTGACCGTCCCTTTCTATAATTTTAAAAAAATTATAATTGACAATTGTGTTTAGTGTGTATACATTTTTAGCATTGTGATGATTGAAAAACAAAAAATACACGGCAAGTTCAGATCCATCATGGAACTGGCATTGGAACTGGAAAAAAAACCCAGAAAATTTGGAACAGACAAGGATCTGTCACACTCTGAAATTCACCTCATAGAAATCATTGGGGATCACGAAGGGCTCAGTGTAACAGAGATTTCCAAGCTCATAGGAGTCACCAAAGGGGCCATTTCCCAAAGCCTTAAACGTCTTGAAAAAAAAGGGCTTACAGCCAAATCCACAGACCCTGATAACCTGTCCAGGGTTCTGGTGGACCTGACCGCCAAGGGAAAGACTGCCCACTGGGCCCACAAGGACTGGCATGAAAATATGGACGGGGGATTTAATCGGTACCTTGAAGCGCTGGACATGGAAAAGACCAAATTCATTCTGGAATTTTTAACCCGAACAGAGGATTTTCTGCACCGCAGGTTAAACGCTTCAGAATAAAAAAATTTTAACCCAAGCGTATAGCAGCTAAACACAAAACAAGGAGAAATCATGTACAATTCATCGTTTAAGGGTGATGTCTGCAGCCATAGTCATTCTTTTGTTCTGGACAATTTTATCCGAAAAATTTTTCAAAATCCCAAACGGATCATTGGGCCCTATATCCAGCCCGGAGATACGGTAATCGATCTTGGGTGCGGACCTGGATATTTCTCCATTGATATGGCAAAAATGGTGGGGGATGACGGCCGGGTCTTTGCCGTGGATATCCAGGAACAAATGCTTTCCAAGGTGGCCCATAAATCGGTATTGAACAATCTAACCCAGGTGGTCCGGCTTCACCAGTGCACCCAGGAAGAAATCGGCCTGGACAAAAAAATCAAGGCAAATTTCATCCTGGCCTTTTACATGGTCCATGAAACCCTGGATCAGGAACGCTTCTTTGCCCAGGTAAAAAACCTGCTCCATCCCCAGGGCAGCTTTCTCATTGTGGAACCCCCGTTTCATGTCTCCCAAAAGCGGTTTGAAAAAATCACCCAAAATGCGCTTGACCATGGATTTCAAATAAAAGGCACGCCCAGGGGCAAGGGCGGAAAAAGCATTCTTTTGACCCTGTAAACCAGAAACAAAAAGGCCGGCCTTTGCCCAAAAAACCTAAGTCATTGAAAAAACGCAAAAAAAATAATCCTCATTTTTCTTGACACCCATGATAAATTATGGTCTTTTGATATAAATTTTAAACAAGGACAATCCATGAACAATCGCAAAACAGACAGATTTTATTTTTTCGGGTATTATTTTTATATCCATCTGCCTGTATTGCGCTGATTTCTTTTTAAACGATCCAAGCCGCAGGCAGACACCGCCTGCGGCTTTTTTTATTCAAGGTCCCAGGCGACACTCCCTGCAAAGGAAATTGCCATGAAACAGACCTATGATGTAAATGTCAAAGAATTCAAACCCCTGACCTCTCCGGCCACGATCAAAGACGAACTGCCCGTAACGGACCCCGTAGCCCAAACCGTTATCCAGGGCCGCAAGGATGTTGAAAATATTCTTAAAGGAAAAGATAAACGCCTTTTGGTCATTGCCGGACCCTGCTCCATCCATGATACCCAAGCTGCCCTGGAATATGCCCAGAAGATGAAAGCCTTGAGAGAAGAGGTGGGTGACAAGATAAACCTGATCATGCGGGTCTATTTTGAAAAACCCAGAACCACGGTGGGGTGGAAAGGCCTGATCAATGATCCCTTTCTGGATTCCACCCACAATATAGACCAGGGGCTTCATTGCGCACGCTCTTTGCTCATTAATATCAATGCCATGGGGCTGCCAACGGCCACGGAAATCCTGGACACCATCACCCCCCAGTATATTGCAGGGTTGCTCACCTGGGTGGCCATAGGTGCTAGGACCACAGAATCCCAGTCTCACAGGGAAATGGCTTCGGGACTTTCCATGCCCGTGGGATTTAAAAACGGCACCGACGGCAGCCTCTCAGTGGCTGTCAACGCCATGCAGGCCTCTGGTGCGCCCCAGCATTTTCTGGGCATTGATCCAAACGGGTCCACGGCAGTGGTCTGCACCAAGGGCAACCCGTACGGCCATATTGTCCTCAGGGGAGGTCCCACGCCCAATTACGATCCGGTCTCCGTGGGCAAAGCCCAGGATCGGCTCAGGGAAAAAAATCTCATGGATTCAGTGGTGATTGACTGCTCCCACGACAACTCCGGCCAAAAGTTCAAGGGCCTGGCCTTTGTTTTCAAAAGCGCCGTGGATCAGCGGTTGGACGGCAATGACAAAATTGTGGGCCTGATGCTGGAAAGCAATCTGTTCGAGGGCAACCAGAAATGCAAGTGCTGCGGAGATGCCTCCACCCTCAAATACGGGGTATCCATCACAGATGAATGCATCTCCTGGGAGAGCACAGAAAAACTTATCCGGTGTGCCTATGACCGCTTGTAAAAAAAAGTCACCCCATGTTACAGGGGTCTGCCGGCCTATCCCGAATATTTCACGAACCGATTTTGCTTTAGCTTCAAGGCGCCAGGCCGCGAAGCCTAGTGACGTTACTGCGAACGGTCTGCAACACTGCAGATGAGGTAAAATCGGTTCGCCCGAAGGGTGACAATTTGTACTGGTGAGGTTGGTTTGGCAAGCAATGATAATTTGCTGTATTTAAAGATATTAATATCCGTTTTCCTCAAGTTGCCAGTTTCTGACCTTCAGGTTATGAAATATTCGGGTTAGGTGGCGGCAGACAGGGGAAGGCGGATCACAAAGGTTGTTCCTTTTTGAACCCGGGACTCCACCTCGATACGCCCCTTGTGCTGGGTGATGATGCTGTGGGCGATAAAAAGGCCGAAACCCGTCCCTTTTGAACTTTTGGACGAATAAAAAAGTTCAAATATTTTTTCCCGGGTGGCCATGTCCATCCCGCATCCATTATCCTGGATCCGGATGGAAAGATGATCTTTTTTCTCTTCAATGCAAAGCGTGATAAGATGGTCTTTTCCAGAACCGTCTTCTGCACAGGCATCAATGGCATTGTCCAGGATATTAACCAGGGCCGACATCATGAACCCCGGGTCTGCCGCCATGACCTCAGGGGCCTTGTCCGTGACCAGGCAGAACCGGATGGGCCGGCTGCCTATTTTAACGGCCATGGTTTTAGAAATTTCTTCGGCAAAGGCCTTAACCTTTACCGGTTTGACCAGGATCTTGCGCTCCTTGGAATACATGAGGATATCCAGAATCAGTTTTTTGATCCGGTCAATGGCCTGATCCAGCATATCAATGCCCTCTGCCATCCCTTTTGTGTCTTGCCGGGCCATGGCGGACCGGGCCAGGTAAAGCCCCCCGTCCAGGTTGGTCAGCACCCCTTTAACATCATGGGAAATGGTGCCGATCATCAGGCCCAAAGAAGAGAGATGACTGGTGAGCTTGGACTTTTCCAGGACTAAAAGTTCCAGGGCCTGGGTATATTCAACCAGTTTCTGCCGGGAAATAATTTTTTCAACTGCCTTGGATACGGACAGGGAAAGAATATCCACATTCACCGGCTTGGTGATAAAATCCATGGCCCCGAATTTCAGGCTTGAAATGGTCAGGTCCATATCCCCATGTCCTGTGATCATGAGCACTTCGGTATCAGGATTTTCCTGCTTGACCTGCCTTAACAGCTCCACCCCGCCCATAACCGGCATTTTAATATCCGTAATCACAATCAAAGGCCGCGCTTTATGAAAAAGTTCCAGGGCCTGTTTTCCGTCTTCGGCCAGAATCACCTCATATCCCTCATCTGCCAGTGCAATCTCAAGCACCTCCCTGATATCTGCCTCATCATCCACAATCATGATTGAAAATTTTGTTTTATCCATGGTCCCTCCTGTCAGGAATAGATAATGTCAAGATCCTGGTCATGGTGGGCTGGAAAACGGATCACAAAAAGGGCACCTCCCCCTTTTGCACCGGCCGCCCGGATACTTCCCCCGCAATCTTTGATAATGCCGTAACTAATGGAAAGGCCCAGGCCTGTGCCCTTGCCTACTTCCTTGGTGGTAAAAAAAGGTTCAAACAACCGGTCTGCAACCCCGGCAGCAATGCCTGTTCCCGAATCCTGAATTTCAATCACCAGATACTGCCCTCCCCCCTTGTGAACGGGTCTTAATCCTGAACGGGATTTTCTAACCCGGGTCCTGATGGTGATTTCATCCCCGTACCCCGGGGTCTGACCCTCTTGTTTCCACTTGGCTTCAATGGCGTCCCTGGCATTCATGATCAAATTGATAAAGACCTGCTCAAGCCGGTCAGGATCGGCCAGAATCATGGGCAGATCCTTTTTTTTGTCCCAGACCACCTCTATACCGTGAATCTTCAGCTGCTGGTTGAACATCTCAAAGGTTCTCTGGAGCACGTCATTGATCCTCACCGGTACCAGTTTAATTTCAGACTTCCTGGCAAACTGGCGCATGTGGTGGATAATTTTTTCAGCCCGGTCCACATTGGCATCAATCTTTTCCATGAGCCGGTTCAGAATCTCATCTGATATTTTCTCTCTTCTGTGTCTCTTTTTAAGGCAGAAACTTGAAGAGGACTTGATCACGGAAAGCGGCTGGTTCAGCTCATGGGCTATTCCCGTGGACATCTCACCTAAAGTGGCCATTTTGCTGGCATGAAGCAAATGCTGTTCTGTTTCCAGGCGCTGGGTAATATCGTTGATGGTAATCAAAAACACTTTTTGCCCGGAATACTCAGAGGGCGATACCCACATATCCACATCAATCACCCTGTTTTGACTGTCCAAATGCTTGATCTTGCTGATCTCATGCCGGCGTCTCACCTGAAGTTCAAGTTCAGATCGGTCTTCGGGTCTGAAAAAATCGGAAAAACACGAAGCCAGCATCTTCTCTTTTGAGTATTGATAGACCTCAAGAGCTTTGATGTTGCAATCAAGGACCTTAAAGTCCGCCTGGTTGACCACAAAGACGGGGTTGGAAATATTGTTGAATATGGCATGGTATTTTTCTTCTGACCGGGCAAGATCTTTTTCCAGCCGCCTGCGCCGGGTAATATCAATGCTCATCTCCATGGCGGCCGTGACATTGCCCTGTTCATCCCAAATGGGGGCTGTAATAAAAATCCAATGGGTGGATTCTCCGTTTTTTCCCATGCCTTCGGCTTCACCATAGTGGGAACGTCCATCCCTGAAAGTTTTATCCACGGGGCAGTCTTCGCATTTTTCATCCCGGCCCTTGTAGGCGTGATAGCAAAGAGACCCCGGCTTGGGGTCAAACCGGTCCTTGAATACCCGGTTATACCGAAGCAGCCTGTAATTTTTATCCTGGACCGCAATCATGCATGGGGCCTTGTCAAAAAGGTCCTGGTATTCGTCTTTTTGTTTTCTGAGCTTGGCCTGATTCTGGCCGATCTCATGACCCATCTGCTCAATGGCCCGGCCCAGAAGATCGATTTCATAATCCCGCCCGATTTGAATCCTGGCATCATACTGGCCCCTGGCTATTTTCCGGGTCCCGTCAATGAGTTTGATGATCGGTTTTTTTACAAACTGAAGAATGGAAAAAAATAAAATCACGGAAATAATAAAAATAGTGGACAGGGCCAGTTTGATGATTCCCTTTTCCATTTTTAAAATCTGACGGTCTGCATCGTCCAGGGAAACCACCACATCCAGGGTGCCGAGAATTTTCTGGTTCTGGGGATGGAAATGGCAGTCGCCTGTGGCACATCCCGGTTCATTGCAGATGGGCTGGACAATGCCCAAAAGCCTGTATCCCTCGGATGAAAAAAAATAACGGCTCCGTTCTTTAAGAGAGATCCGGTCCGGGGGCGGAGACGTTTTATGGCAGATATCACAGGCCACCGCCTTGATGTCGGCAAAGGTGTCAACTTCACCTTCATGGTTGGTGAATTTGACCTGGCCGTCCTTGTTATAAATCCTGATATTCTCAATCCCGGGCTGGGACGCAATATTATTGATGATCTGGTTGATGTCGTCCCGGGAGTTGAGCATCATGGCATAGTGGGTGCCAAGCTTTATGGAATTGGTCAGCCGGTCTGTGCTGTCCACCAGGGTTTTCATATTCTGGGTTTTAAGGTTGTTGATATTGACATAGGCCCAGACGGAAATGGAAAAAATCACGGTCAGGCCGACAATGATGATCAGCTTGGAGACCAGGCTGTACCGGATATATGTCAAAAACCGGTTCATCTATCCTCCTGTGAGTTGAACATTTTCACTCAGGTTCAGTTCAAGACCCAGACGGTCCCTGGCAATGCCCATGGCAAGTCCTAAAAACTGGGGCAGATACAACACGGGAACGGGATGGGCCTTGTCTTGATAGGTTTCAAGATTCATCTGGCACATGGGGCAGACCGTTACAATGCAATGGGCATCTTTTGCATTGTCTAAAATTTTGCCCACAAGATATTGACCCACGTCAGGTTTGGTCGTGGCATTGGAGGCGCCGCAGCATTGAGCCCCCATGTCCCAGTCCAAAACCTGAGCCCCTGCAGCCTGAATCATCTCATCCATGGAATGGGGGGATTCAGGATTGTCAAAAACGGTAAACGGCCGGAGGCATTGGCATCCGTAATAGGGCGCAACTTTAATGCCTTCCAGAGGATTTGAAAACGGCAGACCCTTTTTCCAGTCCACATCCAGGGATAAAACATCTAAAAGGTGTCTGACCTTAAGATGGGTTTGAACTGACAGATTCTCCTTTGAAAGCACCTGGTTGATCCCCTCCCTTTTGGCCTTATCCTTTTCCAGGTCGAACTGGGCTGTTTTCAAATTCAAATAGCAGGCCGAACAGGGCACCAGGATGTCCAGAGGCTCTTTTTCCGGATCAGGCCGGCTGTTTTTTTCTGCCAGGGCAAGGTTCCGGGCACCCAGCGCAAGGCCGATACCTGAATCCACAGCCTGGGCAGCCGTGGCCCCGCAGCAGGTCCAGTCGTCAATCTCAAGCAGATCAGCCCCCAGAGAAGTCATCAGGGCCGTAACAGAAATATCATACTCCTTTGCCGTGCCTTTTAAAGAGCATCCCGGATAGTATAAATAGGATTTCATATCCCCTCCTGATGCTGCACCGCCTCAAACAGGTCTGCAAGTTTTCCAGGACCCCGGCCGGGCAGTTCGGGTTTAATCTTCCCCTTTTTTAACAGGGAAATGCCCAAAGGGGCATAACTCAGAGGGGCCATTGGATTTCTCATTCCCAGAAAATACCGGCCCATAAGTTCCACTTCACGGACCCGCCCGTATTGGCGGACATTGTCCAGAAAAAGACGGTAAAACAAATCTGACTTTTTTGAATTTCCAAGTTTAAGCCGGGCCCCGATCTGTTTGAGTTCCCCCATGGCCCGGGTCAGTTCAAGCCCCCGGGGACACCTGAGGGTGCACCAATAGCAGGAGGAACACATGGTAAAACTGCGGCTGGCAAAAAGAAGGTCAAGCCGGTCTGTCAGCACCATCCGCCACATCTGCCGGGGGGTAATATCCATGAATTCGGCATTGGGGCAGGAGGCCGAGCAGGTCCCGCACTGGATACAGGATCTGACCATTTCTTTTACCTTTGCCACTGACGCCTGAATCTCTTCTGGGCAATCTGTCACAGGCATGGGGGTTCTCCTTTTTATCAGGTTACAGGGTCAGGACCCCGTCAATTACATTCAGATAATGCTGTTCCTCAATTCCGTCGACCTGGGCAGCCTTGCTGGGGCAGACGGCCGCACAGATCCCGCATCCCTGGCAGGCCACGGCATCCACCACAATTTTTTTGATTTCAGGATCCACTGCCCTGGCATTAAAGGGGCAGGCCGAAATACAGGCAAGACACAGACTGCAATAGGCCTGTCGAACCCTTGCCGCAGCCCCGCCAGAAGATCCGGATAAGATCCCCACGGCCCTTGCAGCCACAGCCCTTGCCATGGCCACGGCCTCACCCAGAAAACAAGGGCGGATACAAAGACCGCAGGCAAACACCCGGGGATGAAGCCCATCCACGGGCCTAAATTTGGGATCTGCTGCCTTGAAAAACCCAAACTCATCCTTCTGGGCCGTATACCTCTGGGCCAGCGAAGAAGACAGCTCGGGCACCACCCCTATGGCCAGGACCACGGCAGATGCATCAATCTCCAAATCCCTGTCCAGGATGGGATCATGACAGGTCACCCGGGGCAGGCCCTGGTCATCGGCAAGAATTTGGGGGGCTGTTTCTTTATCATAGGGAATAAATACCACCCCGGCTTCCCTGGCCCGGGTATAATAGGCTTCCAAAAACCCCGGGGTCATCATGTCCCTGTAAAAAATATAAATTTGAAGATCAGAAAATTTCGTCTTCAAGTCCAGGGCCCGGTCAAGGGAATGGGCGCAGCAGACCCTTGAACAATAATTTTTGTCTTTTTGTCTGCACCCATGGCATTGAATCATCACAAGACAATCCATTGATTCAGGGTCTATGGTTTGGGCCTCCACCCCCAGATCAAACGCTTTCTGGGTATACACATCCCCGGGGTATTCTTGGACAGGATCTGCCTCATGCCCGCCCGTGGCAAGGATGGTCACCCCGTGGTCCACCCGGACCGGGGTCTCGTTTTCATCTTGGACAATGGTGACCCATCGGCCTGAAAGACCTGAACTATCCGTCACTTGAGAGGAAAGATGAATGCTGACCCGATCATGGGCGGTTAAATCCTCAACCAGGGTATTTAAAAACTGAGAGGTATCGTCTCCCCCCTGGGCCTGACGGATCCAGGACAAATTTCCCCCAAGACGAGGGCTCTTTTCCACCAGATCCACATGGAATCCGCTGTCTGCAATGGCCTTGGCGCAACTCAGCCCTGCAATCCCCCCCCCGACCACAAGGGCCCGGTCAAAAAAGGGATCGGCCGGGGTTAAAACCGGATCAGCGGATTTCAGTTGTGAACTAACACGGCAGATCCCACGGGCCAGCTCCGGGTTTAATTTTTGAACCAGTTCATTGGCTTTAATCTTTTCTTTTGTGGGGCCGAGTCTGCCTGCCATGCCCAGAATGTCCAGCCCTTTGACCAGGTGTAAGGGCAGACCTGCAGCCTGCCCTGCCATGGCCCGTCGCTCCTTGGAAATCAAAAAAGGACACCCCCCAATCACCAGACGGTTGGCCGAACTTTTTTCAATAGTGGACAAGGCCTTTTCCCAGGCATCAGGACTGCAAAGGTCATCCATCATCTCAACAGCGTCAATGGCTGTATCCTTTTTGACCCTGGCCAGGATCTCATCCTTGTCCAGATTTTTGCCTAAAAACCTTGTACAGGGGCATACCAGGACAAAAATCTTGGGAGCCGACCGTTTAAAATCACCGCTCATAGGGGATTGCCCCTCATCTGCCCGAACCGAAGAATCATCATGAATGGTGGCTTTTGCCTTTTTGCTTGTCCTGCCGGCACCGGTCATGGTTTCCATGGCAGACATGGCAGCGGCAGAACCCAGGGTCACACTGGTTTCAATATCCTTTAGCCCGGCAAGGCCGCCGCAGGAAAAAATTCCCGGCCTTGAGGTATGGTCCGGCTCAGACCAGGGCGGGTCAATAAACCCCCATGGGTTGGTCTCAAGACTTAAGTCATCAATCATCTTCTTTGATCTAAAATCCTGCTTCTGGCCGTTGGCCAAAACCACCATATCAAACTCTTTTTCCAGGATCCGGCCGTCCAATACGGCATAACGCACGGTGATGCCGCAGGTGTCGCCCTCCAGACAAGGTGCCACAGAATGGACCCGGGCCCGGATAAACCCCACCCCCTGCTCCAGGGCCGTTTCCTTATAGGTGTCAAAGTCTTTGCCAAAGGTTCTCAAATCCATATAAAAAATATCAGCCGTTTCAAGGTCAGGATTTTTCTGGAAGGCCAGCAGGGCCTGCTTGATGGAAATCATACAACAGACACTGGAGCAAAACCCATTTTCCCGGTCTCTTGAGCCCACGCATTGAAACCAGGCAATCCGCTTGACAGGAAGGCGGGCCGCAGGAAAAACCTCAGGCCCGGTATGACTCAGGCTTCTTTCAAACTCCATGGCTGTCACCACCCCGGGGATAGTCTTGTATCCATAAATATTTTTATCCTGGTCCGGAGAATAAAACCCTGCACCCATGGCCAAAACCACGGCATCGACCTCTCGTATGGATGCATGGGCCATTCTGAACTTTTCATAGACTTTTTCCACCATGGCAATGACCTTTTCCGGTTCAAAGGGCTTGGTCACATAATCCAAAGCCCCCTCTTTCATTGCCGTAACCGCCGAATCCACCTCTGCATAGGCCGTCATCATGATCACCACAAGTTCGGGCATCATTGTCCGGGCATGTCCAAGAAGCGCCACCCCGTCCATGCCCGGCATCTTGATATCCGTGAGCATGATTTGAAAGTCCAGGCTCTCCATCAATTCCAGGGCCTGGCGTCCGGACTCGGCACTATGCACATTATACCCTTCAAGGCTGAGCCATTCTGTCATTGAATCCCGGACAATGGCCTCGTCATCCACCACCAGGATTCTAAACCCTGCCCTGTCCGGGGCAATGAGATGAATGGCCTGGGTAGGACAGGCCTGTTCACAGGCCCCGCACCGGGTGCAGGCACGAGCATCAATGGTCCAGGCATTGGCAAAGGACTGGGGCAACGGCGGATGTATGGCCTTGCATTGGGTGAACCCCTGGTTAAAGGGGTCGGCCATGTCCACGGGACAGACTTGCTCACAAATACCGCATCCCATGCATTTTCCAGGATCCACGGACAGGGCGCCCAAATTCAATGCCGCAGTAAAATTGCCGGGCTCCCCTTGAAGGGAGATCAAATCACAGGAGAGGCAAACCTCAAGTTTTTCATGGGCGAGCCCCCGTCTCAGGCAGTATTGGGAAGACTTGTCCCTCTCGGTCATGGGCAGCATCCGGCAGAGTCCGCAGCTGGAGGTGGGAAATTGATAGTCCAGCTGGGTCAACAGTCCGCCCGCATGGTCTGAACGGTCCACCAGAATCACGTCAAATCCGGCCTGCGCCAAGTCAAGGGCAGACCGGATACCGCTGACGCCCGCCCCCACAACCATTGTTTTTCCAATCTGGTCTTTCATAGGACCTCCATGGTTATTTTACTTACCCCCCAGACAAATTATTGAAATCATGGGGATTTGTTTTTCATTTTGGCCAGACGTAAATACCATGCGTGGCCAGTTTCTGCCCTATAGGCTCTGCCGGTTATTGAATGCCGACCACTTCAGGATACTCCTGGGCGTTAAACACGGAAAAAGGAGGTGGATCATCGCTTCCGGGATGATAATCAAAGGCCTTTTGAACCTGCTTTGCCACGGTGGAGAATAAGGTTGCCACAGGGATATTGGCAGGACATGCCTGGGTGCACTGACCGCAGCCCACACAGGCATGGCTCATATGGGCAAGGCGGGTAAGATGATAAAACAGGGTATCTGACGGCAGCTTAATCTTCCCCCACTTGTCTGCCCATTGGTGGTATTGAATGGGCTCATGGGAAAACACATCCGTGTTGAACACGCATTCCCGGCAATAACAGACCGGACAGACATTGCAGCAATTGTAGCAGTTGATGCAAGCCCCGAAAAACTGCCCAAGCTTGTCCAGAGAGTCTGTCTCCTGGGTCACCTTTTCAGCCATGGATTCAAAGGCCGCCTCACGGGTTTTGATCAATTGAGCGACCATGGGTTCCCTTTCCCCGGGCAGACTGGCCTCTTTTAAGGCACATTTTTCCAGGACCTCTTCGCCTTTTGGGGTGGCGCCCTCAATCACAAGGCCCTTTTCCCCTGAATTTGCGTAAAAAAAGAATCCCAAGTCCGCATGGTCAGGCAGAGGGGAGGTACAGACCGAACAGCTCCGGGCAGGGGCAAGGTCCGGATTGCAAGGATCGGCAAAGACCCTGGCGGCCCAGTCATTTTCTTTAGCCCCCCCATTTTTCATATAGGTTTGAAAGGCGTCGCGCTCCAGGGCCATGGGGCAGTCCATACCCATGATGATCAGCTCTTCCCGGCTGGCCTGGTTCAGTTTTTCAAGTTCGATAAAGGCAGAAATTTCACAGGGCCGAAGCCACACAGCCGTCTTTTTCCCGGCTTTTTTAAAGGAAAGCCTTGAGACCATCCGGGCCGCATTGATATAAAAACAAGGGCTTAAAAAAACCGCATCATCAATTTCTTCCGGCGATGCAATCAATGACGGCATCACAGAGATCTTGTCCGGCTGCCTCACCGGAAGAACCAGGGCATCCACAATTTTCTTTTCCATCATGGTTTTCATCAGGATTTTAAGATCCGCTTCCATGCCCTTTTTAGACGGTTCAATACTTGCTATCATGGGTCACCCCTTTTTGATAATAATTGATCTTAGGATACTCTTTTTTGCCTGGGCGACTGGCAAGGGCCAAGTTCCCTGATCTGATCCGTGAACCGGGTCATGATTTTTGCAAATTCAATCCCGTCACTGGCCCCGATCCAGGTCAGGCGAATCCGTTCCCTGTCAATGCCGAATTTAGGAAGGATCTCCTTGAGCAGTTTCATCCGCCTTCTGGCCTTGAAATTTCCGTTAATATAGTGGCAGTCTCCTGGGTGGCAGCCGGATACCACCACGGCATCCGCACCTTCAAGAAAGGCCTTGATCACATATTGAGAATCCACCATCCCCGTGCACATCACCCTGACCAAACGAACGTTTTCAGGATAGGTCAGCCGTGAAGTTCCGGCCAGATCCGCAGCCGTATAGGTGCACCAATTGCAGACAAAAGCAATAATGACCGGTTCATAATTTTCCATTCTTCCTCCTTAGGTCTAAGGGTTGGCCATGATGGTCGGGGCAAGGACCCCGCTGATTTCGGCAAACATCTGTTTTTTCATAAAATGACGGCTTGTGGCAGCGCCTGAGGGACAAAACCCTGAACAGCTCCCGCATCCTTTGCACAATGTCGTATTCACCACAGCCACATTAAGGCGATAGTCAAAATCAATGGCCGAATAGGGACACAAATTGATACAGGTCTGGCACCCGGCACAAATGTCCGGGTCAATGTATGAGGTGGTGGGAGAAATTTGAACCTCTCCTTTTGCCGCCAGAGCCAATGCCTTGGCAGCGGCACCCGAGGCCTGGGAGACCGTGTCCGGTATATCCATGGGCTTTTGGCAGCACCCGCTTAAAAACAGGCCGTCAGTCGCTGTGTTCACAGGTGCAAGCTTTGGATGTTCCTCTAAAAAGAATCCGTCTGCGCCCTGGTTTACGCCCATGATCCGCCCAAATGCCTCGGCATCGGATCTTGCCTCCATGGCCGTGCAGAGAATCACCATGTCCACAGGCACCCGGATCACTTTTGATATGAGAGTGTCTTCGGCAACAGCCACAAGCTTGCCCTCTTCCTCAGGTGCCTGGGCCCGGTCAGATACGCTGGCCACTTTTCCCCGGATAAAGATGGTGCCCTCTTCCTGGCACCGGCGATAAAACTCTTCATACCCTTCCCCGAAACAGCGCATATCAATATAAAAATCAAATACCTGGGTATCATGGCCCACCTTTTCCTTGATCAGATGGGTATATTTAAGGGCATACATGCAGCAAACCCTGGAACAATACTCATGGTGGTTCACATCCCTGGACCCGATACAATGGACAATGGCCACGCTTTGGGGCGGTGTGAGAAAACCGCCCTCCTTATCCCGCATGAGGATCTGCCCCCCTGTGGGTCCGGTGGCATTGGAAAGCCGCTCAAACTCTAGGGAGGTAAAGACATTGGGATACTTTCCATACCCGTACTGGGGCATGACTGACGGATCAAGCGTGTCGTACCCGGTTGCCATGATAATGGACCCCACCGTAAGAGAGCGGTGTTCAGGTGTCATGGAATGATCAATGGCATTGGCCTCGCAGGCATCTGCACAGGCCATGCATTCACAGCAGATCCCGCAGTTCAGGCACCGGCCGGCCTCTGCCAGGGCCTGGTCCTGACCAAACCCTGCCTCAACCTCACAAAAATCTGCCACCCTTGTCCGGACAGATTCATGATCCGTCTTGGCCCTTTCCAGGACCTGGATATTTTTTGGAATGGGGCCGTATTCAGGGACCTGGGGAGCTAAAGTCTCAAACAATGAATCCCTGGATTCAAAATCCTCACCCGCCTTTTTTTGGGCAAGCCGTTCATGGATATGGCCGGCCGCCCTTCTGCCCTGGGCAATGGCCTCCACAACCGTGGCAGGCCCCAACACCATATCCCCGCCTAAAAAAATCAACGGCTGAGATATTTCCAAGGTGTCAGGACAGACAGAGACCAGGTTTTTAGCATCAATTTCAAGGTCTTTTGTTTCAAGGCCTTCAAGATCAGGGTATTGGCCGATGGCTGAAATAAAGGTATCACAGTCCATGGCAAACTCACTGTTTTCAATTATCACCGGCCGGCACCTGCCGGATTCATCAGGTTCTCCCAGCTGGTTTCTGGAACAGACAAGACTTGACACCCGCTCATTTTCCCCTTCAAGCCTGACCGGGTTGGTCAGGCATTCCAGCACAATCCCCTCTTCAACGGCCTGGACAATTTCCTCTTCATAGGCCGGCATCTCATTCTGGGTTCGGCGATAGACCAGGGTGACCTGGCACCCTTTGATCCGCCGGGCAGATCGTGCCGCGTCAATGGCCACATTGCCGCCGCCCACCACCACCACCTTTTTTTCGCAGCCCGTATCACGCCCAAGGTTGATATCCCTTAAAAAAGACAGGGCATCCATGGCACCTTTAAACTCGTCTTCACCCTGAATGTTGAGCTTGAGCGGTGCCTGGGCCCCCAGGCCCAGGAAAACAGCGTCAAATCCCCGGGATTTAAGGGAATCTAAATTGATATCCCTTCCCAGTCGTGAGTTGGGGACAAACTCAATGCCATGGGCAAAAATATAATCGATCTCTTTGTCCAGAATTTCAGGCGGAAGCCTGTAATCGGGTATCCCGGTCCTGAGCATGCCCCCGGGCTTTTTTTGAGAATCAAAAAGACTCACCTGGTATCCCTCAAGTCTCAGATAATAGGCGGCCGTCAATCCGGCAGGACCTGCACCGACCACGGCCACCTTTTCCTCTCTGTCGCAAATTTCAGGAACCGGCAAAGGATCTGCCATGTCGGCTGCAAAGCGTTTAAGCTGACGGATGGCCAAAGGCTGGTCCACCTCTTTGCGCCGGCAGCATCCTTCGCAGGGATGGGGACAGACCCGGCCCAGCACCCCGGGAAGGGGGGCTCGTTCCATGATCAGTTCAAGGGCCCGGGTATATTTTTTCTGATTGATGAGCTGGATATATCCCTGGACATTGATCCCGGCAGGACAGGCGGTCACGCAGGGGGCCCGGTCTGCCTTTTCTATATTATAGGTAATGGGAATGGCCTGGGGAAAAGACCTGCCAATGGCCTTGCGCTGGGCCATGCCCATGTCCCAGGCATTGGGAATGGAGACAGGACACACCTTGGCGCATTCCCCGCACCCTGTGCACAAGGACTCGTTCACATACCGTGGAGACCTTGTGACCTCCAGGGTAAAATTACCCACAAATCCTGAGACCTGGGTGACCTGGCTCATGGACAAAAGTTCAATATTGGGATTCTGGGCCACCTCCACCATTTTAGGGGTGCCGATACAGGCGGCACAGTCCAGGGTGGGAAAGGTCTTGTCAAACTGGAGCATATGCCCGCCAATGGTGGTATCTTTTTCAATGAGATAAACATGGTACCCGGCATTGCCCATGTCTATGGCCGCCTGCATCCCGGCAATGCCCCCGCCGATCACGGCCATTTCAGGATGGACCTTGGACATGCCTGCAATCAAGGGGGTGTGAAACTTTACCCGGTGGACGGCTGCCGTGACCAGGTATTTGGCCTTGGTCGTGGCCTGGTCCGTATCTTCAGTGACCCAGGAGACCTGCTCCCTTACCGATGCCATCTGAAAATAATAGGGGTTGAGGCCTGACCGCTCACAAACCGCCATAAAGGTGTTCCCGTGAAGCCTGGGAGAACAGGAGGCCACCACCACCCGGTTGAGCCGGTAGTTGCTGATATCGGATTCAATCATGGCCTGGCCCGGCTCCGAACACATGAACTTATAATCCCTGGCCACGGCCACGTGGTCAAGGGTCTGGGCATATGCCTGAACTGCAGAGACATCCACACGGCCTGCGATATTCACCCCGCAGTGACAGATATACACCCCGATCCGCAATCCATCCGGCTGGTCAGTCATATTTTCCCTCCCTTGGGTTATCATTTTCACGGTCTGTTCCATTTTCCCGGTCTGTTTCAATGGGCGGCAGCTTGATCTGAAAACAGGTGCCCTTTCCTTCCAGGCTTTCCACCTCAATGGTTCCCTTGTGCCGCTCTATGATGCCGTAGGCTGTGGACAGGCCTAAGCCCACCCCATAGCCCTGGTTTTTGGTGGTAAAAAAAGGTTCAAATATATAGGGAAGGTCAGAAGAAGAAATCCCCTTGCCGTCGTCCCTCACCCGAAGAGATACCCGGTTTAGTTCAGTATCGTAGAGGGCATCCACCCGGATGTGGCCGGCAATCTGCCCGGAGTCTTCCGAAGCTGATTCTTTCCGGCCGGATCTTCCCGGGCTTAGGGCCACGGCGTCTATGGCGGAAATGGCGTTGAACACCAGATTAATCACACATTGCTGAAGCTGATTAAAATCGCCGTATACCCTTGGCAGGTCAGAATCATAGGAGGATTTAAGATCAATATTACTCAGTTCAATCTTATGGTTGCACAGCATCAGGCTGTATTGGACGAGTTCTGCCACATCCACGCTGGAAAACTCCAGTTTTGATTTTCTGGAAAATTTGAGCAGGCCTGACACAAGTTCGGAGCACCGATAGGTTTCCCGGTCAACCATTTCAAGGTAATCCCTGAACCGGTTCTGATTCTCCAAAGTTAAAGGCCCCTGGTCCACAAGCCGGATCATCAGCCGGATATAGTTTAAAATCCCGGACAAAGGATTGTTGATCTCATGGACAATGCTGGCGGACAATCGCCCTAAAGACATCATCTTTTCCTGGTGGAGCACCTTTTCCTGGCCCTGAATGGTCTGTTCCAAATCCCGGATTTTCTGGAGATCCCGGATAAAAAGGACCAGGCCCCGGGTCTGGCCCTCCTGGATCACAAGAGACCCTGAAATCTGCACCGGAATCCGCTCCTGCTCTTTTCCTTTCATCATGGTCTCATAAAGAAAGAGCCGGTCTTTTCCCCCGTACCCCTGGCGCACCAAATTCTGTTTTAAAGCCATAAAATCATTGTGAACAAAAAAATCGGCCAGTTTTCGGGTGTGAATCACCTGGGATTTAGGATAGCCCAGAAGAGATTCCATGGCATTATTGTAGGTTATGACTTGGTCATTCTTGTTGCATCCCAAAATCCCGTCCATTGAATTTTCAATGAGACGGCGCTGGTAATTTACATTTTGGATCAGCTCTGCAGAAGTTTTTAAATTTTCCTTTTCAAGAAGGCAGGTATAATCTGAAAGGGCTTTTTTATCCTGGTATCTGCCCATTGCCCGTTCCAAAGCCAGGTGAAGCCTGGCATCATCCACAGGCTTTGTGATAAAATCAGAGGCGTCCTGCTGAAGGGCAATGGTGGCCTTCTCAAGATCGGCAAATCCCGTGGTGACGATCACCTCGGTTTCAGGATAAAGGGCCTTTGTTTTTTCAAGGACCTCAAGCCCGCTAAGCCCGGGCATTTTGATGTCGGTGATGAGAATCTGGGGACGGTGGGCGCAGAGAAGCTCCAGGCCCTGGGTACCATTGGAAGCACAAATCACCTCATAGCCGGCATCGGTGAGGCTTAAATTCATGATCTCCCGGATATCGGGTTCATCATCTATGAGCAGTACCTTCCAATCCGACCTGGCATCCAGCAATACATTGGTGGTCCGTTTGGCCTGCCTTTTTGATGGTAAATCAAAAACAGTGGGCATGGGGCACCTCCTTGGCGTATTATCTATTTCAGAGCAAGCAGTGTGCCAGGGGCTGAAAAACGAGGTGCTTTGACTTAAGCTACTGGTATCAATAAAAAAACTAAAACATCAAAAAAAGGGCTAAAAGCATAGTGTTGCAAATTTGCAATCTTATAAATTTGCAATTTGGCTAAGTTAGTCCGCATATTTCACGAATGGATTTTGCTTTAGCTACAAGGCGTCAGGCCGTGAAGCCTTAAACGGTCAACAACCACGCAGATGAGGTAAAATCGGTTCGCCCGAAGGATGACAATTTCCACCTTAAAATTAATTTGGCAAACGATTATAACCTGCTGTATTTAAAATTTATTATCAGATTTTATCAACTTATCAGTTTCTGACCTTCAGGTTATGACATATTCGGGGTCAGGTGTCCCATGTGCATGAAGAAAAAGGGACCTGGAGATGACCAGGTCCCAGGGCAACGGTCGAATACCTAAAGACAGGCTCGAATCAAGAAAGGGCTGCGACCTTTTTGGCCAGGGATTTAAAGGCCTTTGACACGGGTGAAGACGGAATTTCTGCCTGGATAGACCGTCCTTTATCCTCCATGGTCACCAGGGCCGGATCCAGAGGGATCTTGCCCAGAAAATCAATCCCCTCACTCTCGGCGGTGCGCATTCCCCCTCCGCTCCCGAAAATATCCAGCACATCTCCGCAGGTGGGACAGGTATATCCGCTCATATTTTCAACCAAACCGAAAATATCCATTTTGACCTGATGACAGAACCGGATGGATTTTCTCACATCAGCCAGGGCCACTTCCTGTGGGGTGGTCACAATGATGGCTCTGGCATCTTTGATGAGCTGGGGTGATCTTTTTGTCTTCATTGACCTCAAGCCGCTCTTCAAGGCCAAGCATTCTGGGGATATCCGGTCCGTGTATGTCGATATCCATAAGCCCCACATTAAATCCCATGGTGGCCAGGGCTGTGGCAAGGTTGACCGATACGCTGGATTTTCCCACCCCGCCTTTGCCGCTCATGACCATAAACTTATGTTTGATTTTACTTAAGGCCTTTTGGACAAGGGGATCAGAATCCGGTTTGGGCGCATGCCCCATGATTTTATTTTTAGGTTTTACTTTCATGACACTCTCCTTGATGGTCTCCGGGCAATCATTTGCATATTCATATCAGAATCGCCGGGTCCCGGAACCCGGCAGGTGATGTACAAAACAAACCCGAAAAAGTATAAGCAAGGAGCATGCCAAAGATTTAGGAAATTAGATAAGATCTGTTTTTCGACGGTGACGGCCATCGATTTTGGGAAGGACAATGCCCAGTTTTTCAATTTTTCTGAACAGGGTGGTCTTATGGATACCCAGGTCCCGGGCGGCGGCCTGGCGGTCATAGTGATTTTTCTGGAGCACCGCCAGTATCACTTCCACCTCGGCTGCTTTCAGGGGGTCTTTTGAGGCCAGATGATCCAGGGCTTTCCTGGAATGCCGGACCAGGTGGGCAGGCAGGTGATCCGGAAGAATGTTGCCCTGATCGCAGAGGACAAAGGCATGTTCGATAATATTTTCCAACTCCCTGACATTGCCGGGGAATTCATGGGTCATGAGAATGGCCAGGGCATCCTGGCTGATCCCCCGGACCCTTTTGCCCCGGATACGGTTAAGCTTGTGGATGAAATGATCCGTTAAAAGGGGCAGATCTTCCATGCGCTGGCGAAGGGGAGGCAGATGGATGTCCACCACATTGATCCTGTAAAAAAGATCCTGCCTGAATTTTTCATCCATAACAAGGGTTGAAAGATCTTTGTTGGTGGCGGCAATGATCCGGACATCGGATTTTTCTTTTTTAATGCCGCCCAGAGGCTGAAACTCTTTGGTTTCAATCACCTTGAGCAGTCTGACCTGGAAGGCCGGACTGGTGTCCCCGATTTCATCGAGCAAAATAGAGCCCTGGTCAGCCAGGGCAAAAAATCCAGGCTTGTCCTTTACGGCATGGGTAAAGGCACCGGCCTTGTACCCAAAGAGTTCTGATTCCAAAAGGGTGTCTGGCAGAGCACCGCAGTTGAGCGCCCAATAGGGTCCTTTTTTCCGGGCGCTTAAATTGTGAATGGCCCGGGCCAGCAGGCCTTTTCCCGTACCGGTCTCACCGGATATCAATACGGTGGAGTCGCTCTGGGCAATCTGGGGTAGAAGCTGGAAGATCTTGATCATGGCGGCACTGTTGGCAATGATATCCCCCATTTTGTAATCTTCGTAAATATGCTTGCGCAGCTCTTCTATCTGACTGTAATCCCTGAAAATTTCCACCCCCCCCTTAACACGCCCCTGGCTGTCCTTTAATAAGGAGGTGGAAAGGCTGATGGGTATTTTTTTTTGATCGGCACTGATGATATAGGCGGAGGTGATGGAAAAGGGCCGGCCCTCTTTCATTGTCTTTTTCAGAGCACAATTATCCTTGCACATATTGGAACGAAAGATTTGATGGCAGGGTCGGCCGATGGCCTTTTGCCTTGGAATGCCGGTAATGGACTCCGCAGCCTTGTTAAAGGTCATGATCCGCCATTCATGATCAACGGTGAACACACCGTCGGATATACTGTCAATAATGATCTCAAATGTCTTTGGATCCATAAGATCCACATCCAGATATGACATATTCCCCCGCCTTTTTGAATACCCCCTTATCCCATACCCTAGCGGTCAAATCAAGTGGATGAATCAGGATCTTTTTATTTATCTACTGACCTGTCCGTAGTAAATTTTAAAACGGTCTTAAGATTGCGCCCCCGCCAATGCAACTGCAATGCGGGGTCGCTTTTTTGCTTCCAGACCCTTGACCTCGCGGTATACCCCAGGAAAAGATCAAGCATATTATGCTTTAATTTCAAGTGTTTAAAAAATAAAGTTTAAATATTTTTGTTATGGCACAGGCTTTGCTTTGCTTTAGATTCCCGGAAGATCAAACAAAGTTGATTTTCCCTAAATAAATATAAATACATGATGTGGAGATCCATCAGATGAAACGAGTTGTGTTCGTAAGCAGGGATAAAGATCAATTTGCAGTTGTTGAACAGATGCTGACCAGGAAAAATATGCGTGCTGAGTGGAGCGGAACCGGTAAAGATCTGTTGTCCCTGCTTTCGAATACCCCCAAGGGAGAATGGATAGACCTGGTGATCATGGATCAGACCCTGCCGGATATGGGTTCAAGACCCCTGGTTGAAGCCGTTATCGCCCAAAGCCCCATGACCAATTGCGTTGTGGCCGGTACCATGGAAAAAAAAGAATTTCACGATACCTTTGAAGGATACGGGGTACTCATGCAGATCCCGCAACACCCAAAAGAGGCTGATGCCCGAGACCTTGAGGCCCACTTAGACAAAATCGGGGCTCTGAGCTGATGATGACATCTTTGCCAAGGAGAATCACCCCATGATTATCAGCATAGCCAGCGGAAAAGGGGGAACGGGAAAAACCACGGTGGCCACAAATTTAACTGCCAGCCTTGACCGGGAACTGACCCTGTTAGACTGTGACGTGGAAGAACCCAATGCCCATCTTTTTTTAAACCCCAATATCACGGCCAAAGACAAGGTCAATGCTCCGGTGCCCGAAGTTGACGAGTCGCTTTGTACCTATTGTAAAAAATGCATGGAAATATGCAGGTTCGGCGCCATTGCCGTGGCCGGCAAAAAAGTTGTTACCTTTCCCGAACTTTGCCACTCCTGCGGCGGATGCGCCATTGTCTGCCCTGAAAAAGCCATTAAAGAGGCAGACCGGTCCCTGGGATTTGTGGAAACCGGGGTGCTTGACCCTTTGGACCAGGTAAAATTCGGCAGGGGCCTTTTAGATATCGGCCAGGTCATGGCCCCCCCTGTGATCAAACAGGTCAGAACCCATCAGGCCGATACGTGCCTGACCATTATTGATGCCCCCCCGGGCACCTCCTGTCCGGTCATTGCCTCCATGAAGGGAACTGATTTTGTGGTTCTGGTCACAGAGCCCACCCCTTTCGGGCTCCACGACCTGATTTTAGCCGTGGAAGCGGTTAAACTCTTGAAAATTCCCCACGGCCTTGTCATTAACCGGGCCGGCATGGGCAACGACGATGTAAAAGAGTATGCGGCCAAGGAAAACCTGCCCATTATCATGGAAATCCCGTTTGATAAAAAAATTGCCGTGGCCTATTCAAAGGGGCAATTATTGGTAGACGCCCTGCCGGAATACAAGGAAAAGTTCGTCTCCTTGTATGAAAAGATCAAAGCGTTGTTAAGTGAAGGGAGGGCTGCCTGATGAAAGAACTTGTTATTTTAAGTGGAAAGGGCGGTACCGGTAAAACAAGTGTAACAGCGGCATTTGCCAGTCTTGCCCAGAATATGATGCTCTGTGATGCAGATGTGGACGCAGCCGATCTTCATTTGATCATGTCACCTGATATCCAGGAAACCCATGATTTTTCAGGGGGAAATGAGGCCATCATCAATCCTGAGGCCTGTGTCGGATGCGGTCTCTGCCTTGAGCTTTGCAGGTTTGATGCCGTAAGCCAGGTGCCTGGCGAAGAGGTCTTTACCGTTGATCCCATCGACTGTGAAGGCTGCGGGGTCTGTGTGGACCTCTGTCCTGAAAAGGCCATTGATTTTCCCACCAAGATCTGCGGCCAGTGGTTTGATTCAAAGACCCGGTTCGGGGATATGATTCACGCCCGTTTAGGCATTGCAGAAGAAAATTCCGGACGCCTGGTGGCCCTGGTCAGGGACGAGGCCAGAAAAAGGGTAATGAAACAGCATTTAGACCTGCTGCTCACAGACGGCCCTCCCGGCATCGGCTGCCCTGTCATTGCCTCCATCGGACATGCCAATGCCGTTTTGATCGTGGCAGAGCCCACGGTATCGGGCATTCATGACATGGAGCGGGTGGCTCAACTGGCCGCTCATTTTAAAATTGCAGCCATGGTCTGCGTGAACAAATATGACCTGAATCCGGACCAGGCAGACGCCATTGAAGCCATTGCCAAAGAAAAAAATCTGGAAATGGTGGGAAGAATCCCCTTTGACCCGGCATTTACCCAGGCCATGATCCAGGGGAAATCCATTGTGGAGACCCATGGAGACTCACCGGCCGGAACGGCCATCAAAGAAATATGGAAGAGGGTGATTGCAAATCCGGCCATGACGCTGGACCGGCTTTGCTGATCCTTTAAAACCTTAAGTTTAATATACAGAACAAGGAGTTTATCTCACTATGGAAAACGGTAGAATTGCAATCCCCTCAAACGGAGAAGGGGGCCTTAACGGAACCCGGGCAGGCCATTTCGGACACTGCGATGTATTTACATTCGTGGATGTCAAAGATGGAGAAATTGAAAAAGTCACCACCCTGCCCAACCAAGAGCACGTACAGGGCGGTTGCATGGTTCCTGTCAACCTGCTGGCCGAACACCGGGTCAACGCTCTGATCGTGGGCGGTATCGGCATGCGTCCCCTCATGGGATTCCGCCAGGTCGGCATTGATGTATTCCACGATGACCAGCGCCCGGACATCGAGCCTGTGGTCATGGACCTGATCCAGGGCAAGCTCACTGAAATCCGTAATGACCAGGTCTGCGGCGGCGGTCAATAAACTCTTCTGCACTTAGGATATAAAAATGAAAATAGCTATCACATCCCAGGGCCAGGACCTGGACGCCCAGGTAGACCCCAGGTTTGGACGGGCCGCCTATATCATTGTGGTGGATACCGAAAGCCTCGAATTTGAAGTCATAGACAATGAAGAGAATAAAAATGCCTTCAAAGGTGCCGGTATCCAGGCGGCAGCATCCATCAGCGACCATGGTGCAAAAGTGCTGCTCACCGGTTTTTGCGGACCCAATGCCTATAAAACCCTGGCAGCTGCAGAGGTAAAAGTGGCCAATGATGCAAAGGGAACGATCAGAGAGGTCATTGAAGACTTTAAAGCAGACAAATTTGAATATGCCGACCAAGCCAACGCAGAGGGTCACTGGTAAGACAACCCACCTCAAGGGGCACAGAGTCAACCCCTTTGGGAGCGAACGCTTAATTGTTTGATTCAAAATTGCACACCTTGATAGAGCCCTGTTCTGGTGGCACCTTTTTACCCCTATCTTACACCCGTCTCATTAAAAAAGGTGTCATCAGTACAGGGCTTTATCCTATACGTGTTTAAGGAGGTTCCATGCCTTTGTATGATTTTCAATGTCTTGACTGCAGCAAAACCTGTGAAATTCTTTTGGTTTCCCAGAAGGATAGTCCCGTATGCACCCATTGCGGAAGCAGCAACTTAAAAAAACTTATGGCAGCCCACTCCAGTATGTCCGGAACCAGCAGATCTAAATTTCCGGGTCCCAATGATACCACCTGCTGCGGCTCTGCCCCGGGGGAAAAATCAGGATGTGCAGGTCCAGGCTCCTGTTGCGGAAAAACGTTTTAATTCGTATTAAACTCCCCCCCCTGTTGAACCAGCCGAAATGAGAACGGCACTCTTGTTGACTAAATTTTTAATGCCGTGCTAAAGTAACGGCATGAATAGCGGATAAAAATTTTGGCTTGGGCCAGGGGCCCAGCCAAACCTAAAAAGGGGAAATGTACATGGAATTAACAGATATCTGCTCTCTGTCCAGATGGGAAAAATTAGAAAACGACATTTTTGAAAAATTCAACTTCCAAGGCTCTGTATTCAACCCTTCAGGCATACGGATAACCGAGGTCAAAAACTGGAGCAATACCCTTTGCCCTGCCATCAAGGCCACGGAAAAAGGCCAGAGCTATATCTGTTCCATGGCCCATATGAACATGACGGCCATTGCCAAAAAGACAAAGGTCCAGGTGGTTGAAGAATGTGATGCCGGATTTTCCAAGATCGTGATCCCCATCTACCTTGGAGATGAATTTTTAGGGGTGGCCGGAGGCTGCGGCCTGGTTGCTCAGGACGGAGAGGTTGATACCTTTGCCGTGACCAAAATAACGGAAATGGACGAGGCAAAAGTAGAGGACCTGGCAAAGGATATGCCCACAATTTCAAAAGAAGAGATGACAGCGGCGGGTGATTTTATAGAAAGCCAGCTGACCCTTATCCTGTCAGAATCTGACAAAGGACGCCCTTCCAATTAAAAAAAACGCGGCAACTGCCTTTGAAAAGCGGGTAAAACGGAGGGTATCTGGCCGGGATCATGAATTTTTCGCCGTATGCCCCCCAAGGATGAGGGGGGTCTGCCAAAAGGAATTGGCAGCGTTGCCCCAAAGACTTGAACCGCTCTTACCCGCGGGTGCAGACATCTCAAACACCAGCCTGGTTCCCGGGGGAATCTCTTTTGTCACCCGGTTGTCCACCGCCTGTCTGGCCAATCTTTTCCTCGGCAGCCCCACCCGGATCCTCATGCGGGTGGCCAGCTTCAAGGCAGACCAGTTTTCCCTTATAGAAAAAAAAATCAAGGCCGTTGACTGGGAGCTGTTCCTGCCCGAACATACCCGTCTGGACATAAAGGTCTCCACAAAAAAATCAAGACTGTTTCATTCTGATGCCATTGCAGATCGGTGCCTGCCCTTGATTCTGGACCGGATTTCAGGCAACCAAACCCCAAAAGCGCCTTATTCCCAGACCCTGATGATCAGGGCGGACCATGATCGGTTTGAACTTTCCCTGGACATGTCAGGCATCCCCTTGTTCAAACGGGGAATCAAACAAAGGGTGGTCCAGGCCCCGTTGCGGGAAACCCTGGCCTTTGCCGTTTTAAAGGCCTTGGATTTTTCCCGGGATGATATTCTAGTGGATCCCATGTGCGGATCAGGCACCTTTTCCCTGGAAGGAGCCATGATTCAATCGGCCCTGCCCCCGGGGTTTTTCCGGCATTTTGCCTTTGAGGCCTGGCCCGGGTTTGGCCCCAAGGGGTTTGCCCATGTTTTATCAAAGATTAAACACAAGATCATCCTGACCGACGGCCCGAGTATCTTTGCCTCAGACATTGATCGAACAGCTGTTGAGAATTTAAACGCCGTAGCTCACACCCACAAGGCCCTGGAAAGAATCCAGGCTGCACCGCAGGATTTTTTCCAGATCATCCCGCCCAAAACTAAGAGAGGCAAAGGCGTGGTGGTTCTAAACCCGCCCTATGGCCGCAGGCTATGCAAAGGCCTTGACATGAAACTTTTTTTCAAAGAAATCGGGCAGAAACTGGCCAAAGATTTTTCAGGATGGCGGGCCGGCATTATCCTGCCGGACAGGCATTCGGCTGCGGCCTTAAATCTTCCCCTGACTCCCATGCCCATTTTCCACGGCGGTTTGGATCTTTATGCGGGCATAGGAAAAATCCCCTAAAAAATTTCCTATAGAAAATATCTATACAAACTGCCGCGGCCATTCAAATTTTCATTTTGATTTAAAGCACAGGTTTCCTATATTTTGTCCCGATGATTAAAGTTGACCACATATTGGAAAAAGGATCCGGCAAAATAAATGAAGACCGTCTGGTCATGGGTGAAAACCTGTTCGGGGTCTTTGACGGCGCCACAAGTCTTGATCCGGAATTGTCTTCCAAGAGCCGGGCAGACCGGAAAACCGGAGGCAGTCAGGCCGCCAGCATTGCAAGGGATGTATTTGCCCGAAACCATCATCCCCTGACCTGCCTGGGCCAATCCGCAAACCAAGCCATTTTCAACCGGATGATGGATTCAGGGGTGAACCTGGACCAGCCCGAACAATTCTGGAGCACCAGTGCCGCTGTGGTCAGGCTGAAAAACAACACCCTGGAATGGTTCCAGACCGGAGATGCCCAGATCCTGCTTCTCGGCAAAGACGGAACCATGGAGGTGCTGGCAGACCGCCCGGACCATGATTACCCCACCCTTGTGATGCTTAAAAACTCAGATGACAAGAGCCTGTCCAACCCGACACTCAAAACCCAGGTGCTCAAGGTCAGGTCCCTTATGAATAAACGATACGGGGTACTCAACGGAGATCCCAAGGCCATGGAATTTACCCTGAGCGGCACGGCCTGCCTTGACCGGGTAAAGACCATTTTATTGTTCACCGACGGACTGGCCCTGCCCAATCCATTGCCCAAACCCAAAAAAAACTTTGACGATCTGGCCGAAGATTTCAGGCAACTGGGACTCAAAGGGCTGCACAAAAAAATCAGAACCATTGAAAAACAGGACCCCAACCGCCACAAATTTCCCAGGTTCAAATGCCACGACGATATTGCCGCCATTTCAATTGACCTTGAATAAAGGCCGGCGCCGGAATCCAAATATAAAATTCATTTTAATTCACCCTTTCCCATGTTAGAAAGAAAAAGGGAGAAGGCAATGAAATTAAAAATAATATTCTTGTTCATGGTGATTTTTATCGGTGGCCAGGACCCAGGCCTGGCCCTGGGGGTGGACAATCAAATTTACGAAACCTTGTTGAGCCACCACGTTAAAAACAACCGGGTCGACTATGACGGGTTTAAAAAAGATGAGGCCCTATTAGATCAATACCTTGCCGTCTTAAGTGCGGTTGATCCAAAAGCCCTGGACCCGGACCATGAACTGGCCTTTTATATCAACACCTACAATGCCTTTACCATCAAGCTGGTTCTGACACGCTACCCCGAAATCAACTCCATCAAGGAGATCTCTTCTTTTTTTTCAAGTCCCTGGAGCAAAAAATTCATTCCCATCAACGGCTGGACCGTCTCCCTGGACCATATTGAGCACAAGGTGCTAAGACCCGAATTCAAGGATCCCAGGATCCATTTTGCCATTAATTGCGCATCCAAAAGCTGCCCGCCCCTGTTCAACCGGCCCTTTGAAGGGGATGAGATTCACACCCAGCTTGACCTTGTCACCCAAACCTTTATCAACACGCCTAAAA
The DNA here is from genome assembly GCA_028768545.1 of Desulfobacter sp. NCBI lineage: Bacteria > Pseudomonadati > Thermodesulfobacteriota > Desulfobacteria > Desulfobacterales > Desulfobacteraceae > Desulfobacter > Desulfobacter sp. The sequence continues at coordinate 4,427,841 of CP054838.1, forward strand.
CCACTTTTGTCAAAGACAATACCCTGTATCTGAGTAAACTCTTTGACTGGTTTGAAACGGATTTCAACAATAATGTGCTGGGATTTGTCCGCAGATTTGCCCAAGAGCCCCTTAAATCAGAACTGGACCGGGCAGGCAGCAAAATCAAAATCTCCTACCTTTACTATGACTGGACCCTCAACCGGCATTGATCGTCCATGACAAGGTCCCCGAAACGCTTGAGCAGGGCAGCGGCATAGGGGGTTTGTCCAAGGGTGTCAATCAATTGGTTCGGGTTCTGACCCTCTTTTTCCAGATCGGGTGTTAAATTTTCAATATATCCCCGGGTCACTGCGGCATCTGCCTCGGGATGAAATTGAACTCCCCAGGCCGTTTTTTTGATGCAAAAGGCCTGGTATGGGTCAAAATCATTTTTGGCCAGGACCTCGGCTGCGGCCGGCAAATGAGTCACGGATTGGGAATGAAAAAGATGAACCATGAAATTTTCAGGCAACTCCCTGAACAGGACATCTTTTTTTGCAGCAGGCAGACAATGGATCCGTCTGGTGCCGACCTCACTGCCCCGGGGATGGAAATCCACCCTGCCGCCCATGGCTTTGGCAATAATCTGGTGGCCGTAACAAATACCCAGCAGCGGAACCCTGGCCGCCACCATTTCCCGGGTCCAGGCCTCCAGGGCAAGGCTCCAATCCAGGTCCTGGGTAACCATGGCATGGGCCCCTGAGATAACCGCCCCTGCAATGGTCTCAGGATCAGGCAGGGGATGAGACTTTTCTGCGTTAACCACCTGGATCCGGTCCCTGTCCTGGCCAAGCCCCTTGATGATCCAGTCTTCAAAGTCCCCATACGCCTTGACCAGATCAGGAAAGCTGTCCCCGGCCTTGACCACCAGCAAATTTGACTTTACGCTCATTTGGCTGTTCCTTTATCCAGGTAGGAGACCATTTCGTCCAGAATCAGATCCTCAACAGAGGCCATGGCCCCCAAATGGCGGGTCAGGCAGAAATCAACCTCGGGATAGGCCTGAGCCACGGCGTTGACCAGCTCGGGCATATCGTTGAGAATATGGCTGCCCGCTGAAATAAAAAAGGGAAAAACCACAATCTGGCTGGCCCCACAGGAGACCTGGGTCTCTATCACCTCGGGCAGCAGGGGATCGGAAAATTGTAAAAAACCGTGCACCACCCGGTCAAACAAAGGTGAGGCCTTGGCAGCCAATTTTTCGACAAAGGCGGCCACTTCTGCAACTGACTCTTTTTTCCGGCTGCCATGGGCGGCCACAACAAGGACTTTCAATATCATTCTCCATAATAGTAAACCAATTTAATTAGAATAACACCCCAACCGCATTTGGCAAGCCAGGCCGGGAAAAAAATTTATTGCTCAATACAGGGATGGTCCCGGGGGGTATCCGCCATCAGATTCTGAGCCCTGGATTGCCCTTCTGCCCCCCGAAGTGTTCCTGCCCCTCACCCGTATGGCAGCCTCTCCGGGCACAGGACAGACATGTTCACAGATCCCGCACCCAATGCAGCGATCCGCTATCACATAGGGCTGCTTGAGCTTACGGGTCTGCCCTGATCTTGCCGCAATCTGAACCGCTTTAAACAGAATGGCTTTGTTGTGGGTGGGACAATGCTCTTCACAGACAAGACAATCCTGGCCGTCAACCCAGGGAAGGCAGCGGTTTTTATCAAAAAAAGCCTTGCCCATGACATGGGCCTGTTTTTCAGGCCGGGACAGCCCTTTAATGGCCTGGGTAGGACAGACAGAGGAACACAGGGTACAATTGAACTCGCAATGGCCAATCCTTGGCACCAGCACCGGAGTAAACATGGCATCAAGCCCCGTATCAAGCCCTAAGGGCTGAAGCCCCTGGGTAATGCAAACCTTCATGCATTCTCCGCACCTGACACAGACAGCCAGAAAATCCCTCTCATCCAGGGCCCCGGGGGGCCGGATCAGATCTGATTTTCCAGGGCCTGCCCCAAGCCTTGTCATCACAGGAACGGTCACCCCCATCACGGCGGCGCCCAGAATTTTCCGCCGGGACAAATCCACCGGCCGAGCCGGTCCAAGCCGGAACCTTGTGATTTGCTGGGGGCAATAGGCAAGACAATTGGTGTACAAATGACATTCTTGGCCCAGAAACTGATTTTCTTTGTCAAAGGAACCCATGGGACAAAGGGTGTTGCAAAGGCCGCACCCTTTGCACGTTTTTGGGGGCATCCGTTTTAAAATCGATGTGGAGGCGGCCAGACCTAAAAGTGCGCCCAAGGGGCAGATTGTTCTGCACCAGAACCGCCGGCCCAAAAACTCCAAACCCAAAATTCCTGCCAAAAGACAAAAGGAGACCAGAGAGAGATAATAAAAAGATTGTTTATGGGGCAAAAGATAGGCCTTGAACAGATCAAAAACAGGCTCAGTCAGCTGAGAGAGCCAGGCCGGCCCGGACAAATAAATTTGGTTAAATCCACTGGTCACAAGAAAATTAAACACAGGGTCCAGACTGAATGCCATGGCCCGGACCAGGAGGGCAAAAGGGTCAAAAAAACCCAGAAACTGAACGGAAAAAACAGAGGAAAGAACCAAAAAGATAAGGATTCCGTACTTCAGGTGCCGCCAGGCTGAAAAGGCCATGGGCGAATATTTGGGGCGGATCACCCGGGCCGCAATATCCGTCAGGGTGCCCAAAGGGCAAACCCAGCCGCAAAACCAGCGGCCAAAAACCATGGTCAGGCCCAGAACCAGAACACAGGGCCAGAGCAGAACAATCAGGGTCCGGGTGGCCAGGGTTACACAGACGCCCACCAAAGGGTCCAGCCTGAACCAGAGGTTAACGGCCAGATCAATCTTATCTGAACCTGAATATTCCGTAAGCCTAAAGAGCATTAAAAAAACAAAGAGGCAGGCCAGTTGGCTTGTTTGTCTCAGCCGCTTCCAATATTTTTTTTTCATGGCCAATCCAAAGAACTCATGTCTCAACCGCCATGACCTTCCATTGGTCCGGGTTCATTTGCCCAAGACCGAGAGCGGCCCCCTTTACCGTGGATTCAAGATCTTCAGGCGCCATGCCGAACAAGGTGGTGGCATAGCCGTCCACAGCCACGGGATCCAAGCCCAGGACCGTGGTGTCCATGGCTTTAACATCCTAAAGGCTCCCTCCTGAAGGCCCGTTCCGGACAATCACCCGGGTGGCGTCCACCAGGGTAAAATCAGGCTGGATCACCAGATTCAAATCAGCTATCCTTGCGGCCAAATCATAGTGCAGACGCCCCCGTGGTCCTCCGATCACGCCCATGGCGTTTTTGAGCCCGATACTAAGGCCTGCGCTGCTGTGGTGTTTGGCCACCGGCACATTAATATAAACATCTGCCTCAAGGGCGTCCCTGTAAAAGGACCATTCCTTTAGGGAATGACCCTTTTTGATCTGAACGGGCAGATATTTTCGTTCATCCATATACCGGCATTGAATCTTTTTTCCCCCAGAACTTCAAGGGCCGGTTTAATCCCGGAGTTCTGGTAGCACCTGCGCTCTTCATTGCAGGTTCTGTCAAAGACCTTTACCTTCAAGGCCCCTGCCTCCACAGCCATGAGGGCAAGTTCAGCCACGATCACCGGATGGGTGTTGGCCCCCTGTTCCACGGTTCTGTCCCAGCCGATATTGGGTTTTACCACCACGGTGTCACCTTGTTTTACAAAGGATTCCATGCCCCCGGCCCGGGTGACCAATGCCCGGGTCATGGCTGAAACGTCTCGGCCCCTGGCCACCCAAAGTTTGGAGACACCAGGTTGGGCGACACCCGTTTCCCTGATATCAAAAACAGGGGGTCCCAGGATCAGGCCGGCAGACCACAAAGAGACCTGTTTTAAAAATCGCCGCCTGGATGAATCCTGCCTGTCTGGATTGGTTTTGGTCCGTTTTTTCATGGCAAAGGTCCTCCTTTTGAACCAAAGGATTAAAACCATTTAATGGCCAGCCAATATACAGAATCGAGTCAACCCTGTACCGAACAAATTAATGAAAAGGCTTTGACGCCAGCCCCTGGATACTATATAGTAAAAATGCGTTTAAATCACACTCTTTTCAACAGCGTCGTTCTGACCTGGCATATCGATTTTGCTTCTGAGTTTAGTTCCTGGATTTGTTTTCTGCACCTCCCATAAGGGGTTTTTTGCATTCCAGGCAGATAACTGCCTGAATGCCGTCCTTATAATTACAAATCAAAGGAGGCAAAAATGGAGAATCACACCATGTATTACGACACCATCATCAAACTGACCACTGCCATATCCCAGTGTAAGGATCCCGAGGAAGTGGCTTTAATAACTGCGGAAAGTGTTAAAACCGCATTCAGGGCAAAGGGATGTTCTGTCTTTCTGGTGGACAAAACAACGCGGGAACTTGGCCTTGTGGCCTCATCCGGTCTGAGCCGGGAATACCTGGACAAGGGCCCGATTCATTTTATGCAGACCATCAAAGAGGCCAGGGACGCGGTCCCCATTGCCATTTATGATGTGTTTGACGACCCGAGGATTGAATATCCCGAAGCCGCTCAAAAAGAAGGGATTTCCTCATTGTTGGGGGTTCCCATTATCAGTCACAACAAAATCCTGGGCGCCTTGAGGGTCTACACCTCAGACCCCTGGGAATTTTCTTTTAATGACATCACCCTGGTCCAGGCCGTGGCCCTGATCTGCGGGATGGCCATGGACATGTGCCGGATGTACAAAGGCTTCAAAACCAGTATTGAAATCCTTAAAAACATGAGAAAAGACGATTCTTACAAATCCCACAAATGGACACCCTACGAAGGGGTGCCCACCTCTGTGGACCAGTCCATATGTGACTATTAAGAGGCCAGCAGGGCCTGTTTTACCGTATCAAGCCCCATGCGGTCGATCATCCGGCCCGTGCGTTCGCGCTTTGAGTGTTCCTTGTAATACGCGACCACCTTTGCCACCATGTTCTGGGCATCCGGGTCACTGAGGTTTTCAACCAGAATATCTGCCAGCCTGGGCCGTGCTGATCCGTTTCCCCCGATCATCACGGTCCAGCCTTTTGGGGTGCCGTAGAGGGAAATATCCTTGATACAATTTTCAGCGCACTGAATCTTGCATCCAGAGACCCCCATCTTCATCTTGCTGGGCAGGTTCATGCCGTGGTAAATCTGGTCAAGTGCCATTCCCATTTCAAGGCTGTCCTGGTTTGCCAGCCGGCAGTACTGGATGCCCGGGCAGACCTTGATGCTTCTCACACAAAGCCCTGTGGCATGCCCCGGATCCATGCCAAGATCCTTCCATACCCCGTCCACCTGGTCTTCTTCAATACCGATGATGGCAATTCTGGCGGCACTGGTAATTTTTAATTCAGAGACCTTGTATTTATCTGCCACATCAGCCAGGGTACGAAGGGTATCAGGTTTTACCACACCGCAGGGCATATGCGGGGCAATGGCATAGGAGGGATCATTTTTCCCCCGCTGACGAATCACCCCTTTTTCTCCATCCTTAAGCATTATGTTCTCCTTGAAATTCTCTTTATTTCAGGTTCTTCATCCTGTTATCCTATGCTTGTATTATTGATAAAAACAGATGTCAATGCCATCCTTGCCTTCCCCGGGGCAATGGTGTATGAACCTATGCCATGGACGCCTGTAAAAAAAATCAAGACCAGGCCACGATGCTGGCCAACCGGGTTAAAAAACGATACAAGCATTTGTACAAAAGATATAAACGCCAAGGACTTGAGGTCTTTCGCCTCTATGACTGGGATATCCCTGAAATAAGGGCGGTGGTGGACTGGTATGGCGGCCATCTGGTCATCGGGGAATACAGCCGGGAACAGTCAAGACCGGACTGGCTTCCCATGATGGGAGATGCCGTGGCAAAGGCCTTGAATGTACCCCAAGAAAACCTTCACCTGAAAATCAGAAAAGCCGGCATAAAAGAGGGGACCCGGTATCAACGCATAGACACCACCGACCAGAAAATTGCCATGGGAGAAAGGGATCTTCAATTCTTCATCAACCCCAGCGATTACGTGGATACAGGCCTTTTTTCAGACCATAGAAACACAAGGCAGCGGGTAAGAAAAATGTCTAAAGGAAAAGATTTTTTAAACCTCTACTGCTATACCGGTGCCTTTACCTGTTATGCGGCCAAGGGCGGTGCCCGGTCCACCCTGTCCGTGGACCGGTCTGAAACCGCCATCACCTGGGTAAAACAAAACCTGGCCCTGAACGAATTGTCCGGGCCTGAACATTGCCAGGTCCAAAAAGACACCCTTGATTTTTTAGATCAAGCCGTCCGTGAAAACCGCTCGTTTGATCTGGCAGTGGTGGATCCTCCGTCCTATTCCACCACCAAGCGCACTGAACAGCACTTTGACATTGCAAAAGACCATGTATTGCTCCTCAACCAGGTCTTTTTGCTCATGCGGCCCAAAGCAACCTTGTTTTTCTCAACCAACCACCAGAATTTTGATTTAAAAACAGATCAGCTCAATGTGGATCAAATCAGGGAAATCACAGACCAGACCATTCCTGAAGACTATGTCAACAAACGCAAAAAAATCCATCGATGCTGGGAGATCCAATTCTGATGTTTGATCCCTTTGAAAAACGGGTTTCCCGGGATATCAGAAATCAACTCTGCCAAAGCTTTCTGGACGCGCTGTCCCAAAAAGACTGGACCATATTTGAAAAGACAGCCTGCCTGCTCGTCAAAACAGCCCCTGACAAAGACCATATTGATTTTATCCATTCCAGGATGACACCCTATAAACTCGTATTTGAAAAGATTTTTCCTGTTGAAGCAGACCCCCTGAAAACCGCCTGGCTGCTCTGGGACAACGCCTTGTTTTTTGAATGCCACGAATGGGTCGAAGAGCTATGGCTCAAGGCCGGGGGCAGATCGAAAAAAGCCCTCCAGGCAATCATACGAACCAACGGGGCCCATGCCCTTGATGAGGCCGGGCGCAGGCAGGCCGCCATATCCTCGGCCCAAAAGGCCATGGCCCTGGTCAAAGAATTTAGAGCGCAACTGCCCTCCCCCTTTCATCCCGACGAATTGATCACCTCTTTGACCTCTCTTCTGGCAAAATAAAATCCCAGCCTTTGATCTGGTTTGGCTATATTTTAGGTTTTCGAATACTCATATTTTTTATAAGATTTGACACCGGATTGGCTTTTGCAATAAAATGATCACCAGATCATTTATCTGAATCTAAGATCTCCTTTAATGGGAGCGTTTGCCCAAAAATATCAAATAAATTCAAAAAATGGTCATTTGACCTCTTTTGAATAATTGCTGAAGATACCCGCTATAAAGGTAAAAAAGATATCTCCATTCAAGGCGTTGCATTGATCATCATCTTTTTTTTCGCCTCTTTTTGGGTATCAAAACAGTATAACCGCTGTTTTGAATATTTTTTCAACTGACCGAGGCAGAACCCCCAGGCAATTTCAAACCAAAGAGGAGGAGACATGGTGGCAGAAAAAAAGATTGACGATTGTTTGAGCACCCGGAATGGACATTTGTTTATCGAGCAATTGGATACCATTGATATTGCAGAACAATACAAAACTCCGGTCTTTGTAATTTCAGAAAACCAGCTTCGCCGTAATATCCGCCGCTTTCAAAAAGGATTTGAATCCAATTGGACGGACGGGCCGGTAAAGATCATGCCGGCAGCCAAAGCAAACTGGATTTTTGCAATCCAGAAAATAATTGCAAATGAAAACTGCGGCTGCGATATATATTCTGCAGATGAATTTTCAGTTGCCCTCAAATCCGGGTTTGACCCCCGATTCATTTCCGTCAATGGTGTTCCCAAGGAAAGAGACCACATATTCAGGGCCTTAAAAGAAGGGGCAAGGATTACCATCGACGGTATTGAAGAAATGGATGCCATTGAAGATGCCGCCCAAAAATCAGACAGGGTTGCAAAGGTCAGGGTCAGGCCGGCCATGGACGGGTTCACCAAATTCAGTGATTTTGTGCCGTCAGGACCGATATCAACCGATCTTGCCGCCCTGGTCTATAAAGGCGGGCTGTCCAGGGATGCTGTGATTTCAATTGGAAAGCGAATCATGAAATCCGACCGAGTGGAGCTTGTGGGGTTTCACGAACACCATGGCCGGCATGATGCCTCCACCAGATACTGGAAAGAGCAGATGAAAGCCTATGCCAGGGAAATGGGCATTATCAGCAAGGCCTTGGGCAATTTTCAACCCCGGGAGATTAGTATCGGCGGGGGATTTGCCTGCCCAAGAGATCCTTTTGCCTCAGAAGTTAAATTTTCCGAACCCTATGAGTATCTTTTGCTTCACATCCTATCCAAGGCCTTGACCCCTTTTCCCAAATTAAGATATCCCATCCTCTCCAAAATTCTGGAAAAAGCAGTGGTCTTCAAGCCAAAGGGGAAACCTGCCCCTTCAATTGAAAACTATGCTGCAGCTTGCTCAAAGACCCTTCAAGCTCATCTTCCTGAAAACGGTATTAATACCAAGGGGCTGATGCTCCAGGTTGAACCTGGCAGAAGCCTCCATGGAGACACAGGTATCCATTTAACTAAAATCATGAGCATGAAACATATGGAAACCCCCATCAAGTGGAGCCAGGCAGCAGTTGATACCACTGAATTCTGGTTTACCGGAGGCAGGTACGAGCATCATGTCTATGACTATATTTTTGCAAATAAAACAGACCGGCCGCTGGTGAAAAAAATGGATATCCTGGGCAGAAGCTGTTATGGCGACAGATTATTCCCGGCGGTCAAGGTACCTGCTGATCTCAAGACAGGAGATATTATGGCGATGTTAGACGTCGGGGCTTACCAGGAGGTTTCCATGAGTAATTTCAATGCGATTCCCCGGCCAGGCACCCTGCTGGTAAATGAGGACAAAATTTCAGTTATCCGCCAACCAGAGACCCAAGCAGATGTGTTCCGCCGTGACATGATTCCTGATTATCTATAGCCAGAAAATCAGGTGTCATGGCAAAAGGGTGAATCCTTCCGGGGTGTACTCTGCTTTAATCTGCTCCAGCACCCCTTGGAATGCGTCCATAATCTCTTTTGAAAACCTATGGCTGGCCCAGTATTTCTGGCAGCAGGCCCCGGAGGTAAGATACTGGCAGGGCCGGGCCAAATATATTTTCCAGGGGGCAGGGTCTTTTAAAAAAAGCTTGAGCCCCACAGGGGTCAGGGGGGTGGGGTTGTCCGAGGGCATAGACGAGGTGATCCAGGCCAGGCCGTCCCCTTCTATATAAACATGAATCTTTTTGTTTTGGCTCCCCTCCTCTAGGGATTGAAAGGCAAATATCTGGAATTTCCCAGTGATGTCCGGTTAGGCTTTTGCTTGCTCAATAATTTTTTGATCTTTGACAATATTGTCCCTGTTTGAACTATGAGAGCCCTGCTCCTCGCAGCCAAACAGGTCATTTAGAATGGCGGTTCGCAGCTGCCGAACTCTTTTGATCGTGACCTTTTCGTTAAACTGTTTTTGGCAATGGATTGCCAGTAACAGGTAAGTGATAAGGCCGCCAAGAATCTGAACCATAAGGCCGTATTCACTGCGGGCAATGAGATGATATACCTTCAGATGTTCTTTCCACCATTTGAAAAAATCCTCAATGGTCCACCGGAGTTTATAAATTGTTGCTATTTGTTCCGCTGTTAAATCATGCCTGTCAGTTGCCACATAGTATTTGACGCCAGCAATTTTATAGCCAACAACCCGAACAGGCCTTTTCGTCTGGTTTTGATTCGGAGTACCAAGTTTAACCAGTGCATCATAAAAAATGTAGCTGTCGGAAGGGGTCTCGTGGTTATCAATAATTGTTCTTGTTGTCCTGGTTTTTATACGGCAGACAAAATGTTTGCCTTGCTCCTGAAGCAGGTCAAATTCTTTATGGGATTGATATCCACGATCCATAACACCTGTTTGCCCCTTGGAAAGTATTTTGGGAACAAAAGTGCGTTCAGCGCCGTTGCCTTCAGTCAAAAAGATTTTGTTTGGGATTCCGTGATTAATGTCAAATCCGCAATGTACTTTGGCTTTTTTACTTCCTTTTCTGTAGTTCGCCCAGTGCATTGAAAGGACTGCATTTATGAGACTACCGTCAATGGAAACCAACTCTCCTAACTCGGCGTGTTCACCCGGATGACACTCAAGAGCCTGTTTATAAAGATCCTCAAAGATAAATTGCAGTTGTTCGAGTCCCCTGTGATTGATGGCTTCACAGAAACTACTACGGCTGATACCACCGTCTGGCGCAATATTTTCTTTAGCAAAAACATTCTCCTTGAGATCCTGAATTAAATGTCGGGCAGACTTGTGCTCCTGAAGATGGAAATAAACCAAAGCATTTATCTGGTCTTCGAATGTCATTTTTAAAGGGCGGTCTCCTCGAGATTGTAATTCCGGTGCTTTTGAAAGTGACTTTATCAGAGGGCACCTGAAATTGTCAAAGTTCAGGGACCGTAGTTGTTTTTTAGGGACTGAGATGTGCGTCATTTGAGCTCCTTGAGTTAAATTTTCAAGGCGCACAAAAATTTTTACGCACATTTGTCAACACAAAACCGACTGTTTTTTCAATGATTTTAGATGCTTTTTATATGCAACAACCTAACCGGACACTACTGATTTTGAATAGTAGTCCCGGAATTGTTCTCTTTTTTTTTAATTCCTGCCAGAATAATTCATAGGAGGTCTGAATGGGATTCTTCATTTCAAAGGGCTGAATAGAGGACATTTTATCCGTTTTCCTTAAGATCCAATATACCCATGGCACACGAGGGTAGCGCAAATCATCCCAAAACGGATGATCGCTGATAATCATCAAAAATTGTTTTATAATTTTTAGCCGGATACCATCTGAGCTTGAATGATATATGAATAAGATAATTGAAAGATTCGATCATGGGCTCATCCCCAGTTTGAAATTTTGAAAGGCAGATCCAATCATCCGCCTGGTTGGAACTAAGCACTCCCGGAAAAAAAATGCACCCTAATCCTGCCTGGAAATCATTCTTTTAAAAATTGTGGGGATGCGCTATGGACAGCTTTTCAGACAAAATGACATGCCACCCAATGATCCGCATCAATCATCTTGAGCAAAGGTGCTTTCTTTTCGCAGCGGTCTACTGCCTTTGGACAGCGGGTTTTAAACCGGCAACCCCAAACAAATGAAACCTTTGAGGGCATCTCATCTGACATCAGAGGCGCATTGGATGAGGGTTTAAAGGGATCCGGGCTGGGGATCGCGTTTAAAAGCGCCCGGGTGTAGGGGTGGATGGGGGTGCGATAGAGGGTTTCACAAGGGGCGATCTCGCAGAGTTTTCCCAAGTACATGACCGCCACCCTGTCGCATGCATTTTTGACAACCGACAGATCATGGGAGATAAAAAGCAGGGTCAGGTCATATTGTTTCCTTAAATTTTCAAGAAGGTTTAAAATCTGAGCCTGAATTGAAACATCTATGGATGATACGGGCTCGTCAAGAATTAACAAAGAAGGTTTTGTCATCAAGGCCCGGGCAATCTGCACCCGTTGACATTGCCCGCCGGACAATTCACAGGGCCTTCTGTCAAAAAGGTCAGGATCAATACCTGCCTGGTCCATTATTTCCAGAACCCTTTGTTTTTTTTGGGAGGCCTTTTCCTGGGGTATCATATGAAGGGGGTGGGTGATGGCCTCTCCGATTTTTCTTCTTGGATTCAATGCTGCCACAGCATCCTGGAACACGATCTGAAAATTGGGGCGAAGCTGTCTTAACCGCCGGTTTGAAACCTGGGTAAGATCTTCGCCCCAAAAAAGCACCCTGCCGGATGTGGGCTTGGGAAGCTGGATAATGGCCCGGGCCACAGAGGTTTTTCCGCACCCTGACTCTCCCACCAGTCCAAGGGTTTCTCCTTTAAAAATGTTAAAGCTGACATCGATGACCGCAGGCAGAACTTTTTTACGGCTCAAGGGATAATCCACCATGAGATTTTGAACATCCAGTACAGGGGTATTGTCTTTTTTCTTATCCATTTTATTCAATACCCAATGCCGCTTGTTTTTAATGGGATCTTGTTCAGACCCTTTGCCGGGAGAGGTCAGCGGATACCAGCACGCGGTCTTGTAGGCTTTATCATCCCCGCACAAAAAAGGCGGCTTTTTTTCATGGCAAAGCTGAGCCGCACAGGCGCAACGGGGGGCAAAGCAGCATCCCCGGGGCGGGGATATAAGGTTGGGCGGCCGACCGTCTATGGGGTTCAGCTTTGAATGAACCGGGTTTTCCAGGCGCGGTAAAGACTCAAAAAGGGCGCGGGTATAGGGCATTTTCATACGGGAAAAAAATGTTTTTGCAGGGGCGGTTTCAACCAGTTTGCCTCCGTACATGACCGCAATGTCCTGGCATCTTGCCGTGGCCACACTCAGATCATGGGTGACCAGAATGACGGCCATGTTCTGTTCTTTGCCCAGCCGGTCCAGAAGGTCTAAAATTTCTGCCTGAACCGTGACATCCAGGGCGGTTGTGGGTTCATCCGCAATCAATAATTGGGGATTGCAGGCAAGGGCCATGGCAATGACCACCCGCTGGCAAAGTCCCCCGGATAATTGATGGGGATATTGATCCAGACGCATCCCGGGTTTGGGTATTCCGGCTAAGGCCATTAATTCAACTGATTTTTTCAATGCCTTTTTGCGCCCCATTCCCAGGTGGTGCACCAGGGGTTCTGCAATCTGCCTGCCGATTTTCATTACCGGATTTAAGGCGGTCATGGGATCCTGAAAAACCATGGCGACCTGCCGGCCCCGGATTTTATTCAGCTCATTTTCAGGCAATGTGTTCAAGACGTTACCCTTGAACATTATTTTGGATTTTTCTGAAATCACGGCCCCCTTGGGCAATAATCCCAAAATGGATTTGCATAAAATACTTTTCCCGCAGCCCGATTCCCCCACAAGTCCGAGGATTTTTCCCTTTTCCACAGAGAGGCTCACCCGGTCAACCGCATGCACCACCCCCCTTGGGGTGGGAATCTTCACCCGGAGCTGGTCAATTAAAAGCAGGGGGCTCTTTGGTTTCAAAGCTGCCCCTCCCTGCCGTCCACAAGCCCTCTTATGGCGTCACCGATGATATTAAAACAGAGCACCGTAACAAACATAATGCCGGCCGGTATCAAACTGACATGGGCGGCCTCGTCCAGAACTTCCTTGCCGTCTGCGATCATACCGCCCCAGCTGGGCATTGGCGGGGGAACCCCCAGGCCTAAAAATCCCAAGGTGCCTTCAGCCACGATCATATAAGAGACAACCAAAAGGGCATATATCAACAGGGGCATCATAATATTGGGCAAAATCTCTTGAACCAGGATATGAAGATCATTTTGCCCCAAAGCCCGTGCAGCCATGACAAACTCCCGTTTGGCAAAGGCCAGGGTATTGGCCCTGGCCACCCGTGTAAATGCCGGAATCGTCAAAAAACCCAAGGCCAGTATGAGGTTCTTTAAGCTGGGGCCCAGGTGAAAGACCACGAGCAATAAAAGCACCAGGCCGGGAAAGGCCAGGATTGCATCCATGACAGACATGATAAATCCTTCCATCTTGCCTCTGTAAAACCCTGCCGCCATCCCGAGGATGCCTCCGATGATCAGCCCGACCAGGGGGGTTAACAGGCCGATGGTCAAAGACACCCGAGCACCGAAAATAAGCCGGGTAAAAATATCACGGCCCAGGGTGTCGGTTCCGAAAATATAGACGGATGGTACGCTGAGGTATTGGCCGTTTGCATGCCGAACCGGCATCTCACAAGGGGTGCCAGGAGGCGATGTTGGATTCTCCCAGTCCATATGACCATATTCGGGCAGAGGAAAATAATCGGCAAACAAGGCGCAGCCCAATACAATAAAAACCCAGCCCATAGAAAGCCAGAACCTTGCCCCAAGCTTTTCAGACAGGGACATGGGGGCCAAAACGATGAATTTATTATTGAGGTTATCGTCTCCCATAAATTCCGTCAATAGGGTTGCATCCGTATTCTGGGGTCAAGAATCGAATACACGGCATCCACGCAAAAATTTATGCCGACATAGGCCAGGGTGATAAACAGGATGCATCCTTGAACCATGAAAATATCCCTGCCGTAAATTGCGCCCACAAGAAGCCGGCCCACCCCGGGCAGGGCAAAGATGATCTCCACGATGAGGGCCCCGCCGACAAGATGTCCGATTTGAATTCCCAAGATGGTGATCAAGGTAAATGATGAGGGCTTTAAGGCATGGCTGAACAAAATTTTATAGGCGGGAATGCCCTTGGCCCGGGCCAGAAGGATATAATCTTCTTTTAAGGTGGCAATCATGTCACTTCTCAACACCCGCATTAAAGGCACCCACTCCACCAGGGCAATGCTCAATCCCGGCAGGATAAAAGACTGAATATTTTTTAAAAATCCCTGGGAGAGCGGCACATACCCTGTGGCCGGCAACCATCCCAGTTTTAATGAAAAAAAAATAGATGAACATGATGGACATGACAAAGACAGGGGTGGACATGAATCCAAATGCAAGTCCGGCGAGAAGATCATCAAAGCCGGAATTGGCCTTGTAGGCGCTTATTATCCCAAGGGGAACGGCCAGAAAAAGTGCAAAGAACTGGGCCACCAGCATGAGTTCAATTGTTACGGGCAGCCGTGCTAAAATCGCTTCAGCAACGACTTCCTGGGTGATGCTTGACACCCCGAGATCGCCTTGGAACACCCGTGCAACCCATCGAAAATACCGGGCAATGATATTTTTATTCAGCCCGAGCTGCTCTTGGATTTCGCTGACCTCTTCAATGGATGCATTTTCACCTGCGATCTCATGGGCGGCATCACCCGGCAGAAGATCTATCATCAAAAAGGGTTCATCCGATTAATGCGTACCTTTTATTGTGAAGGTCCAAAAGTTTCAACCTGAAAAACTCCGAATCCCTGTATCCATAAGCTTTCCGTTTCATGGTTTTTATCTTGTTATTTGTCCCTTCTAAAGGACCTGTAGATATCCTGTAATCATAGTATGAAAGGATTCTTTGCCTGTGCACAGCCAAGGTCTTGGCAAATTTCATCAACATTGGAATTTTGGAAATATTGGCCAGATTGATCCAATTGCTGACTATCTTTTCAGCTGTTTCTTTTTTCTTTTGATTCCATATTTGCCTGAGTTCCTCTTTCATGTAGTAGACTACCAATAGCGGCTGATTTATTTTCAATGCTTCTTCTAACCGTTGGGCCTCCTTCTTGTCATCACTGAGGTTTTCGGGATTTTTTAACAAAAGCCACCGGACTCCCTTCAGAAGTTTTTGTTGCCCGGTATTGGCAAGAAGGTTGTAGAGCTTTCGCCTGAAATCCGACAGTTTCTCATTGAACAATTTAACAACATGAAATCTGTCAAAGACAATTGCTGAACCAGAAAGATTTTCAATAACAGCACTCAAGTATGCCGGGGACATATCGATGCTGACGGCTTTGATTTTTGCTTTCGATATTTTCACTTTTGTCCAAAAAGATTTCAAAGCTTCACCACCTTTTCCTTCTCCCACGTGCAGAATTCTACCGGATTCCAGATCCATCACGATGGTCAAGTATTTATGCCCTTTCCCTATGGAAATTTCATCTATGGCAATCTGCCGGACTTTCTCAAGGGGGATATTTCGATAACGCCTCAGCAGGTCTTCTTTCTGGATCTGCTTTATCGTATCCCAGCTGATCCTTAAATGGATGGCAATATCTTTGATTGTCATGAACTGAGACAACTCCAAGACATACCGTTCAAAAGCCCGGGTATAGCTTTTCCCCTCCTGGGCAAAGGATAGTTTGATTTGCCGGACAAATTGACAGAACGAACACCAAATTCTCTGGATAGCCGTCCTGAGAATCACGGGTTTTGAACCTACCGGTATTGTTCTGAGATCTCTTGTCACAATCCCTTTCCTGGTGACGGACCTGGAATTACATTCCGGGCATTTTACCGCCTCCGGTTTTGGTATGAGTTCAAAAGTGATTATTCCACCGATGAAACGCGTTGTTTTATAAAAGTAGTCACGAAGGCCAAAGGCATGGTATATGAAGCTTGTGGACATTAATTCATTCTCCGATTTTGTGCGAATAACACAAAAAAATTAGAACATGATCATGTTCACACCATCATTTCAAGCATAAAAATCCTTACTGTGTTATTGCCTTCCCAGTGATGTTTCTCAGTCCAGGTACGCGATTTTCTGATGAACCTCAAAAAGGTAAACCAGGTGACACAGAGGACCACCAATAAAAGTTTTAATAGTTTTTTTAAAAATCTATTCATTGTTCAGCTCATATTTGAAAACGTACATGATCCGGGCAATACAGCACAGAGAAAAGGCGGTGCTGAGTGAAAGAAGAAAAATCAGGGGCTTATCAAAAATCACCCCATCAAAGATACCGGCTGTTTTTTTGCCTCTGACGTTTTTCTTATCAGAGAAGAGAAAAACAATACAGATTAAAAAACGGACAAGGGGTTCACCGCAATATCACCCACTGGATTTTTCCATGCCTCATACCCTGCCTTGTTAAGGACCTCAACAGCACCGTCAACATAGCCTTTTGAGTCCAGTTCCTGCAATATGGCAGCCCCTCTTGCCATATATTCACGGGGCAACAACTCTTGGGCCGGGACTTGAAAAAAATGATCCCCTCTCCGCCGGCATATCCCCTTTTCGGCCAGCAACCTGTCCACGGCATTGCTAAACTCGGGCCAAAAGGTTTCATGGGACCGGATGATTCGCGATAACCGGCTCAAAGCCAGGGCTTCAGGATCATTTTCATGGAGTGTAAACCAGGGCATAAACGAGATGGGACCCAGGTTATCAGGGCTGAAGGCAAACGCTTTGCAGGCCAGGCCCTCCTTTTTTTTCTCATAAACAAAATAACGGGCCTGAATGGCAAGACCGTTTGTCCCCACAATCATGAGTCCGTCACGCTCAAGAAATTTTCCTGCCTGGGCCACCATTTTTTTCCGGGTGTCTGGATCAAAGTAAACATGTACATTCATGCATCGAATCACCATAACAGGGGGAAGGCGGATATCTTTGATATCCGATTTGATCAGGCAAAGATTTTCTGACTCAAAGTTAAGCACATGATTGCGTATGAGGCGGCATCCGTCCTTTTCAAAAAGTTTCAGGGTCTTGCCAGGAAAAGGAACCCCCTGGTCTTTGAGGGTTGAAAAAAGCCGGGTAAAATATTTTCGGGTGGCTGTGGGATCCTGGTATAAGGCGCGGCCGTTCCGGCTCATCAAAGCCTGAAAATATTGATACCTCCCGCTTTTGTCAAAGCAGGCATAATGCCCCTCTTTATCGTAAACAATATAATCCGGAAACGAATAGTCCACCCCATAGACCTGCCAGTCAGTCAGGGCCTTGGCAGTATCAGATGCGGTTATGGGGGGAAACCCGCATCCCATGTCCAGAAAAACCAAGGCCTTTTTTCCCTTAAACCGGGTTTGATTTTTTATGTAGGCATCAAGCTTTCTGTGGCGATCGGGCAGCGTGATGGGAGGGATTTGTCCGCCCCATGCACTTGGCAGTATGGTCTTGATCGTGGAAAGCCAATGGATAAAATAAGGGGAAAGCGAGGTGATTGGATAATTGGACCGGTTCATGAGTTTCAGCGCCCGCACAATAAATTTTTTTGCCTCGGCCGGGTGTTCTGACATGGAAATACGATCTGTCATATCCCGGGGAAGCGGACCTCCCAGATATTTTTCCACAAGTTCATTAAATGAGGCCTCAGCTGTATTTTGCATGGGTTCCTCCAAAAAATTTTAATGGCCGTTTGACAGCCAGGCTTCGGATATGTTGAGGCCTTCTTCACCCAGTATGGGAAGGGCAATATTCCGGATATTTTTCTTTGCAAAAACATAATAGGTCCTGCCGAAGATAAATAAAAAAGGCTTTTCTGAATCAGTAGTGTCCGGTTAGGTTGTTGCATATAAAAAGCATCTAAAATCATTGAAAAAACAGTCGGTTTTGTGTTGACAAATGTGCGTAAAAATTTTTGTGCGCCTTGAAAATTTAACTCAAGGAGCTCAAATGACGCACATCTCAGTCCCTAAAAAACAACTACGGTCCCTGAACTTTGACAATTTCAGGTGCCCTCTGATAAAGTCACTTTCAAAAGCACCGGAATTACAATCTCGAGGAGACCGCCCTTTAAAAATGACATTCGAAGACCAGATAAATGCTTTGGTTTATTTCCATCTTCAGGAGCACAAGTCTGCCCGACATTTAATTCAGGATCTCAAGGAGAATGTTTTTGCTAAAGAAAATATTGCGCCAGACGGTGGTATCAGCCGTAGTAGTTTCTGTGAAGCCATCAATCACAGGGGACTCGAACAACTGCAATTTATCTTTGAGGATCTTTATAAACAGGCTCTTGAGTGTCATCCGGGTGAACACGCCG
Organism: Desulfobacter sp.; assembly: GCA_028768545.1. NCBI lineage: Bacteria > Pseudomonadati > Thermodesulfobacteriota > Desulfobacteria > Desulfobacterales > Desulfobacteraceae > Desulfobacter > Desulfobacter sp. The sequence continues at coordinate 4,446,309 of CP054838.1, forward strand.
AGTTAGGAGAGTTGGTTTCCATTGACGGTAGTCTCATAAATGCAGTCCTTTCAATGCACTGGGCGAACTACAGAAAAGGAAGTAAAAAAGCCAAAGTACATTGCGGATTTGACATTAATCACGGAATCCCAAACAAAATCTTTTTGACTGAAGGCAACGGCGCTGAACGCACTTTTGTTCCCAAAATACTTTCCAAGGGGCAAACAGGTGTTATGGATCGTGGATATCAATCCCATAAAGAATTTGACCTGCTTCAGGAGCAAGGCAAACATTTTGTCTGCCGTATAAAAACCAGGACAACAAGAACAATTATTGATAACCACGAGACCCCTTCCGACAGCTACATTTTTTATGATGCACTGGTTAAACTTGGTACTCCGAATCAAAACCAGACGAAAAGGCCTGTTCGGGTTGTTGGCTATAAAATTGCTGGCGTCAAATACTATGTGGCAACTGACAGGCATGATTTAACAGCGGAACAAATAGCAACAATTTATAAACTCCGGTGGACCATTGAGGATTTTTTCAAATGGTGGAAAGAACATCTGAAGGTATATCATCTCATTGCCCGCAGTGAATACGGCCTTATGGTTCAGATTCTTGGCGGCCTTATCACTTACCTGTTACTGGCAATCCATTGCCAAAAACAGTTTAATGAAAAGGTCACGATCAAAAGAGTTCGGCAGCTGCGAACCGCCATTCTAAATGACCTGTTTGGCTGCGAGGAGCAGGGCTCTCATAGTTCAAACAGGGACAATATTGTCAAAGATCAAAAAATTATTGAGCAAGCAAAAACCTAACCGGACATCACTGTTTCTGAATTAACCTTGCGGGCAATGCGGCACATGATCTTTTCTCTTTGACCCGGATCCGTTGTCCTCCGCAGTTCCATGAGGGTCTTGTCCATCTCCTGACTGGTGTACCGAGATACATTCCACGGACTTTTGGAGTGGAGGACTGCCGTGGTGATCGGCCCCATATCATACGCCCCGGGGATACCCCAGGAGGTCATGTCAAATTTTTTGCTGACCAGCCGCTTGATGAGTCCGGGATAATCCGAAGGCACCGGGGTGATTTTAACCCCGATTTTTTTCATCATCTGCTGCATGATGACCCCGGCCTCTTTTCCCCTGTTGGTGGCCGTGTGAATATATTCCAGGGCCACAGGTTTTCCATAGTCTTGAATCAACTGCCTGGCTTTTTCCAGATCAGGGGCAGGATACCCCACATCCTTGCAATTGATCGCATCCCCAAACCAATGTTCCGCATGGGGCACGATATCCTTGAAACTCATGCGGATATATTGTTTCTGATCCCACCCCAGAGCAATGGCCCGGCGTACCCGAACATCATCTAAAGGGGGCTTCATATTGTTCATGGTAATGATACTTGCGCCCCGCCATTTGAGGAGATAGGTGGTGAATTCAGGATTTTTTTCCAGCTTTTTTACATGCATTGCCCTGTCGGTGATCATCAAATCTGCCTGTCCCGACGCCAGGGTGGCATATCGGGCGCCATGGTCGGGTATGGCCTTAAAAACCACTTCATCCAGATAAGGTTTGCCCTTTTGCCAATAGGCTGAATTCTTGGCAACAAGAAGATAATCCCCCCGTTTCCATTCTTTGAAAACAAAGGGACCCGTGCCCACCGGCGACAGGTTGTGGGTCCCGTTTTCAACTGCCGTGGGCGACGGGATAAGTGCGGAAAAACCTGAAGGGTTGGTCAGAAAGGCAGTAAAGGGCGTCCATGCATGTTTCAGATGAAACCGTACCTCAAATTCCTTGGTTTTTTCAACCGAGACAATGGGCTGGATAAGCAAAAGCCCTCTAAATCGATTTTCAGGATTCAGGATCCGTTTCCAGTGATGGACCACGGCATCGACGTTAAACGGGGTGTTATCGTGAAACTTCACCCCCTGGCGAAGTACGATGGTCCATGTTTTTCCATCTTTTGAGTTAACGGCAGACAGCCCCAGCCCTGGCAGCAATTCGCCGTTTTCTCCACGGCTGAAGAGTTTATCCATAACCAGACGTGCCACGATTCTTCCGCCGCCAACCAGGGACCGGGTCTTGATGGCATCAAATCCCCTGACATCCACTTCCCCTAAAAAGGTTAATCTGCCCCCGTATTCAGGGCCAGCTGCCTGGGCATGGGTGAAAAAAAACAAATTGCCGAATAAAATAAAGAATATAAAAAAAGAACTGAACAAACGGGTAAAAGACCTAAATGCTTTAACCCCTGTTGAATGAATCTTTTTCATGCGCACCTCTCCCATCAATGAGATTACAGACGATAATCTCCTGGTTTAATGAAAATAAAAGCCAGCGCGCTAAAGCCAACCGGTGGTATGGATCACCTTATAAAATTATTCTTTTTCATGATCCGGTTCAAGTTTACCTGCTTTAAACATCTTTTTGATTTCTTTGTCTATAAATCCGATATTTTCATTTTCACAATCGTAGGTGAGTTTGTATCCTTCTAATATGGAACGGCTCATGGCCACCACAAGGTTTTCCACCATCCCGTCGACTTCCAGCAGCTTACCCCAGTTTGAAATAACCGAGGTGGCCAGTCCGTGGGTATACATCCCCCGCGAATACCGGATCAAAAACATCTGTTCGCTTTCAAGTCCCTTAAAGGCTTCATACCCCCTAAGGGCTCTGGTCAGGCGGTTCCAGTGGACAACACGCATCTTGAGCTGAAGCGGGTTGTTCCTGCCGTCAAACATACAATGAAATAAATTATTCTCTGCCATGGCAAACCGGATATATCCCATGGACTGATCCACCCAGGCATCCCCGGTATAATGCCTGGTTTCATATTCCATGAGCAGATGCCAGGCCTTTACGACCACGGCATCCTTTAATTTTTCCAGGTTGTCGAAATAAGAATATACAGGCATGGTGGAACTGCCGATTTTCTTTGCAACAGCGGTAACGGACAGCCCGTCCCACCCGTTTTCCCGGGCAAGTGCATAGGCGGTTTCAACGATTTTTTCAGCAGTGAACTGCGATTTTCTCGGCATGGGATAATGTCCTGAATTAAATTATATAGATCCTATATATAAAGGGTCTATATAATAAGTCAAGTTATTTTTCAACCTTGAATAAACCCCAAACATCTAAAAATACAATACCTTATATTTGGACCCTCAATTTTTCCCCGGCATTCGGGATGTAACAATCATGTCTTTGGCTGTTGAACCCCAGGCTCAAAAACCTGGTCCTTTAAACCTGGGATTTCCCTGTGGAAGATAGAGAACTTTTTTCCATAAGTTTTTTCCACCAGGATTCATGGTCAAGATACCAGTCAATGGTGGTTTCAATGGCAGACTCAAAACAAAAAGAGGGGGCATACCCAAGCTGGGATTGAATTTTTCCAGGATCAATGGCATACCGCCGGTCATGGCCTGCCCGGTCCTTGACATGGGTGATCAAAGAGGCTGAAGGCTCTCCTTTTGCAGGCGGGGCTTTGGCAAACCGTCTCCCCAGTTCTGAATCCTGATCAAACCGTTGGTCAATGCATTGGCAGATGGTGTTCACAATCTCCACATTGGTCTTTTCGTTATTGCCCCCGATATTATAGGTCTGGCCGATCTTTCCATGGTTGAGGATCAGATCAACCCCGATGTTGTGGTCATCCACATAGAGCCAGTCCCGGATCTGCCTGCCGTCCCCGTATACCGGCAGGGGCTTTTGGTTTAAAATATTGGCAATACAGAGGGGGATCAGTTTTTCAGGAAATTGAAACGGGCCGAAATTATTGGAACAGTTGGAGGTGGTCACTCCAAGCCCGTAAGTCTCGTGATAGGCCCTGACCAGATGATCCGATGCTGCCTTGCTGGCCGCATAGGGCGAGTTGGGCGCATAGGGGGTGGTTTCACAAAAGGGGGATTCGGTCTTGCCCAGGGTGCCGTAAACCTCGTCCGTGGACACATGATGAAACCTGTGGGGCTGTCCCGTTCCCCGGTCCAGCCAGCATGATTTTGCCGCTTTGAGCAGGGAATGGGTGCCCACAATATTGGTCTGGATAAATTCGTCCGGCCCGAGAATAGACCGGTCCACATGGGATTCGGCAGCAAAATGAACCATGGTGTCAATACCATGGTCCTTGATCAGCGTTTCCACCATTGCCTGGTCAAGGATATTGCCGTGGACAAAATAAAATCCAGGGCGGTCTTTTATCTTTTCTAAATTATCCGGATTACCGGCATAGGTCAGGGCATCCAGAACCACCACCCGGTCGTCTGGATATTTTTTCTTCCAATAATACACAAAATTGGTGCCGATGAACCCGGCCCCTCCGGTAACAAGCAGATTGGGCATTCAATACATCCTTTTAATATACTTTTGCTTGCTCATTTAAATGGGCGTCCACGTACCGGGCCAGGATTTCCGCCGTGGCTCTGGGGGGACGGGCCTCAAGATAATGGTCAATAACGGCATGGGCAATTTCATGGGCAAGCATGCCTGAAAAAAGATCATCCACATTCACATAAATGGTATTGTACTCGTATAAATACCAGGCCCTCATGGCCCGGCCCTTTTTATATAAATTTAAATGGGCATTTTGCAAGGCCTGTCTGTCCGGATAAATACGGATGTTCACTTGCATGGGTTTTCTCATGTCTAAAATCAGCTGAACTTTTTCAACTAAACTATCCATTTTTTTGACCAGGTCTGCATATTTCCCCGGATCAGGACGGTCCAGAGCCGCCTTTTTAAACCCTGCAATATGTTTAACAGGTTCGATTTTCCGGTCAAATTTTTCAAGGTCTGAATCCCTTTGAAAATGCAGGATTAAATATCGGGTCTCAAGGGTCTGCCATACAAATTTGGCTGCAGCACCTGATCCTGGCCAGGCCAGAAAACAAAAAGCCACGCCATTTTAATCAAAGTTTAAAATGTTCATCTAATAATTTCCCCATCCGGCTAGATGCCTGACCATCCCCGTCAATATTGTGAATCTCTTTTTTCAAAATCAGAACTTTAAGATGCAGGGCCTTGATCATCTGGTTCAGGGAAACGGCCAGATCCTGGAACTGGTCTTTTTCCCGGATCTGAATCCGGAATTTAAGATCTCCTCAGGCCACCCTTTGAATATCGGCTTCAAACCGGTACATGGGGCCTGCAATCTTGTGGGAGACCAAAAGGGTGACAAGCCCCCCTAAAACTCCGATCAAAACAGTGGTGATCAGGGTGGTATACACCACCGAGGGCAGGATGGCCAAAGAGGTGTTTTCAATGACCAGCCTGGACCCCACATAGGTTGAGGTCAAAGAGTCTTTGGTATTAAACAGGGTCAGCCCGACACTGATGATTCCGCCCAGCAAGAGAATCAAAATAAATTGAGCCATGAAACGAACTTGAAACCCCTTGTTTATATAGTGCTGACTTCTTTTTTTTTCGGTTTTTTTTCGGGCCATGGCGGCACCTTCCTTATTTGTCTTTCACAATGGACGTGTTGATGGAAATATCGGCAGATTCCCTGAGTTGTCTTGTCCATGCGGCAAGTTTGTCTTCAAGGGTCCTGGCCAAAAGAATGCGTTTGATCTTTTCTCGAACGCTCTCGTAGGGTTGGCCCAACTCATCCTTGTTTTTCAGATAATAGGCTCGCATATCTTCTTGGGTCACAAGGATCTGAGCTTTGAACTGAGCGGTTTTCAGATCTAAAAGGGTGCGGATCAGGGTGGATTCCCAATATTTTTCAATGGTGCAAATAAAATCTTCCCGCTGGTCCAGGTTCAGGCTCACAGCCTCCTGGATCATCAATTCCTTTTGAACAAGATAGTCTGCAAACCGGGCCTTGTTTTCCCGGGTAATTTCAAGTTCAGGATCTGTATAGGCCTGGCGCTTGATCAGTTCGTTGAACCGGGCAAAGGAAATCCTTGTGTTGTTTACCTTTATGGCCTGGTCTTTTGAATCTGCCGAACGGTCCTGGCCGCAGGAGGTGAGCCCTGAAAGGCTCAGCCCCATGAAACCCGTAAAAATAATCCAGATAAACGTTTTCATCCCCCCCCCTTTGTTGATTTGCCGGCCGAATCTTAACTTCTGGCCAGACCCAATGCGGGGGGGTGATAAACAGGCTTAGGCTCCAAGGACGTTAAAAAGGCCCCCTGAAAATTTTCAGCTAAACAATACGGACACGGTTAAATCGTTTTTTCGTATTCGTTAAATATTTGAGGTTTTCCTGTGGCGTAATAGTTGACGGGGTCGTCTTGATCATTGACCACGGTGACATTGACCAGACAGCCCTCCTCAAGGCCCTGATCACCCGGCCGGGTGGCCATGGCAAGCTTCCACCCGTACCGCCAGGTGGTCACGTCGGAATCCAGTGGATTGTCCTCTTTGGGCGGAGAATAGCCCAAGATCAGCTCACCGTCTGTCATCTGCTCGAACCTGACCCGGAACCCCTTGGGTTTGACAATCCAGCCCTCGGCAATCTTTTTCATTCCTTTGGCAAGTTTCATCTTATGCGTCACCCTCCCCCATGGACATCTCCATGGCCATATCCATATCCAGGTTATCCATGGCCCGTCTGTGGGTTATATCCACCTGATGGTAGGCAAAATCAATACCCTCGGCATCAAAGCGAAGCTTTACCTTTTCAAGCATCTCGCATTTGGTCACCCAGTATTTTATGTTGTTCACCCAGCAGCGTCCTCCAATCTTTACCCCGTTGGACCCCAGTTCCAGCACATAAACCTGGGGATTGGGTTTGGCAAGTATCCTGGCATCCTCGATCATCAAGGCTTCAAGCACCCGTTTGGCCAGAGTCAGGTCCTGGTCATAGCGAATGGTCACATCCAGCTTTACCCGCCGTGTCCGGGTAAAATGGTAGTTGATCACAATATCGTTGAGAATCTGGCGGTTGGGAACAAAAAAAGTCTTGCCGTCAAAGGTCCGTAAACGGGTGTTCAATACGGTGGTGACTTCAACCTTGCCCAGAAGATTGCCTGCCTTGACCGTATTGCCCACCTTAAACGGCAGGGTGGGAATCAAAGGCCTGAAAATAACGATAATCCCAATGGCCGCCAGGACAACGATCATCATCAGGGCCACCAAAGGTCCCGGCTTAACGCCGATATTCATGGCCGAGGCAATGATGACCACCCCTAAAAGCAATACGCCTGTGCTGTTGGCCACAATGGAACCGACAGCAGCATTTTTAAAGACTTTGTCCATCAAAATTTTGATGGTTTTTATTGCCCATTTGGTGATAAAAAGCCCGATGATCAATATGATCAAGGCTGTTATCAACTCAAGGCCACGGTCCTGCATGAGCCTGCCCAGTTCCTGTAATCGTGTGACCTGATCTTCCATAACCTATCCTTCAAGTTTGAGTTCCACCCAAATCTGATACGAATCGTCTTTATGCCCCTATAACCAAAAACCAAGACCGGTGTCAAGAAAAAGTAAAAGGCCGGAAGATGTGGGCTTCCGGCCTTTGGAGGAAAAATCATAAAATGGAGAACATCCGATCATGACTTTATGAAAAAAATATTATTGGGTCAGCTCCTTGTGACTGTCAATGAGGTTGCCCACCACTTCAAGATCTGCCAGGGTGGAAATATCGCCAAGCTGATCAAACTCATCCGTGGCAATTTTCCTTAAAATCCGGCGCATGATCTTGCCCGAGCGGGTCTTGGGCAGGGCCGGGGCAAAATTAATGATATCCGGGGTGGCAATGGGCCCGATCTCCTGACGAACATGGGCCTTTAACCGGGCCAAAAGGTCATCCGAGGGCGCAGCACTCACCTTAAGGGTCACAAAGGCATAGATTCCCTGACCTTTGATGTCGTGGGGAAACCCGATCACTGCTGCCTCGGCCACCAGGGGGTGGCTGACCAGGGCTGATTCCACCTCGGCTGTGCCCATGCGGTGGCCGGAGACGTTGATCACATCATCCACCCGCCCTGTGATCCAGAAATATCCGTCTTCATCCCTGCGGCACCCGTCCCCGGCAAAATAATACCCGTCAAACATCTGGAAATACACCTTTTCAAACCGGTCATGGTTATTGTACACCGTGCGCATCTGGCCGGGCCAGGGTTCTTTTAAGGCCAGTATCCCGTCGCAGGCCCCCTCAAGCTCCTTGCCCGCTTCGTTGAGCAGCACCGGATTGACGCTGAAAAAGGGCAGGGTGGCACTGCCGGGTTTCTGGTCAATGGCGTAAGGCAAAGGCGAAATCATGATTCCGCCGGTCTCGGTCTGCCACCAGGTATCCACGATGGGGCAGTTCTCTTTGCCCACATATTTATGATACCAGCGCCAGGCTTCGGGATTGATGGGCTCGCCCACAGATCCTAAAAGACGCAGGGAGGACAGATCGTATTTTTCCACCCATTCTTCCCCCTGGGCCATGAGCGCCCTTATGGCCGTGGGTGCCGTATAAAACTGGTTGACCTTCCACTTGTCCACCGTGGCCCAGAACCGGCCCGGGTCCGGATAGGTGGGCACCCCTTCAAACATGAGGCTTGTGGCACCCTGGGAAAGGGGGCCGTAAACAATATAGGAATGGCCGGTGACCCAGCCGATATCAGCGGTGCACCAATAGATGTCCCCGTCATGGTAGTCAAAAATATATTTAAAGGTGGTGCCGGTATAGACCATATACCCGCCCACATTATGCTGAACCCCCTTGGGGGTGCCGGTGGACCCTGAGGTATACAGAATAAAAAGCGGATCTTCGGCATCCATCCATTCCACAGGACAGTCGGCAGACTGGGCATCGACAGCATCATGCCACCAGAGATCCCGGCCGGGACGCATTTCAACCTCTGAGTTGGTCCTCCGCACCACAAAACAGGTTTCCACTTCATGGCCCTGGGCCCGGCAATGGTCCAGGGCGGAATCTGCATTACCTTTCAAGTGAACGGCCTTGGCCCCGCGCATCACACCGTCCGTGGTGACCAGCACCTTGCAATAAGAGTCCATGATCCGATTGCCCAGGGCTTCGGAAGAAAATCCCCCAAACACAATGGAATGGATGGCACCGATCCGGGCGCAGGCCAGCATGGTCACGGCAAGTTCAGGAATCATGGGCATATAAATGGCCACCCGGTCCCCTTTGCCCACCCCTTTTGCCTTTAAGGCATTGGCAAATTGGCATACTTTTTCATGGAGCTGGCCATAGGAAATCGTAAGGTCCTCGCCCGGGTTATTTCCCTCCCAGATCAAAGCGGTCTGATCCCTCCGGGTTTCCAGATGGCGGTCCAGGCAGTTGTAAGTAATATTGGTTTTCCCGTTCTTAAACCATTCAATAAATACAGGGCCCTTGGAAATGGAATAATTATAATCCCTGACCTTGTCCCATTTTTTTTCCCAGTAAAACTGGTCTGCAATCTCAGCCCAGAATGTATCCGGGTCTTCAATGGAAGCCTTGTACATTTTTTCGTACTGGTCCATGGTTTTGATCCAGGCATTTTCGCGATGCTGATCTGGTGCATGAAATTTGAATTCGGTCATAAGCCTCTCCTCGTGGATATAGAACATTCAATGGGGAAAGGCCGGGCAGGCAATCAAAACGGCCCGGACAATCAGTTTTCTTCGCAAACAGGTTTACCGATAAAGCCGGTCTCTTCCCGGACTTCAGGGGCACGGGTCAAAAGCGCCAGCACTGCACCGGCAAGAAGCAGGCCTGCGGCCAGAATATAGGCCATCCTCGGACTGTGGGTATAGGCCACGATCATCTGACAAACCCTGGGGAAAACAAATCCCCCGATGCCCCAGGCTGAAAAGACAAGGCCGTAGTTGACCCCGAAATTTTTCAACCCGAAATAATCCTTGGTAGCCGAAGGAAACAAGGAAAGGTTGGTCCCGTAATTAAACCCGATAAAAGAGGCGGCCATCACCAGAAGGACCACCTGGCCCGGGGTAATAAATAAAAGGGAAAAAATGACAAAGGCCTGGAAAACCAGCATGATAAACAAGGTATTGGTCCGTCCGATTTTATCCGAAAGGATGCCGGCCACCACCCTGCCCCCGGCATTGCCCACGGCCATGAGGGCAACCACGACCCAGGCCATGGAGCCCATGCCGGACTTGGCCATGCCGGCCACCCCGCCGATGATCATGAGGCCTGCGCCCGAGGCCACACAAAAGATGATCCACAGCTTATAAAAAGAGGCGGTTTTCATCATTTCAGAAGGCGAATAGTCAATGCCTGGGGCTGTGCCAGGCGATGTGGCCGTGGCCCTGGCATGGGGATGAACATATCCCTGGGGCGGGTTGACAAGGAACTGGGCCAAAACAGAGACAATGACCAGAAAGGCAATGCCGAAAATCATCATGGACTGGCTCAGCCCGAATTGGTTGATCAAAAAGGTGCCCAAAGGGGCAATATAAACAGAGGCTATACCGAATCCGGCCACGACAATGCCTGCAATCATACCGGTTTTGGCCGGGGGAAACCACTTAATGGCCGGCGGGGTTGCAGAGGCATACCCAAACCCCAGGCCCAGGCCCATGAGCACCCCGAATCCCAGGATCCAGACAATCCAGGAAGTGGACAATGCAATGAGAATCAAGCCCGCACCGGTCAACACCCCTCCGATTACCGCGGTCACCTTAGGACTGGTTCTGTCCTGAACCCTTCCGGCAAATATCATGGCAAAGGCAAAGACCAGGCAGCAGACCGCGTACGGATCATTCAAAGAGGCCAGACTCCAGTTAAACACCCCGTCCCCTGCGGTAATGGACTCTTTGATGGACATTTTAAATATGGACCAGGCATACAAAATTCCCAGGGCCAGATTAATTCCCAACCCGGCAAATGTGACCCGCCATCCAAGATTTTTGATCTCTTTCATAATGCATCTCCTTTAGCTAAGCGCTGACCTGATTTTTGCCACATACTGATTCCCATTCATTTTTTATAAGGGCAATCAGCGTGCCTAAGGTGAAAATTTAATTTAATAGACTGATTTTAAAAGAAATTTATTAAAAACAGGAGATTTATATTTTCCATGGAAATTACAATAAAAGTTGTAAGTTTTAACGGACAGACCATCAGATATGGGGAAAAGAGAATCCTTTCCCGGATTTTACAATAAAAGTTGTGACGGATTTATCCCACGCTTGAAACCGCAAAATTATTTTTGTTCTTTGAGTTTTTGCAGCCGTTTGCTCAGGGCCTGCTGGGAGATGCCCAGAATTTTTGCGGCAGCAGACTGATTTCCCCCGCTCTTTTCCATGGCTTTTTCCACCAGATCGGCCGAGGCCTGTTTCAGGGTGGGTAAAGCGGCGGTTTTCCGGTCAGGTATGCCCGGCTTCGGATCATCCAGCCCCTTGAAAAGATCAGCTGAAATGGGACCTTTTTCATATCTTGACAGGGCATCATGGACCATGGATTTAAGCTCCCTGATATTCCCTTTAAAAGGATAGGTCTCCATGGTTTCGATGAGACGTTTGGGGATATCCGGAACGGGCTTGTCCAGGTCATTGGCGGCCTGGCAGACAAAACGGTCCAAAAGCAGGGGTAAATCCACCAGCCGTTCCCTGAGGGGAGGCAGGGTCAAGGTGTGGGTGGAAAGCCGGTAAATCAGGTCTTTTCTAAACACCTTTTTTTTCTCAAGGATCCAGAGGTCCTGGTTGGTCGAGGCGATTATTCTGACGTCTGAATGACGGATCTTGTCAGAGCCCAGTGCCATGTAATCCCCCTCCTGGAGCAGACGGAGAAGCTTGACCTGGGAGGAAAGTGCAAGGTCGCCGATCTCATCTAAAACCAGGGTTCCCCCGTTTGCCTGTTCGATCAGACCGGGCCGGGCCTTGTCTGCTCCGGTATAGGCCCCTGGCACATGGCCGAACAAGGTATCTGAAAACACATTGTCATCCAGTCCTGCCACATTCACCTTGACCAGCTTGCCCCTGCGCCCGCTCAAGGTATGGATGCACTGGCCGATAAGCTCCTTGCCCACCCCGGTCTCCCCAAATACCAGCACAGGCTTGGATGAAGGGGCAACAGCTTCCACATAATGAAAAATGGAATGCATCTGCTTGTCCTGGGTAATGATATGGGAAAAGGCTTTGGGATTTTTGATCTGGGCAAACAGGTCCTGGTGCAGGGGCTTGGTTTGATCTGTACGGGTTTCATTCCAGTCCAGGGCCTGGTTGACGGCCTTGAGCAGCCGATCCTGCTCAACCGGCTTGAGCAGATAATCCATGGCCCCGATTTTCATGCATTTGACTGCCGTATCCACCTCTATGGTTCCGGTGAGCACAATCACAGGAATCCTGGGCCAGGTTTTGCGGATGATTTTTAAAAGACGGCCCCCGTTGATATGAGGCATGTTCAAATCCAGGAGGATGAGGGCGGGAACCTGCCGTTCCATCTGACGAATCACATCCCTGGAATCACCAATGGTCGTGATATTGTCAAACCCTGCCATTCGCAGTGTGGTATCCACAGCCACCAGGATCTCTGGTTCATCATCAACAATGAATATGGGTCTGTCAAGGCCTGGGGTTTCCACAGCTTATCCTCCAAAGATGTTTTGAACCCGGTGCAAAAATACCTGCATATTGGTGTCATGCCTTGGGTATCTATAAATTATTTGGGGGTGCAGGGCAAGAAAATCCTGGCCAAAAAACCTTTGCCCTTTTCCGACTCAAATTCCAATATCCCCTGATGATCACTGACAATCTTTTCTGAAATAGAGAGCCCAAGTCCTGTCCCCCCCTCGTCCCTGCGGGTGGTAAAAAAAGGATCTTTGATCATTTTAAGATCTTCAGGCCCCACCCCGGGCCCGGTATCGCTGACCTGGATGATAATAAATGTCTTTTCCCGGTTTAAACAGGTTGATACGCTGATGGACTGGTCGTAATTTTCCAATGCCTGGCCTGCATTCACCAGCAGGTTGATGATCACCTGCTCTATTTTTTGAAAATCCCCTGTGACCATGGGCAGATTTTCTCCATAGGAGACAGAGATTTGCCGGGTTATTTTTTTTAACACCGTATGGGTCAAGTCCATGGATTTTTCAACCACCTGGTTAATATCAATTTTACCGTCCTTTTCCCGGGTTTCAGACGGCCTTGAAAAATCTTTAAGCTCGGAAATAATCCCTTTGATCCTTGTGGCCCCGTCCTCAATCGCTGCGAGCATCAATTCAATGCGGTGGCGCAAATCAGGATACTTCATATTGCAAACCCGGGCGTCCGGCGACAGTTCAAAATGCCGGTCCAGCACAGGTAAAAAGGATTTAAATGCCTTGGTCAGATTGGGGGCGTTGAGCATCAGCGAGGTGGCAGGATTGTTGATCTCATGTGCCACCCCGGCCACCAGGATGCCAAGGGATGTCATCTTATCGGCCTGGACAAGCTGTTTTTCCCTCAGCCTTGACTGGGCAAGGGCCGCAAGCCTTGCCCGTTTGGCCATGGCCCCGGCCCAGATAATATAGGCAGAGAGCAGCAAGACCACCCCCATGATCCCGAAACAGGCCAGGCTTAATTTTTGGGTCACCGCTGAAATCTCGGCCCGGACATCTTCCACATAAATCCCGGTGCCGATCACCCATCCCCAGGGCTCAAATCCTTTAACATAGGAAATTTTAGGCACGATCCGGTCTGAATTTTCCTGCCACTGCCAAAGATAATCCACAAACCCTGCCCCTGATTTTTCAACGGTTTTAACCATTTGTGCAAATAGTCTTTTCTCGGCAGGATCCTCAAATTCACCCACATGTTTCCCCACCAGGTCCGGTCTATAGGGATGCATGATCATCACAGGGGTATAATCATTGATCCAGAAATAATCTTTAAGATCCGGCCCGTACCGGAGGTGCTCAATATGGGCCATGGCCATTTTCCGGGCCTCTTCCATGGTCATCAGGCCCTGGTCGACCTGGTCATGGTAAAGGGCCAGACTGGACCAGGCGCTCTCGGTGAGATGAAGAATCCCCTCCCGCTTTCCATCCATCATATACTGATCCATCATGGGTATGATCAGCAGAAAAATGGTCAGAATAAACAGGCTGATGGTCAGGACCACCGGAATAATAATTCTTACGGGCAGGGCCTGCCAAGAGGAAAATTGAGAACGGGTATCAGACAAAAAAACCTTCCTTGATCTAGGGGGTGTTCTTGGATTCATATCTTGAGATCCCCCATTATGAAACGCTGGCAGATCCTTTAAACATATAAAATGTTTCTTTAAATATTGATAGTTTTTTTTCGCACAGGTAAGACAGGGTTGACCTGCCTGGGTGTTTTTATCCCCCTAAAAAAAGCATTGAATCCCAAACCGTTTCCAATATAGAATCAATTAAAAATATTCGTAAGATTCAAAGGGGCGAAAAATGAAACCCATCTTAACGTGCGCAGGGGTATTGGCGGCAGCGGCTGTGTTCTGCCTGTCCACAGAGTCTTTGGCCCGGGCAGGGGAAACCATCACCCTGAACAAGGCAAAGGGCGGCACCTATATGGTCATGGCCTATAATTGGGCCACCCGAACCTATTATTATCTCCATGGAAATATAGAGTCTGACAGCCAGAAAATAATGATCCCCCAGGGGTATGGGTCCACTATCAACCTGACAAAAGGCCGGGCAATCGGATCCCGTAATATGTACGAAAAAAACGACCCCGTGAACCCTGTTTTTGAACTCAAAAAAAAATCCAGCCGTGTTTTAAAAATAATGTATCAGGGCAAGGGGCATTCTATTATCCCCTCATCAAATCTAAACCCCATGATTCTGGGGGAGATGCCCGGTAAACCATTTAAACGGATGTCTCCTCCCTAAGCCCAAGGGAAAAAAGTGTTGTATCCCTTTTAAAACCCAGTCAGGAAAAAGACGGCCCCTCCAGGGCCAGGCCTGCCATTTCCACGTTGGTTCTCCAATCAGATGCGGAAAGCCCCCACTTACGGCAATCTTCCGGATCTGCATCCCGGTTAAAGGCCGCTTTCAGCCAGACCCCGTCCCGATTGTCATAGCAGAAGGCGGCAAAGGAATCATCCATGAGAAAGGTGGACGGAGAGGTGCTAGGATTCTGCCTCATCATCTCCCTGAGTTCATCAGCAGTTTTTGCAAACATAATTTACCTTTTGGCTGGTCGCCCGATATCCAATGGTTTCTGCAATATTGACCAGGCCACTTCGCATCCGCCCTGGTCACAAGAGACATAGATTATTTCGTCTGAAACAGTGACGGAAAGATCCATGGTCCGTTTCACAAGACCTGCCAAGGCCTGTATGCCCTTCCATTCAAATTGAAAAACCCCGGCGTTTAAGGTTCTGAATCGTTCAAGTTCCTTTGCCCACCAGGCATCTGACTTATAATTAAAAGAATAGACCCTGACCTCACGGGACCGCCGGGCTGCTTTTTTGATCCGGTCAAAAGACGGCTCCCCAATATCAATCCACAAAGAAATCTGGTCATCCAAGGTGCGCTCCCAGATATCAGGTTCTTCCACAGAGGAGAGGCCTTTGGTTAAACTTAAAGATTTTTCAGCATTCATGCAAAAGGCCAGAATCCTTGCCATCATGCGTTCCACCGTCTCCGAAGGATGCTGAGCAAGGGTCAGGTTCAAGGTATCATAATGATTGGCCTCAATATGGGCCAATGAAATTTTTGCCTTATAAATCCGTGGTTTTAATGCCACAAAACATCCTTTATCTTTATGTCGTTCCCAAACCATTGGGGTTAAAAACAAAGGACGAATAACCGAATACGCCCGGATCTGTCAACCCCTCTTTACAATCTTTTTACCGGCAACGTTCCAGGCGGAACTCTGGTGCAGGATCGTCCATCTGCCTTAAAATCTGCCCCAGGGCAGAGCGTAATGCTTCCTCGGGCACGGGATGGTAAAAGGGCATGGTCAAGGCCTGGGCCGCAGTCAGTTTCGCACCCACGGCCCAGGACAACAGATGGGCCATGTGTTCGCCAGCAGGTGCCATGAGCTCTGCCCCCAAAAGCCTGCCGTCCTTTTTATCAGCGTAAATCCGGGCAATGCCCGCAGCCTTGCCTAAAATCATCCGGGCCCGCCCCAGTTTCTCCCATGAGGCCCTGCCCGTCACAAATTGAATTTTCCGGGCGGTGAGAGCTTTGTGGGAAAGCCCTGCAATGGCGATATCCGGGGATGAAAAAGTGATGGTCAAAGGGATGCGTTTTTTAAAACAGGAAAATTGCTCGGCCGTAGCGTTATACCCGGCAACAATGCCATCATCCGCGGCTTCGTGGAGAATGGGCTTTTGCCCGTTGACATCTCCTGCCAGAAATACGGGCAGTCCCTTGATCTGAAGGGTGGTTGGATCAAATTCCGGCATTCCCCTGTCATCCAGTTCAACCCCGAGATTTCCCAGGCCAAGGCCCTGGATAGCAGGCCGACGTCCTGTGGCCAGCAAAATCCGGTCAACTGTCCATTCTCGATTTTCGCACCCCACAACAATTTTACCCCCCGACCTGCGGCGGATCTCGGCTGTACCCAGATGGATGGTCATTTCCTTTGAAAAATGGTCAAAGGCATAGGTCTGAAGGTCAGGGTCGGTAAGCCCGCCGCAGGTTTTACGCCGGGAAAAGGCAATGATCTCCACCCCCAGGCGGTGCAGGGCCTGGCCCAGTTCAATGCCAATGGGGCCCAGACCAAACACCGCCATTTTTTGGGGCAGATCCGGCAGTTCAAAAAACTGGTCCGTATCAATGATCATATCTTTGTAGGGCTGCCATTTTTCAGGGATCCACGGTTTTGAGCCTGTGGCAATGATGATGCGCCGGGCCCGGATTCTCTCGTCTCCCAGGTCCAGGGTATTGGGATCCACAAACCTGGCAGGTTTTCGGATCAGCTTGTCCATGAAGGTTGACATCTCATGGATAACGCCGCCGGCAAACTCGTCCCTGAGCGCACGCACCCTGGCCATGATCCGTGAGTAGTCAGGCCTCAGCCCCTTTGCCCCTGAAATGCCGTATTCATCAAAAAAAAGTCGTTTGTGAAAATCGTCTGCCACGGCAATCAGCGCCTTGGAGGGCATGCATCCCACCCGGGCGCAGGTGGTGCCCAAAGGGCCGTTGTCAATAATCAGGTAATTGTCGGTTTTCCGGGCGACAAACTCCTGGGCAGTCAAACCGGCAGTACCGGCACCGATAATGGCCACATCAACCTCTCTGGTCACCTCCGATTTTCGGGTCATGGCATTCTCCTTTAAGGGGCTACCTGTCTCATTGGAGCAGGCAGGTGCTCTGGGTTTATAAAACGATGATTGAACTGCCGACCGTATGCCTTGGCTATGGCGACTTCGGGATATCGCTCAAGGCTCTTGTCCGGCAAGCCCACAGTCTGAACCTGAATATTTTTCCCTGGCATGGGTTCTTCCCCATGCCAGGGAAAAACATCTCTGTTTCGTTAATTTTCCTTCCGGGCCTGAAAATAAAGCATCCCCCCATTTGTGGCATATCGGCTATAGACCATCCCATGGTGAGAACAGACCGCTTTAATTTTTTTTAAAAGTCAAAAAATGAAGGCCCCGTTTTTTTCGAATAAAATATTTTATTCCAACAGCCCGTTAAACAGAATTTCACTCATCAATTCAAAAATCTGGCGAACATCGACATTGCCCATGCCATTTTGTTGAGGGTGGAGGATTGCCGGTAGGGCCTGAAATGCATTGATTGCCGGCACCTGCCCGTCAATCAGCAGGGATGATATGCCATAGGTTGTTGACCAGAGGGTGTTGGCAATAATAAAGGGATCCAGCGGCTTGATCCGCCTGTCATCCTGACAGGCTTTCACAGCAAAAAGCAGCTCGTTAAACGCGGTTTCAGCAGCGCTGACAAGTTCCGGGGGCCTGTTGTTTTCCCGGATCTCGTTGCCGAACATCATCCGGTAGTGGACAGGATTTGAAACTGCAAATTCAACATAGGCAATACCAACATTCATAAGCCTTGTCACCGAATCATTATTACCTTGGATATTACTATTGTTTAACGCATGGGTTAATTTTTTATACCCTTGCTCGGCAATGGCAGATAAGAGTGCACTTTTATCTGTAAAATGCCGGTACGGAGCCGTTCTGGAAACGCCGATCCGTTGTCCAAGCCCCCGCATTGAGACTTTTTCAAGCCCGTGCTCCGATATGATATCAAGGGCGGTTTCAATGAGTTGTCTGCGCAGATCACCATGGTGATATTTTTTTTTGACTGCCAATATCCCTTCCTTTATCCAGGTCCTCTCTCTGTGTTCCGATTATAGTTAACATTTAATGTTGACACTGTCAATTTTCCCGGATATGTTGACAATGTCAACTTATTCAAACTGAAACGGCATCAACCCATGGGAGGTAAAAATGAAATTTGTCATATTAAACGGCAGCCCCAAGGGAGATACGGGCATTACACTTCAATATGTAAAATTCATACAAAAACACTATCCCCAATACGACTATGTTCATCATAATATTTCAACTAAAATCAAAACAATTGAGGGTAACAAGGACCTGTTTGAAAACATCATGTCGGATATAGGATCATCAGACGGAATCATCTGGGCCACACCGGTATATACCCTGTTCGTTCCTGCTCAGTATATGAGATTCATAGAGCTTGTCCATGAACAAAACAAAACCCATGTGTTTAAGGATAAATATGCGGCTGTGATCAGCACCTCTATCCACTTTTACGACCACACGGCCCACGGCTATATGAATGCCGTATGTGATGACCTTGGTATGAATTATGTGGATTTTTTTTCAGCCAAGATGGATGACATTCTAAACAATTCCCACAGGACCCGGCTTCTGATTTTTGCAAAATTCTTTTTTAATTCAACAAAAAATAAAATCACGCGACAGAAAAACTTTGAGCCTATAGAGAACGACACCTTTTGTTTTGTACCGGAAACAATCACCCATAAAACGAGTACCCAAAATAAAAAAATCGTCATTGTGACGGACGCAAAAGACCATGAGTCCAATATTGCAGGAATGATACAGCGGTTTTCAGAATCCTTTTCCGAAAAAATTGAGCTGCTGAACCTGTGGGACGTCAACATCAAAGGCGGATGTACCGGCTGCATCAAATGCGAGTATGACAATCAATGCATGTACACAGACAGTTTTTCCAAATTTTACCGGTCAAAGGTTTTACCGGCTGATATTGTCGTCTTTGCAACCGAGCTGGTCCATAGAAATTTTTCTTTTAAATTCAAAGAATTTTTTGACCGGCGTTTTTTTATGAACCATGCCCCTGAATTTAAGGGCAAGCAGGTTGCCTGACTTGTTTCAGGCCCCATCAGCCAGATGGCCTACATCTACGATTTTTTCCAAGGATCCGTTCAATGGCAAAATGCCAACGTCGCTGGAATCGTTCGGGATGACAAATCAAACTCCCATGACCTTAACCAAAATATTCAACACTTGGCTGAAGCAGTCCTCTTTTATTCTGAGGCAGGGTATTGCAGCCCCCAGACATTTTTAGGAGTTGGAGGGGCTAAAATATTCCGGGATGATATCTGGGGAAACCTCAGGTTTGTATTCCAGGCCGATTACCGGTACTACAAAAAAAACAACTTGTTTGATTTTCCCCATAAAAAATATAAAACCAGAATATTTAATTCAATACTAAGGCTGTTGACTAAAATCCCCCGAATCAGGCATGAATTTTATAAAAAAATCAAGACTGAACAATACAAGCCCCATAAAAAAATAGTGGAAAAATATTAGCTCCAAGGATACAAATTGTCATTCTTGGGGCGAACCGATTTGACTTCATCTGCAGCGTTGCAAACCCTTGGCCGTAACCTAACTAGGGTTTCACGGGATAGCGCCTTGCAGCGAAAGCAAAATCGATTGGTGAAATATGCGCCTTAGATAACACTCAAGATGGAGCCTTGCTGGTTTTCCCCCAGGCCAAAAATATAGTGTCAATCAAAAACAGGCCGGGGCAATACCCCTGCCCGCTCGGCAATTTCAGGCACCCGGTGCTCCCATTCAATGGCCATCATGTGGACCCCTGCAACCCCTTTCATCTCCTTAAATTCCTCCACCTGTTCCAGGGCAAATTTAATCCCCTCTTCTGCCTGGTCCCGTTTGTCCACCCCTTTGAGGCGGTTGATCAGATCATCGGGGATATCCATGCCCGGAACAAATTTTTTCATAAAATTGGCCATGCCTGCATTTTTCATGGGCGTGACCCCGGCCAGGATGTGACATTTTTTGTCCAGACCCATCTCTGTGACCGTTTTCATAAAATCCCTGAACTTGTCCATGTTGAAAATACACTGGGTCTGGACGAAGTCGGCACCGGCCGCTATCTTGGTGGCCAAACGATGGGGCCTGAATTCATAAGGATCTGCAAAGGGGTTGCAGGCCGCGCCCACAAACATTTTAGGAGGGGTGTCAATCTCTTCGTCATTCATGAATTTGCCTTCATCCCTCATCTTTTTAACCAGGGCAATGAGCTGCATGGAATCAATATCATGGACATTCTTGGCTTCGGGATGGTTGCCGAATGTCTGGTGATCCCCGGAAAGGCAGAGCATATTCCGGATCCCAAGGGCATGGGCCCCGAGGATATCCGCCATCATGGCCAGACGGTTTCTGTCCCGGCAGACCATCTGAAAGTTGGGCTCCAGGCCTTCGTCAACCAGAAGTTTGGACGCGGCAAGGGAGGACATGCGCACCACTGCGGTCTGGTTATCCGTCAAATTAACACAGTCCACATTTCCTTTGAGATATTGAAATTTTTCCTTAAGGTGGGCCACATTGGCACCCTTTGGAGGGCCGCATTCTCCGGTAAAGGCAAAGTGCCCTGCTTTCAGCACTTTTTCAAGGTTGCTTCCTGATTTGAATTCACCCATATTGTCCTCCTTATATGTTTCCTTGAACCAGTTCTTCCCGGATACTCCGGCGGGGGCCCCCGTGCCTTGCAGTGCGCCAGCTTTTAAAGGGCTTGACTTGCACAAGGTCGTCCAATTGCCCGGCAGCCATCTTTTTTTTAACAATGGTATCCCAGATGCATTCAGTCTCCTTGTTCACCTCGCAGATCCCGTTGGCGGATCCCCCGCAGGGACCGTGGAGAAGGCTTTTGGCGCACCTGGCAACAGGACAGAGCCCGCCGAACAAATGGATGCCGCAGGTACCGCACCCGGCGCAGCGTTCCTCCCACACCCCGTGCTGGGTGGCCCCCCCGAAAAAGGTGGTATTTACGGCAGGAAAAAACTGCTGCTCTGAATACATTTCCGATAAAAACTGGGGTCCGACCCCGCAGGCCATGGAGACCACGGCATCGTACTGGTTCACCCCTTCTCCCAGCTGGGATACGTATTCCCTGTCGCATTGGCGCTCGAGCATTTGTTCATCAATTTCCAGGGGAACCCCTGTTTTTTTCCTTGCGATCTTCAGAGTGGCGGCCAGGATCTCAACCTCTTTGAGCCCGCCCACATTACAGACCGTGACACAGCCCTTGCACCCCAGTACAAGCACTTTTTTGCAGTCCTGAACCATATTAAGGATCTCTTTAACGGGTTTACGATCAGCAACTATCATGGGTCACCTTCCATTATTGGGTCCGAAAACCGACCTTGCCTGCCAGGCGCCTGGCCGGGCCCGGAAAATTAATAATTTACGGCCCGCAATGGGCCGTCACCGGTGTGGGTCCGAGCACCTTGACCTGCTCGACCATTTCATTGGCAATCTCGGCAAATCTTGCCCCCTGGGCAGAAGAAAGATTGTACATCTGAACCCGTTCCGGTTCTATGCCCAAATCCCGGAGGGTCTGTCGTACATAGGCCACCTTTTTTTTTGCCTTGAAATTGCCCTCCCGATAATGACATTCCCCTTCAAGGCAGCCGGCCACATAGACTCCGTCCGCCCCGTCCTCAATGGCGTTGAGCAGATGAAGAATATCCACCCGTCCTGTACACGGCACCTGGATCACTTTAATGTCCGCAGGATAGGAAAGCCTCATGGAACCTGCCAGGTCCCCTGCTGCATACGCTCAGTACTGGCAGCAGAATGCAATAATCTGGGGTTCAAAGTCCGGGTTACTCATATTGCACCTCCTTTGTTCCCGATGCGCTCTTTTCAAACAGGGCATCAGTTTTGGCCATGATCTGGCGGTCGGTAAAATGGTTGAGTTTGATGGCCTTGCCAGGGCATTCGGCCACACAGGCACCGCAACCGTGACATTCAGACGGATCAATCACGGCATACCCGTCCTCGTGAATGCGGGGAATAGAATAGGGACAGGTCCTGACACAGGTGAGGCAGACCGCACATTTTTCAGGCGTGACATCCGCCACCACCCCGCCCACCTGAAGGGAATCTTTGGATAAAATGGTCATGGCCCGGGCCACAGACGCCCTTGCCTGGGCAATGGACTCTTCAAGGGGTTTGGGATAATGGGCCAGTCCTGCCACAAACAGTCCGTCAGAGGCAAAGTCCACAGGTCTCAGCTTGGCATGGGCCTCCACCAGAAAGCCTTCGGCATTGATTGGCACCTTAAATTTCTCGAACAAGGCCTGATTATCCCCCGGCACAATGCCCGAAGCCAGGACCACAAGATCCGGATGAATCAGCACAGGTATCCTGAGCACATGGTCCATGAGGGTAAATTCCAGTTTGTCCTCCCCGTCTCGTCTCAATTCGGGCATTTGTTCCAGATCGTACCGGATGAAAATCACCCCGAGCTGCCTTGCCTGCTGGTAAAGATCTTCCCTGAACCCATAGGACCTGATATCCCGGTACACCACATAGACCCGTTTTCGGGAATCCATCTCTTTTAGGGCAATGGCGGATTTAAGACTGTGGGTACAGCAGACCTTGGAGCAATATGGATTTTCATCGTTCCTCGATCCCACGCATTGAACGAATATAATTTTTTGAGCCGATGCAATTCGCAGGTCCTGGGTCCTGAAGGCAGCGTCCATATCCAGATGGGTGAGAACATCGGGATGATCGCCGTAAAGATACTCAGAAGGCTTGTGCTCCATGCCGCCCGTGGCAATGACCACGGCCCCGTGTTCAATGGGCAATTCATTTTCTCCGTTTAATACCGTGGTCGTAAAATTGCCCACAGACCCGGTGGTATTGCCTACACTTGCCTCCATATAAAGAGAAATGAATTCAGATTCTTTTACAGATTCAACCAGATGATCAAGATAGGCCCGGACAGATTCTCCCTTCCAGGTGGTGTTGAGATGATTGGCAATTCCGCCCAGTACAGGCGAGCGTTCCACCAGATGAACATCAATTCCCTGGGCAGCACCGCCCAGGGCGGCTTCCATTCCTGAGACCCCGCCCCCGACAACCAGAAGCGCCTTTTTAATGGGCAGAGCCACCTGGTGAAGGGGTTCAACAAAGGCGGCCTTGGCCACGGCCATGCGGACCAGGTCCTTGGCCTTTGCTGTGGCTCGTTCAGGCTGATTCATATGGACCCAGGTATTCTGGTCCCTGATATTGGCCATCTCAAAGAGATACTTGTTCAATCCAGCATCCCGGATGGTTTCCTGGAACAAAGGTTCATGGGTCCGGGGCGAGCACGAGGCCACCACCACCCGGTTAATCTCATTGTCCCTTATCACTTCCTTGATATGATCCTGGGCATCCTGGGAACAGGTAAACAAATTATCCTCCACATGGACCACATAGGGCAGGGTCTTGGCATAATCCCGAACCGCCGGCACATCTGCCACCCCCCCGATATTGATTCCGCAATTGCAGACAAAGACCCCGATCCTGGGCGCAACGCCTGTAAAATCGAGTTCCGGGGGCAATTGCCTTGTCCTGGTTTTTGACCACCTGGCCTCTTTCATGTCCATCACTGCCGTGGCTGCCGCAGCAGAGGCTTCCATCACAGAACCTGGAATATCTTTAGGTTCCTGAAAACTGCCGCAGACAAAAATCCCCTTGCGGCTGGTGGTCACAGGGGCCAGGTTGGTGGTGCGGGCAAACCCGTGGGCATTGAGTTCAATTCCCATTTTTTGGGCCAGATCAACAGCATCCCTATTGGGGGCAAGGCCAATGGAAAGGACCACCATGTCAAAAATTTCCGCCACGGTATTGCCCGCCTCGGACGAATAAACCAGCCGGTATTTATCCTTTGGCTCGGGAAATACCGAATGGATCCTGGATCTTACAAACCGGACCCCGCTGTCGTCCTGGGCCCGGATATGGTACTTGTCAAACTCCTTGCCATGGGTTCTCATGTCCATGAAAAAAATGGCACAGTCCAGGTCATCATCGGCATGTTCCTTGGCAATGACGGCCTGCTTGTTGGCATACATGCAGCAGACCCCGGAACAATAGGCATGATCCCCCTTATTAATATCCCTTGACCCCACACATTGGAGCCAGGCAATTTTTCTGGGCGGCACCTGGTCACTGGGCCGGACCAGATGGCCTTCATAGGGTCCAGAGGCTGAAAGCACCCGCTCAAACTCCAGGGAGGTCATGATATTGGGGCTGTGACCATAACAATAGGTGACCAGGCCTTCGGGCTTAAAGGGCGAAAACCCGGGGGCCATGATAATGGCGCCCACATTGATTTCGTGGATTTTGCCCAGCATATTATGATCCACGGCATGGGCCAGGCAGGCATCCTCACACGCCATGCATTCAGAACAATACCCGCAGTTAATACAGCGTGAGGCTTCCTTTTGCCCCTCTTTTCTGCCATACCCAAGTTCCACCTCATCAAAATTGCCTGCCCGCAGGTCGATGGGCAGTTCGGGCATCTTGTACCGGGGCTCAACAGGCCAGGAGTCATCCACAGGCCGGTACTCGGGTGTTTCAACCATGGGAAGGGTCCTGCCGTCCTCCATATCCTTTCCTTTAAGATACCGGACAATGGACTCGGCAGCTTCCATACCTGCGGCAACGGCTGAAATGGCCACACCAGGCCCTGTCTGGACATCACCGCCGGCAAATACCCCCGGCATGTCCGTCTCCAGGGTCAAAGGATTCACCTCGGTGGTGTTCCACCTGGAAATTTTAATCTCTGCCAGGTCCTCGATGGCAGAAAGATCCGGCTGCTGCCCGATGGCCGGGATCAGCTGATCGATCTCAATTTCATATTCAGATTCCGGGATGGGCACAGGCCGTTTCCGGCCGGATGCATCAGGTTCACCCAGGGCCATTTGAATCACCCTCGCCCCGGTGACCTTTCCCTTGGATCCTAAAATTTTCTGGAGGGCTGCCAGATAAACAATTTTCACCCCTTCATCTTCTGCCGCACAGATCTCCTCTTCCCAGGCCGGCATTTCTTTTCTGGTTCGTCTGTAAAGGATGGTCACCTCTTGGGCGCCCAAACGGACTGCAGATCTGGCCACATCAATGGCCACATTGCCTCCACCGATGATGGCCACCTGTCTGCCCACAGGGGTGGTCCCTGTCAAATTAAGCTGTTTGAGAAACCCCACGCCCTGGCAAACCCCCTCAAGATCTTCACCGAGAATGCCAAGATCAATGCCCCGGTGGGCGCCAAGTCCCAGAAAAACCGCCTCAAACCCGTCTGCCATGAGGCTGTCCAGGGTAAAATCCTGGCCCAGACGGGTGTCTAATCTGATTTCAACGCCCAGCTGGGTGACCACCTCGATATCTTTATCCAGAACATCCGGGGGCAGCCTGTGATCCGGTATTCCCACCCGGAGCATCCCGCCCGGCTTGGAAAGGGCTTCAAAAATCACAGCATCCACCCCCTGTTTTGCCAAGTGGTAGGCCGCAGACAAGCCTACAGGACCCGATCCGATAACGGCTGCTTTTTTGCCAATCTTTTCCTGGCAGGGAATCTTAATTTTTCTTGGATCAAAATTGTCTGCTGCCAGCCGCTTAAGATCTCTGATGGCCACGGGCTCATCCACCTGACACCGTCTGCAGGCATCTTCACACTCATGGGGGCAGATCCTGCCTAAAACGCCTGGCAAGGGCAGCTGCTCCATGATGATTTCAAGGGATTGCCTGAAATTGCCCTTTTTGACCATCTGGACATACCCCTGGACATTCAGGCCTGCAGGACAGGTGAGCCGGCAGGGGGCCTTGTCTTTTTTTTCTATGGCATAGGCAGAAGGCATGGCCTGGGGATAAAGCTTGAACGCGGCTTTGCGGGCCTTAAGATTTTCGTCAAACCGGCTGGGAAGCGTCACCGGGCAGACATCGGCGCATTCCCCGCAAGCCGTGCACTTTTCAAGGTCAATAAACCGGGGATTTTCCCTGACCTTTACATTAAAATTTCCAGCTTCTCCGTCCACGGATTCAATCTCGGACATGGTGAGCAGTTCGACGTTGAGATGACGGCCCGCCTCCACCAGCTTGGGTGAGATAATACACATGGAACAGTCATTGGTGGGAAAGGTTTTATCCAATTGGGCCATGGTTCCGCCAATGGCCGTATTTTTATCCACCAGGTATACCAGATATCCTGAATCTACCAAATCCAGGGATGCCTGGATACCGGCAATGCCGGCACCCACAACCATAACCGACCCGTTACCTTTTTTTTCCATTGCATCCCTCCTTTTAGTGTTCTGCTGCAAGTCCCAGATTGGCCAGGTCCGGCCCAAGATAGGTACGTTCTGTATCGGCCAGACACCCCAGTGCAAGGCAGATAATGGTCCAGAGGTGGACCACATGGTAATCCGCCCCAAAATGATGACCGAGATCCTCGATCTGGCCGTGGCAGTTATGGCAGGGTGCGATCACATAGTCTGCCCCTGTGGCCATGATCTGGTCAAACTTGATCTTGCCGTAGGCCCTTCGCTGGTCTGGGAAACCTGCCTGGAGCGCCCCGCCCCCGCCCCCGCAGCAAAAATTATTCACCCGGCTGGGCACGGTGTCGATGAAATTTTCCTCGCCCACAACGGTTTTCACCACAAACCGCAGTTCGTCAACAATCTTGTTGGACCCGGTTTTCCGACCGATGTTGCAAGGGTCCTGGATGGTAAACTTAGCTTTGATATCCTTGTTCCAGTCGGAATTGACCGCAAGCTTTCCCTCCCGGATCCATTGAGCATAAAGTTCGATGATGGTTACCAGTTCAAACTTGTGGGGAATTTTAAATTTTCGCAATCCTTCCAGGATTGCAAAGTATGAATGGCCTCACTCGGTGTTGACCACCATGGGGCTTTTTAAGGTATTGTCCACATGAAGGGCAAACTCCTCAATAATATATTTCCAGCCCTCGTCATCGGCCAGGAACATGCAGTAATTTTCACCGGCCCACATCACCGAAGGATAGGTCCAGTCCGCCCCCACCGTGTGAAGCACCTTCCACAGCGGCCCCATCTCTTCTGGCTCTGTTACAGGCTCCCTTGAATTCTGGTTTAACACCATCTGGGCGCCCACACGGTCCACAGAGACCTCAAGATCTTCAAACCCCGGATGCTCTTCCCGGATCTCTTCAGCCACATCCAGGACCGTGAATTTAAAATCCTCCTTGGCTGCGCCCATGGCAGATCCTGTTCTGATATGCTGATCGCAGGACCCTAAAATGCCCCTGGGCCGTTTCTCCCGGGCCATTTTTGAACGTATGTTATAGATGAGTTTGGGGATGTTGATGTTCATGGGACAGGCCAGCTGGCACCGGCCGCACATGGAGCAGACCCATTTCCAGTCCGAGTTGAGGATTTGCTCATCCATGCCGAAATTGAGCATGCGGATCAATTTTCGAGGATCCATGTCAAATTGTTCGGAAGCCGGACACCCGCCGGTACAGGTGCCGCAGGTCAAACAGAGATCAAAATTGGCATCTGGAATTTTATCCAATACCGCATCTTTAAGTTCAGAATCCAGCCTGTCGATTTTTATTGCTTGGACCATAAAACCGCTCCTTTATGGTCTTCTTAAAGCTTTGTCTTCCAGCCCTTTGCTGCAAAAAATCAGCGAATCAAAGATAATGTCTCAGCTCAGAATATGATTTAAACCCTTTTAAAATATTTTTTTGCACCATTGCCGACCTGAAATCCAAACGTCTTTCAAGGAGACCATCATCTTAATTTGGCTGCATTAAGATACTGGGCAAGCTTATCTTCTCCGCCGACGGTAATGATGTGAACGCCCTGGCAGATATCTTTTAAGCTTGCAACCGTATCAGCAAATAATTCAATACTTGCCCTTTGTTTGTCCGGCGCCTTTAACAGCTTCTGGATGACCCACTCAGATACAAGCCCGGATTTAAAATGACGATTTAAAAATTTACCCATGCCGGCGGTCCTTAAAATCATGACCTCGGCAATCACCGGCACCCTGAAAGGCGTCACCTGTTTCATGAACTTTTCAAACTGATCCACATCAAATATGGGGGTGGTCAGAAAATACCCCGCACCCACATGGATCATGTCCTCCATCTCCTCCATGCCCCGCTTGGGCATGTTCCGTCCCCAGGGGGTTTCAACCCCGGAGCCCACCATGAAGTCCATTTTATCGGAAAGATCGTTTCCCTCAATGGAGACCCCTTGTTTTAAATGATCGAGCACCGATCCGAGCTTGCCCGAATCCACATGGAAGAACATATCTTCTTGAAGGGTATTGCCCGAAATCCTGTAATCCTCGGTAAATACCAGAAGATTGTCCACCCCGGTCTCATGGGCCAGGGTCAGATCCTTTTGCAGCTGGTACCGGTTCTTGTCCCGGGTCGTGGTCTGGAAGATGACGTTGAACCTATTTTTTTTGAGCAGTTCACAGGTTCGAATGGAATCGCCCACCACCCCTTCAAGCTCGGTTTCCTGAACCGAGACCCCGTCCACCCGTCCCCTGACGCGGCTGAGGCTTTCAATCAAGGTTTCAGGTTCTTCATCCCCTAAAGGCGCCTGGATCTCAGAGGTCACCACAAATCTCTTTTTTTCCAAAGATTCTTTTAAATTCATGATCTGCCTCCTTTTTATTTTAATCCAAGCAGTTTAGCCACTTCATCTTTGAGCTGGGGAAGGGGCAGGGGTTTTGAAAAGCAGACATCTGCCCCGTTTTCCTTCATCTGGGCGAATTTCTCATCGTCCAGATAGGCGGAAAGAACGATAATTTTGGTCTCCTTTGTCTTTGGACTGGTTTTAATCTTTTTGCAGACTTCATACCCTTTGATGTCCGGCATCATGATATCTAGAATCACCAGGTCAGGATGAAAATGACTGACCTGGAGACCGGCCTCAAACCCGTCCGAAGCCGACACCACCTCATAGTCGAACTCATCTTCCTCCAGGGCCTGGACAATGGATTCCACAATGATCATGTCATCGTCCACCACCAGTATTTTTCTCCTTGCGCCCTCCTCTTTTTCATCCGGGATGGGGATGCCCTGGTTGCGCATGAAGGTCTCCAGATCATCCTTTTGGATACGGCGATGGCCCCCCACTGTTTTATAGGCCTTGATATGGCCGGCCTCCACCCAGTTGATGATGGTTTTAGAGGATACATTGCAGTACTTGCTTGCCGTAAATACAGTCAAGGTCTCTTCCATAATGCCTCCTTAATGCCATGTATGGGATTATAGCTTTTATAGTTATTACATGGTTTTCGCTTTGTCAAGCGAATAAAATAAATTAAATAACTATACCGAATGACCGTAAAAATATCCCGCCCCTGTTCTGGCCGAGATATCCAAGCCTGGAATGTCACAAAAAAATCAGCGAATTATTTTTGTGGACGAAATCGTATTGATATTGTACTTGTCAATTTTGGCGTGGAAGGTGGGCCGGGACACCTCTAAAAGTCTGGCTGCCTGGGACCGATTCCCATTGGACAATTCCAGGGCCTCTTCCACGACCATGGATGAAACCATATCAATAAAATATTCAAAGCTGTGGGGGCTTGCCAAATCCCCTATGCTTTGACGGATCCAATGGCGGACCGCGTCTTCTTCATTTTCCCCTCCGCCTTCCAAACTGCCCTTTTTATTCTTGTTCCGGATAATCTGGCTTAAATCCGCAAGGGAGACAGGGTTGCCCCGGTTGAAAATCAATACCTTCTGGATGAGGTTTGCCAATTCTCTTACATTTCCGGGCCACCCATACTGAATCAGCAATTCCAGGGCATCCTCTCTTATCCCCGGATTTTCCATGTTCAATTCGTGAGCGAACCGGGCCAGATAATGGGCTGTCAAATCTTTGATATCACCTTGGCGTTCCCTTAAGGGCGGTAAATCAATGGTCACCACCTTGAGCCTGAAATAAAGGTCTTCTCGAAATTCTCCGGCCTTGATGGCGGCCTTAAGATCTTTGTTGGTCGCGGCAATGATCCGCACATCCACGGGAATGGTCTCATCTCCGCCCAGCCGTTCAAGTCTTTTTTCCTGGAGCAGTCTTAAAATTTTAGCCTGGATGCTGATGGGCATATCCCCAATCTCATCCAAAAACACCGTACCCTTGTCTGCCTGTTCAATTTTCCCGATATGCCTCTGGGAGGCCCCTGTAAATGCCCCTTTTTCATAGCCGAACAGCTCACTTTCCAAAAGGTTTTCAGGAATGGCCACGCAATTGATAATGGAAAAGGCTTGGTCAGACCTTATCCCGTGCTGGTATACGGCCCGGGCCACAAGTTCCTTGCCCGTGCCTGACTCGCCCTGGATCAAAACCGTGGCATGGGTCTGGGCCACCCGGCCAATGGATTTATACACCTTTTGCATGCCCGGACTCTGGCCCACAATGGCATTGGGTGAATAGGTCTTGGGAGCGGCATCCACCTCCACGGGAGATCTCATGCAATAGCCGGCATCCACGGCCTGGGAAATCATGCACAGCATCTCGGGCACGTCAAAAGGCTTGAGCAGATAATCATAGGCACCGGCCTTGATGGCCTCAATGGCGGTTTCCGTGGTTCCAAATGCCGTGACAATGATCACAGGCAGTTTGGCATCAATTTTCCGAATGGACTTAAAGGCGTCAATCCCATTGATACCGGGCAGGCGGACATCCAAAATCACAAGATCCAGTTCTGTAGTTTCCACGATCTCTATGCCGGCTTCTCCGCTGGCTGCAGAGACCACCTCATAATTTTCCTCCCGTAAAAGTTTGGAAAAACTGGTTCTCAATTGATCATCATCGTCAATGACAAGAATCTTTGTCATACGGCCTCCTTGTTTACCGGCAGGGTAATGGTGAAGCAAGCCCCCTGCCCGGGCGGGCTGTCCAAAACCAGGCAGCCCCCGTGTTCACTCACAATATTAAAGCAAATGCTCAGCCCCAGGCCTGTGCCCTCTTCTTTGGTGGTAAAAAAAGGATTAAAAATCTTTTCAGCCATTTCCTCTAAAATCCCGGGTCCGGTGTCCTGAATACGGATAACCGCCACTTTTTTATGACCGCTGGCCTCTTCTTGGGATTCGGTAATGGTGATTTTTCCGCCATGTTCCATGGCTTCGCAGGCATTGATAATGATATTGGCCAGGGCCTCTTTTAATTGACCCGGATCCAAAAGCACCTCAGAAAGAGGGGTTTGCCGGACAAGCTGTACCGTCACCCCAAAAGATTTAAGCCGCTGCTCCAAAAGGCGGAGGGTATTGTCCACCACCTGGGAGGGGCTCTCCTTTTTCATGGTCAGCTTGGGGGGGCTTGAAAACTCAAGAAAATTTTCCACAATCTTGTTGATATGTCCGATTTCATTTGAAATCACATTGATATTTTCCTGCTGGGCAGAGGAAAAACTGCCGGCCCTGCCCAGGGAAAAGAGCCGCATTTTTATGGATGTCAAAGGATTGCGGATGGAATGGGCCGTGCCGGCTGCAAGTTTTCCCAAAAGGGCCATTTTTTCGGACTGCATCAGGGTTTCCCTGGAGCGCCGAAGCTCCTCATGGGTCTGGTCGGCATCTTCAATCAACCCGTGAACACTGTCTTTCAAAGCAGCCACTTCATTGCCAAAGGATCGGCCATGACCAATCTTGTCTGCCTCTTCAGCCAGTTTCCGGATGGGCTCTAAAATATGGCTGGTAAATATATAATTGATCAGCAAACTTAACAGTACCACCGTGACAATGGCCAAAAGGGCAATATACCTCAACCGGTTGGAATCCTTCTGGCTGATGTCCACGGCATGATCAATATTTTTTTTATGGAAAATTTTAAATTTTTCGCAAAGTTCAAAAATCCTAAAAAAACTGGCCCTCACCTCCTTGTGCAAAGCAGCCCCTGCGCCTGGATCCCCTTTTTTATAAAGACTGAGCACCTTGTCCTTGGAAGTGATATAGACCGCATACTCTTTTTCAACCCGTAACAAGGCCTCTTTTTCCCAGGGATCTTCCACCAAAAGTTTTACCTTTGCAAGCCGCTGGTGAAACACCGCCTGCAAAACCAGAAGCTGTTGGATCCACTCAGGATTATCATCCAAAAGATAATACGACAAATATCCTTTCTGATTTAAAAGTGAGGCTTCAAGGGCTTCTGCTGACTGGTAGACGCAAAGATGCCGGTCCACAATATCCTCGAACAAAATCTCGGTTTTATAGGTATACCAGATCATGGCCACGGCTCCCATAACCGTAATCCCTAAAAGTATGGCATTGGCAAGGTATACCCTATGTTTAAGGCTCAACGCGCCCCTCCTTGTATATTATGGCCCAACTTGCGCCAGTAATGGTTATAGAATCAAATATCTCCGGAACGGCGCAAAAGCAGTCTTGCCTCCGCCTTTCGTATCCGCTCTTCCTGGTCATCCTTGCGCTGCCTTGCCTTTGCGATCTTGGTATTGATATCATCAAAATCAGCCGGCTTCATAAGATAGTCAAATGCCCCTAATTTCATGCCCTGGACCGCGGTTTCAGTGGATCCGTGGCCGGTGAGCAGAATCACCTCCACCAGGGGGTGATGCGCCTTGATCTCCTTGAGGGTATCAATCCCGTCCATCCCGGGCATCCGTATATCCAGAATCACGACATCCACAGCGGTTTTGTCTAAAAATGCCAATGCCTCTTTTCCGCTGTATGCCGTAGACACTTTCTCTCCCCGATTGGTCATCCTCAAGGAAAACATCTCCACAAAATCTTTTTCATCATCAACAATCAATAATTTTACCGGTATTTTAATCATACCTCTTTCTCCTTTTGCCTTGATATCTGTATACCTGTTTGAACGGGTATGTTTTTATTTTATCCGGACCCTTACCACCGTTTGCAGATCAGTCTTGTTCCCATTCAGGCAGGCAGACCGTAAAGGTGCTGCCTTGGCCTTGGGTTGAGTCCACCACGATACTTCCCCCTAAATTCTCCATTATCCTGTGCACCACAAAAAGGCCTAACCCTGTTCCCTGGTCAACGGGCTTGGTGGTGAAAAAAGGGTCAAAAATTTTTTCAAGATCATCCTTGTTAATCCCCGGTCCGTTATCCAGAATCTTAAGGCAGACCATCTTGCCTTTTCTAAAGGTGGACAGATGAATCATACCCTTTGGGGGCAGGGCATCCATGGCATTGTCCAAAAGATTGACCAGCACCTGTCGGACCTGGAAAGGATCTGTGTACATAAACCTGGCCCCGGGACCCAGTTTTTGGATCACGTCTAACTCTTTGCCCTTCATCCCCTGCCGAACCAGTCCCAAGCTGTCATCCAGCAGAATACCGATATCCACCTTTGAAAGTTCAGATCCTTGTTTTCTGACATACCCCAAAAGCTGGTGGGTAATCCGCCCGGCCCGGTCAATGCTTTTTTCGATCTTTTCAAGCCCTTTAAAGAGCAGGGCTTTGTCAGGTGTTTTTCCGGGCATTTCAAGGACCTGGCGTATCAGCCCTGCCGACTCCTTGATCACGGCCAGAGGATTGTTGATCTCATGGGCGATCCCTGTGGACATGGTGCCCAAAGATGCCAGGCGCTCGGTATGGATCATCTTTCTTTCCAGCCGCCTGCGAAGCGCCCTATCCCTTTCCCGGGCTGTTTCCAGCCGCCGCATCTCACAGGCCTGAAAAATTTTGCCTGCCAGATGATCAATCTCCACGGGTTTGGACAGATAATCAAAGGCACCGGCCTTGACCCCTTCCACCCCCTCGGCCACAGCGGCATTGCCGGTCAGAAAAATCACCTGAACTCCTGGATGATACTTTTTGATCGACTCAAAGGTCTCCATTCCGGACAGACCCGGCATCTTCATATCCAGAACCACCACGTCCACCTCGGTATGGGAAAGAATATCCAGACAGGATGTCCCGTCACCCGCCTGGATCACGTTCATCTTCCGCCGTTCAAGGCGACGGGCAAGGGCCATTCTATAAGGGTCCTCATCATCCACCAGCAAAATGGGAAGCACTTGCTCAAAAGATTTTTTTTCAATCGTTTCCATGAATTAACCCAAGCCTTGGTTTAAATTAATCCCAGCACCTTCCACCAGGTACAGACCACCCCTAAAAGTATTAACAAAAGAGCAGGGGTGACCACAACCCCCAGTTTGGTCAAATCCGAAGATTTAAAATACCGATAGGAATAGGCAATGGCGTTGGGCGGACATCCAATGACCAAAAGCATGGCAAAGGAGGTGGCCATGCCAAGCCCCAGGGCCAGGATCATGGGATTTACCCCTTCCAGCTGGGCCATGGGAATAACAATGGGCAGAATCAGGGCGGCAGCGGCCACATTGGCCATGGCATTGGTGACCAGGGCGCCGAACACGGCCACACCGGCAAAGAGAACCAGCCATCCCTTGCCCTGGATCAGGGGGAAGAAAAGGTTGGCAAAATAATCTGCCGCCCCTGAGTAGCCCATGGCCAGCCCCAGGGAAATACCCCCGCCAAAGATGAACAGGGCGGTTCCCCATTCCAGGTTGTCATTGACATCCCGCCACTTGAGCACCTTGAAAAGGACCAAAGCGGCAACGCCGATCATGCCGATGACTGAATAATGAATCCCGTGAAGCCCCTTGGTCAGCCAGCAGAGAAAAGAGAGACTGATAATAATCAATGCTTTTTTTTCGGCCCCGGTCATGGGCCCGAGATTTTCATCAAAATCAGGCAGCTTGAATTTGGGGTCGGGCCGATAGACCAGATAAACCAGGAACACGGCTACCGGCACCGTGATAATGGCTGCAGGCATACAATATTTGATCCACTCAAAAAAGGTGATCTCAATACCGGTGAACTCCTTTAAAAACGCTGCAGAAACCATGCACCGCCCACCGCCCACCAATGTCCCCATACCGCCGCAGGAGCAGGCAAAGGGCAAAGAGAGCATCATGAACTTGGCCGTTGTGGTATTGGGTTCTATGCCGCAGGCCCGCATCAGGGGCAGCATGGTCACAATACCAATGGCACAGGCAGCCGCATCGTGCATGAATGAGGAGGCAAGGCCAAGACCAATGGCAATGATAAAGGTGAACCGGGTCACGGAGTTGCCCGCCTTTTTAATAATATAATAGCCCAGACGGCGGGTCAGCCCCACCTTGTCCAGGGCAATGGCAAAAATCAGGCAGCACATGATAAAAATCACCACCGGGTGCATATAAGGTGCCCAGGCCCCTTTTACGTCGGTAATCTGCAAAAGAACCAGAGAGGCCCCGATGAGTAAGGCTGTGATCTCCAATGGAATGGGTTCAATGACAAAGAGGACAATGAGCACGGCAAGCATGGATAAAAACCGCTTGGCCTTGGGCGACAGCCCGTCCACATAATCCACTTGAACCTTGGCAAGGCCCATGTCAAAAGCCTTTTGCTCTAAAAAATCCGCCCGGGCCTGTTCAGTTCCCGGTGCCTTGGCCTTTAGAATATAACTTGTTTTGCCCTTTTCAGGGATCATGGTAAAATACGGAACGACAGCTGCGGACAATTGGCCGGTTCCGTCCCCTGAAATTTTAAACTTTGTACCCTCTGGCCGGGGTAGCAGAAACACCGCAACACCCAACAAAAATGCAATTGCCAGCTTAAATCCGTTTGTCTTAAATAACATGTGCTCTCCTTGGCCGATTATTCATTGTAGAATCCATTATCCCTGTGTTAAATCCCCGGACGCTTTGTCAGGTTGAAACGCACTGCAGGCCTGTTGGATTTTTTCAAAAAGCTCGCAAAGTTCGCAGGGTTTAGTCAGATAGTCAAAGGCGCCCAGGGCCATTCCGTCTTCTGCCGCGGCCTGGGATCCGTGCCCGGTCAGAATGATCACCGGCAGTTCCGGCGCCATTTTTTTAATAATTTTCAACACTTCAATTCCATCCATATCCTCCATTTTCAGGTCCAAAAGCACCAGATGAAAATCAGCCTTGCGCAGGGCCTGGAAGGCCTGGGTGCCCGAACATGCCTTGACCGCTTCAATGCCCCGGCGCTCAAGTCGGTTGGCCAACACATCCACAAAGCCTTTTTCATCATCCACCAGCAAAATACGGGTATGAAATGTCTGGTTCATACGAATCCTTTTGGGGTTTGCTCAAACCCTCTGCCCGGCAATTTCCTTGAGCCTGGCTTCCATAATTTTTTCCTCATGACCCTGTTTTTTGGCAACGGCCTTGTCCAGTTTTTCCATGAGCAGATCCAGGTCACAGGGCTTCATCATGTAATCAAAGGCTCCAAGCTTCATCCCGTCAATGGCAGACTCGACCGTGGCATGGCCCGTGAGCATGATCACTTCGACCAAGGGGAATTGTTTTTTGATTTCAGACAGGGTCTCAAGACCGTCCATTCCCGGCATTTTCACATCCAGCACCACCACATCTGTTGAGGTGTTCTCTGCGAGGAATGTTAAGGCCTCTTCCCCGCTGTACACGGCCCGGGGATTGATCTTTCGCTTTTCCAGACGCTTGATCAGAGTATCCAGAAATGCTTTTTCATCATCCACAAATAAAATTTTACTCATTGTTTTCTCCTTGATTTTTTAATTGCTCAAGCTGAGTTTTTTTTCCAAAAGATAAATTTTTGGTATCTATGGGCAGAAAAATAAAAAAACTTGTGCCCTGCCCCACGATGCTTTTAACCTCTATTTTTCCCCCCATTTTCCGAATAATCCCGTAACAGATGGAAAGTCCTAAACCGGTTCCTTTACCCACGGCTTTGGTGGTGAAAAACGGATCAAAAATCCGGGCCAGATTCTGGCTTGGAATCCCGGGCCCGTTATCTGAAAATTCAACAAGGACGTATTGGCTGTCCTCGGGGTTCACACAGGTATCAATATTGATAATCCCGCCCTCTTTTCCCATGGCGTCAATGGCATTGTTGACCAGGTTGAGCACCACCTGCTGAAGTTCAGCAGGGGAAACCCTTATATAGGGCAATTCCGGTCCCAGGCGGGTCTGGATGGACACGTTGTTGTACCTGGCCATCTGGGCGGTCAGGGAGACAATCTGCTGGATCACCTCGTTGATCCTGATATCTGCCACAGTTGCATCGGATTTGCGGGCAAAGCTCAGCAGCTTGTGGGTGATATCCTTGCATCGCCGGCCCTGGGTCTTGATCTGTTCAATGGCCCGGTTAAACTCGTCAAAGGTGGTGTCATCAAAGGGCTCTTCAAGCAGATCCCCCATCCATCCGGCCTCTTCCACCATAATGGCCACAGGGTTATTGATCTCATGGGCAATGCCGGCGGCCAGTTCCCCTATGGTGGCAAGCTTACCGCTCTCCACCACCTGTTTGTTCATGGCTTCATTTTTCTTGTCAGCCGCGGCAATGAGTTTGACGATGCTTCTGGGCAGGGTAAAAGAAACCGACAAGATGGCAATGCATCCTATGACAAAAATGCCCAAAGAGAGCATTTCCGCCCTCCACAAATCCCTCATGGCATCGTCAAGGTCCTGGCGGAAAACCATTCTCCAATCGATGTTCTTAAAAATCGAAAGGGCGTATATATAAGCGTTTCCCTGGATATCCGCCTTTTTCATGACCACGGTATTATTATCAGAAAAAACATCTTTTGCAACCATGGCCGGAGCGATATGGGCGCTTGTCCCGGACCTGGCATGGGTCTGGAACTCCCCTTTGGTGTTGACAATATAAGCGGCCCCGGTTTTTCCGATCTGAATATTTTCCACCAGAGAATTAAAGGCTGTAAAATTGATGGTGGCCCTGAGAATATAATCCTGTTTTTTACAGGTCACCTTTACGGCAAGGATAAAGTGGGGATGCCCCCGGAGTCCTGCAAAGACATCTGAAATATAGTAGGGGCTCTCCATGGACCGGACAAACCATTTGGCCCTGGAATAATCTGCATTTTCAAAGCGAAACGGCCCTTCATAGGCAAATTGTATCCCCTGGGTATTTACCAGACCAAGATCCGTGAACACATCTCCGTATTCTTCCTTGAGCCGGGCCAGGTGAAGAACCAAAAAGGTCTGTGCCGATTCCGGATTGCTTTCTGAAAACTGCCGGGCCAGATAGCGGATATTGCCCAGCTTTTCCAGTAAAAAGGCATCAATATTCTGGGTGTGTTTGAGGACCAGCTCTGAAATATGGGCAGAGACTTTTTCAGAATAGGCCTGGTGAAACCGGTAGCACAGGATGCCGGCAGTCAGCATCATGGGAACAAAAGAGACCACCAGGATCAACACCCTGATCTTTCGTGTCAAAATCTGATAAAACCCTTTCCGGTCTGCCAGCGGTTCTTCCATCTTGATCTGTCCTTTTCCCATTACCCGGACCTGGCCTTCACCTGAATCCGGGCTAATTCAATTTTTATCCGGATTTAGTCATATCAAGATACATGCCAAACATTTTGAAAGGGGCAGAATGCCGCACAACCCTTTGGAATAAAAGAAATTATGATGATTCCATGAATTTAGGAAAAGATCCCGACACCTGTCTGTTTTTTTTACACCCTGTAAAAAAAACAGATAATTTGATTAGAAAACCGGCAAGGCTGCACCGACTTGGTTATCAGGGTTCCCAGCAGAACGAGAGGGCGTCATCCCTGACTGTCTTGCGCTGAATTGTTATGATGTTTGCAACCGCAGGGAAAACCAGGCCCGTAAAAATCATCAAAGCTTGAGAAGCAGGACCCGGGAATTTCGTTCAAAATTGTATCCCTGCCGTCGGGATGGTGGAAGATCATCGGGGCTTGCCCAGACAAAACCAAACTCAAAAAACCAGTCTGCGGCCTGGGTGGTCAGAAGAAAAAGGGTCTGAATTTTTTTATCCCTTGCAATGTCGATGAGATATTCGATAAGTCCGTGGCCGATCCCTTGGGATTTATAGGCCTGGTTAACGGCAATCCCCCCGATCTCAGCCCATCCCTGGCCCAGCTCGTAAAGGGCGCCGCACCCGTATACGGCATGATCCACTGCATAGATATGGTATGAGTCGATTTTGGCCTTAATATCAGGCGCCGTCCTCATGACCAGGTTCCCCTTTTTAACATATTCTTCCATGAGGTGGAGGATCTCGGGCACATCTTCAAGGCCGGCCCTGCGGATGTGGGCATATTGGTTGCCGTAAATCAATGTGCCGCCGCCAATGCTCGAGAAAACTTCCTGGAGCAGCCGGCCCTCCCGTCTGCCGTCAATGATGTGGACCCGGTTTACCCCGTTGGGCCGGTCAATCACCTCTTTTGAATACGTCAAAAGGGCCTGGGTCTCAAGACTCAAGGCATCCGTGTTTGCCGAGAGCAGAAAATCCACATGATCCAGGTCCATGTTGGAAAAAATTTTTTTGTTGGGATGGACCTGGCTGCCCGGCGGGAGTTCAACCCCCTGGGCGGAGATGGCCTCCCGGGCACGGATGAAAAACAGCTTTTCAATGTCCAGGTCCAAACAGACCTGCCGTGCAATCTGGTCTGTATTCAGATTATAGCAATCCCCTGTGGCATTCATCCCGATATTGTAAATCACCGGTATAAACCCCTGGCCCAGCAGTTTTTGAACAATGCCTGACTGAATTTTTTCCACATGGCCGGTGTATTGATAATCAACCCCATCTTCCACCCCCATGGACCTTGCCCGGATCCAGTTCCCCATGATTCCGTTGGCATTGCCGGCAGAAAGATGGGCAATCACGGTCTGGACCACTTCCATGGCAGCCAGCTTCACATGGGCCATGGCAGCCTTGGGGGTGATCCTGACCCCGTTGACCACCCGGGTGTAAAGCTTGGCCTTGGCCAGATGGGCCTCAATGGTTGCCCGGGTGCCCGTGACAATGATCACCCCGATGCCGATGTCATGGAACTGGGCAATGTCCTTCATGAGCAGAGGGAAAAAAGGATGGGAAATCAGGGCATCGTCAATTTTAAGGACAAAGGTTTTGCCTTTGTACCGGCGGATATAGTCAAATACCTCCCGGATGGTGTTTACATTTGCCCGTCCGGCATATCTTTGGGGAAGCTGGATATTCATAGCCGCCTAATTTACCTGCAAATGCCCGGGGCTTCAATAAAAATTTAATTCACATCCAAAAATTGACTCTGAAAGGGCGTATCCCCAAAGAATCGGCACAAGACCTGGTCTCTGGATCGGCGGTGAAAATCTGATCATACCATACAAACACAGTACAAGATCCCAGAGCCCTAATATTTCATAACCTGAAGGTCAGAAACTGACAATTTGAGGAAAATCGATTCGTGAAATATGCGGGATAAATCTTTTCAAAAAAAACAAAGCCCAGGTAGATATTTAAGGGCTTTAATCCGGGCTGATTCTTCACCTTAAACCAAAGAAGCGGTTCAGTGATTATCAATGTATTCCTGCAATTGTTCATGCCATTTAACGGTGTCATATACCTGGGGGTCACTGGGTTCAGTCATCAACAGATCAACTAAATACCGTGGTCTTTTCCCGCCAATATGCATTGATTTTATGCAGGAAACACAATAGACACAAACATTTTCACAAGGCATTGAATCCGCTCGTTTTTTCATCAGATTATGAATTTTTTCCAAAGAAAGTTTGGGGTAAAAATCATCACCGCAGCATACGGAGCGTGTACGGTTGAATTTTGTTTCGATCACTTCAATATTCATTTTTTCCAGGCAATTGCGTACCGCCCGGTGAACCTTCGGGTTTTCCCGCACTGGACAGGCATCGTGTACGGACACCTTTAACCCCTTGTAATCCGGATACAAAAACGAATCCAGACGATCCATTATTTCCCACAAGGATATGGTTGATATTCCGTCATACAGGCTGCCGAATCGCTGGTCACAGCCGGCACATAAATTTATGATCAAAGCGCCCTGTTCAAGCTGGGGGTCATGGCGGCAACAAATTTTATGTATGGTTGTTTCTCTATAGTATCGGTTCAAAAACCCTATAATCTTATTTTCCATTTCGGGTTTATAAATACTTAAAGCACAACCTGGATTAAAGTATGTCTGTCCGGCCATTTCTTCTCCTATTAAAATATTGGCTAAAGGCGCTCCACAGTATACATGTGGCTATATTCAATGTTTATCCTTTCAGCATAGATTACCCCATAGGTTTAGGATCGGCCACCCGAATATTGCTCAAAAAATTTAGCAATATTCGGGTGGCCATGGGATATCAAATGAATTAAAGTAAAATAAAACTCAAGGATAAAATTGCGATGTATAATTATTCACAACAAGCCGACGACTATCAAAAAATCGAAAACGCCATTTGTTTTATAGAAAATAATTTCAAGTCCCAACCAAGTCTTGATGAAATTGCCGAAAGTGTCCATTTGAGCAAATACCATTTCAACCGTCTCTTTAAAAGGTGGGCTGGAATCGGGCCCGTTCAGTTCTTGCAATTTATTACACTTGATTACACTAAAAAAAAGCTGGCCAAATCAAAAACGCTTCTTGATACATCATTAGATTCCGGGCTTTCAGGCCCAAGCCGATTACATGATTTGTTTGTGACATTCGATGCGATGACACCCGGGGAATTCAAAAAAAAAGGAACCGGGTTAAATATTGACTATTGTTTTTGCACCTCTCCTTTTGGAGAGTGTTTGATGGCGATAACAAAAAGAGGGATTTGTCATCTGGGTTTCGTACAGGAAAAAAACAAATCACATGCTCTCAATCAACTTTTTGAGGCATGGCCCGGGGCTGTGTTTAAGGAAGATTTTAAATCAATTGAGCCCCTTGTATATCAAATATTCAACCGTAAAAAGCCCAATGAGTCCCGCCCGTTCAACCTGTTAATCAAAGGCACAAATTTTCAGATTAATGTATGGAAGGCATTGTTGCAGATTCCCAGCGCGAATATAGTGAGCTATCAAGATATTGCCCAATATATCGGTCGTCCAAAAGCATTTCGAGCCGTTGCAAGTGCCATAGCGATTAACCCGGTGGCCTATTTGATACCCTGCCATAGAATTATTTCCAAATCAGGTAAAATCCATCAATATCGATGGGGCTCTTCAAGAAAAAAAGCGATTGTCGGATGGGAGGCTGCAAAAAAACGCATGAGGTGACAATGCCTATGAACGATCCCAACCAAGATGGCAACTTAATCCCCCCGGCTGCCGGAACTATCCATAACCATACCCGGCAAAAGCAGGACAGAAAAAAATTTTCTGCCCTGCCCCTTGCCATACAGGTCATTATCAGGGGACCAGCCAGACCGTGAGTTTTCTTGAGCCGTAAACCACTTTTCTGGGAATACGGCCCAGGTCAAACCCCTCGACCTGGGACAGACCTTTTCTGCCGAAAATCAGGGTGTCACAGCCGGCTTCTCCGGCAGCACCAACCAATGCACCGGCACGGCTTCTTGCCTTCTGGATGACCTGAACCTCAACATTTTCTTTTTTGATCCCGGCCTGGGCCAGAATTTCTCTGGCCTTTTCAATGGCGGTTTCAACAGATTCCAGCGCCTCAAGCTCAACCTTGGCAAATGGATCCGGCACCTGTTCAAGGGGATTAAAAGGCAGGGGCCTTAAAACAGAGCAAAGGACAATCCTGCATTGGGTCTGGCCAATGATTTGGGCTGCGAACCGGACCGCCCGGAGCGCACCGGGAGAACCGTCAACCGCAATACATACGGCATGGTTGACCTGTTGAACCCCGGCCACAATCAAAGGGATGGTGTCTGCCTTGTCCACAAGTTTTGACGCCACCCCGCCCAGGGTCAAA
Organism: Desulfobacter sp.; assembly: GCA_028768545.1. Taxonomy (NCBI): domain Bacteria; kingdom Pseudomonadati; phylum Thermodesulfobacteriota; class Desulfobacteria; order Desulfobacterales; family Desulfobacteraceae; genus Desulfobacter; species Desulfobacter sp. The sequence continues at coordinate 4,489,133 of CP054838.1, forward strand.
GATAAAAGGGATTTAGCGCTTCCCCTTCTGCGGATCACAAGGGCGTCATACCCGTTTTTCGACTCAGCAATAATATCCCTGGCAATCCCGTTTTCCCGGCGGCCAAGATGGACATGGACAGATTCAGGCCCGAACCCCGCTGAAATCAAACGCATCCTGGCATCCGCCATAAAGGCTTCCATCTCTGCTTTCTGCCCCATTTCCCACGCTTTTACCCGGGAGATGGCAGGGCCGGAAAAAGGGCCGTTTCTTAAATCATAATAGGATTCAGGCACAGGGGTGGTCACATTGAACAACACCACCTGCTTTGATTTTAAGGGTTCAAAATTGCACAGATAGTCAATGGTTCTGACTGCCCGCCCTGACCCGTCCAATGTAACCAATATTTTATTTGCCGACATGATGACCTCCTTATTATTTTCTAAGTTCAGGACCCAGACGCATCACAGGAACCGGGCAATGCCTGAACAATTTTTCAATGGTGGAGCCCAGGATAAAGCCGCCGGACCTGTTCCGGCCCCTGGGCCCCAAGACCAGAAGATCTGCATCCTCCGTATCCACTGCGTTCAGCACCTGCTCAAGGGGGTTTCCAGAATCAATGGTCACCTTTAATTCAGAAAGCGCATCCATGCCAAGCTCACCAAGCCTGTCCATGACCATTTTTTTCCGCCGCTCTTTTTCTCCGGGCAAAAACCGGGATTTTGAAAAACTGCCCCTGGGGATAAAATGGGTTTTGATCCAGTCCAGTTCATCCTCACTGATGCAGTTCATAATTTTCAGCCCAGCCCCCAGAGATCGGGCAAGCCAGCCCGCATGGGCAAGGACTTCATCTGTCCAGGGAGAAAAATCAACAGCCGCCATAATGGTCTTTATCTCATGGGCCGCAGGCCTTGCCTCTCCATTGGGATGCCGGCGAAACACCTCCTTATCCCTGAGGCTGAGCAAGGGGACAGGGCAGCGGCGGAATACACCTTCAGCCGCACTGCCGAACATAAACCTGGACAGGTTGCTCCGGCCCTTGTTGGCCATGATCACAAGATCCACACCCAAAGTTTCCACGGCATTGACAATGGTCTCTGAGGGGTATCCCACATCCACCTCAATGGAGATCTCTTTTTCCCGGTTTGGAAAATCATTTTTAATCAGGTAGACGACCTGGGACTCCTGGTGCTCTTTGAGCCTTGACACCTGGAGATCCGTGTCCAACTGATAGGGATACATGGAATCTGAAAGGTACACCGGATGAACATTTCTATTGTGAACAACACTGAATACCACGAGATCTGCCTTGCCGGCCTTGGCAAGGCCAAGGGCATATTCCAGTGTCATGGGTGAATAATCTGACAGATCAATACAGGCCATGATTTTTCTTATTGGTTTCATGACTGCCTCCTTTGGGTTTAAATTTTCAGATATGTCTCCATTTCAAAAAACAGATCCTGTTCCCTGAGGACCCCGACCGGGACCCCCTCTTCTTCCACAATCAGACGGGGATGTTTTTCACTGACCATGAGATAGGCCGCCTCCATGAGCCTGGCCTGGCTGTCAATGGAAACAGGAGAAGGCGACATCACATCCCGGATGAGTTTTGTCCCCATCTCTTTGACCGCCTTTGAAAACATGCCCTGCCAGAACATGGGAGAATATTCAATGGCATCTGCCAGGCTGGGCTTGGGAGTCGATAAATACCCGGGTAAAATCAACTCTAAAAGATCCCGGATGGTTAACATCCCTTGTATCCCCCCGGAAATGTCCGTGACCAGGACAGACCGGTGCCCGGTTTTCATCAGGCGGCTGGTGGCCATGAGGGTGACAGAGGATACTTTAAGCTTGTTCACGGCCTGGGCAACGGTGCTGGCCTCATCGATGGTGGTAAAATCCTTGAGGGGAATCATTACAGACCCTGCCCTGGCCTCTTGTGGGGGCAGGGTTTTGCCCAGGCAGGCCTCCTTGATCCTATCGGATAATAGGTCGATGTCGCAGGGTTTGCCAAGGTAATCAAAGGCGCCCTGTTCCAACGCCTGCTCTGCCGAAGGCTTGTCTCCGTGCCCGGTGAGCATGATCACCGAAATTGAAGAGTCGGTCTCCCGGATTTTGGCCAGGACTTCATGGCCGTCCATGCCGGGCATGCGGATATCCAGGACCACCACATCGGGATCCTGTTTGAGTTTTTCCAAGGCCTCGATCCCGTTTTCAGCCAGAATGGTGTCAAATCCTTTTCTGGACAGAATCTTACGGGTAGTTTCCCTGAAACGCTTTTCATCATCAACCATTAATACTTTTATGGGGTCTTTCATTTTATATTTGCTCCTTTATATTCAATTTATCTCTCTTTAGTTCCCTGGGAATTAAATCAGCATCCTCATGGCCGAATAAATCAGGCACCATTGAATGGGCAGGGAAACGACAAGGACTTCCAGGGCCTGACGTTTGGAGAGGCCGCAGCCCCGCCTGAACCCTGAAAAGATCAACCAGTATTTCCAGAGTTCAGTCAGCCAGAGCAGGAAGGGCAGCCAGGATACCAGCAGGGTAATCCCGGATGCGTATACATAGAGGCTGAAAACCAGACAAAAGGAGGCCTTTTTCCCAAACATCATGACCATGGCGGCATAGCCGATGACCGAGCCGATACACACCATGCCCGAAGCATTGGCAAAATATATCAGGCCCATGACCACAGGGTTTCCCGAAGATGCCCCGGTCAGCAGGCTTGCGCCTGCAAAAAACAGCGAGCTTAAGCCGAGAAACCCCAAGGCCTTGGCCAGGGTATTTTTTTCAGGCAATGTGGTGAAAAAAAACCGGGGCTCGATTAAGAGCTCAATAATGCCTCTGGCATAAAATTTTAACGTGTCATAGATGGTTGGCATTGCCCCTCCTTTAAACCTTTATAACGGTCGTCTTCTTCTTTCAAATGCCCTAAAACAGGCGGAGCCAAAGCCCTGACGCAAGCATGAAAAGGGTCATGAAAAAAAGAATCCGTTGTTCTGTCTGTTTACAAAAATAAAATCTTCCTGATTTTTTCTTCTCTAAAGCATCCTGTTCTTTCATCTGAGATTCCTCCTCTATTTAAAATCCTGGCATGGTGCCAAATCCCCTGAAAGTCCAGTAGATGCCGGTGAGCAATAAGAGCACGACATTGGCAAAAAAGAACAGGGGAATACCGGCCCGAAGATAATCCTTGGGCTCAAGGTAACCTGAGGCATAAACAATGGCATTGGGAGGTGTACCGATGATCAGGCAATAGGCAAAAGAGGATGCAATGGCGGTTGCCATGGCCATAAACGGCAGATAGGAACTGCCCGGATGGACCATGCCTGCCATGTTCAGGGTAATGGGACCCACAGAGGCGGCAGCAGGACCGTCTGCCATAAGGTTGGTGAGCAAGGCGGTAAGCCCGTTGCTCACGGCCATGAGGGGCAGGCCCGCGTCCATACCGAAGTTGGAAAGAAAATCAATGCAGGACCGTGCCAGCCAATAGGCCGCACCGGTGGAGTCCAGGGTTCTTCCGAAAATAATGGCACCGGCATAGAGCCAGACCACGCCCCAGTCCACCCGGTCCTGATAATCCCGCCAATTGACCACACCGGCAATGATATAGGCCACGGCCCCTGCAACGGCAATCACGCCGATACCCAGACGGACCGGATAAATTCCCAAATTGTAAAAAGCTTTTTCCGTGAACCAGCCAAACACCATGATCAGAAAAATGATCAAGGCCCAGATCTGTTTTCTGTTCCAGCCGCCCATCTTGTCGATCTCACCCCGAAGATGCTCCATGGCAGGTGCCAAAGAAACCGTCTTGGGCTTAAACCGCATATTCACGACAAACCAGGACACGGGAATCGTGCAGAGAATAAAAGGGAAACAATAGGTGACCCATTGGAAATAGCCAATATCCACACCAAACATATCCGTGAGATAGGTCATCATGATGACATTTCTTGCCCCGCCCGAAGGTGCGCCCGGGCCACCGATATTACAGGCCATGGCAATGGAGATCATGAGCAACTTGGCAAGCTCCTTGTCTTCAGGCACCTCTTCGGTGAGGCTGTTCTGATATAAAAGCATACCAATGGGCAGAAACATGGCGGCCAGGGCATGGTCAGATATAAAGGCCGCCAAAGGGGTGATGATGAGAAAAAAGATCAGGGTAATCCATTTGGTGTTGGGAACGGCCAGCTTTTTAAACATCATCATGCAGACCCGTTTGTCCACCCCGGTCTTAACAAAGGCGGCGGCAAACATCAAAGAGCCCATGATAAACCAGCAGGCATCACTCCAATAGAGCATGGCCACCTGTTTACGGGTCACAACCCCTGTAAAGACCAGGATGAGGCCGATGCAGAATGCCACGGCAGGCAAGGGGATACACTCGGTAAGAAAGCACAGGACAACAAAAACGCCCATGGCCACGGCCACCTTAATATGCCAGGCCCCTCGGTCTGCGGCTGCCTTGTCCTTTCCTGCCAGGGTATCGTATTGAAGGCCGTCCTTTCTCAAGGTCAGGGCATTTTGCATCACCTCAAGAAATCTTTTTTCAGGAAATTGATTTTCCACAAAGGTCATGGCCTTTTCCAGATTTTCCTTTTGGCAGGAAATTTTGTATTTTTTACACCATTTAAGGTTTCGTTTTAAAAACCGCTCCTTTTGCAAGGCGCCGATACGCATATTGCGCTCCATGACCTGGGCAGTTAAAAGCTGCCATTGTTCGGCATCTGAACTTGCGACATCAAATAATTCCTGGGTAAGATATCCGACCACCGCCTTGGGCCCGACCTTGTATTCCATGCCGACATCCTTCATCCCATTGGGGGTGGGCATGAGCAGCACAAGAATAAACAAAACAACGGGAATGGAAAAAATTTTCCAATCGATATATTTATCATACCCTGTTACGGGTTTTTCCTTTTTCATTTACGTTCTCCTTTTATGCATAAAGTTCCTTAATCATCCTCTGTTTTAAGAATATCCCTTGGGGATTTCATATACTGTCTGGCCTGGGCCGCCCGGATTTTTTCTTCCTGGTGCATCCGTTTTTCAAAGGCCTGCTCCGCTTTATCAACGATCTGTTCTATGTCTGCAGGTTTGACCAAATAATCCCAAGCACCTGACTTGAGACCGTCTATGGCCGAATCCACGGTTGCATGACCGGTGAGCATGATCACTTCAGTCAAAGGATATCTATCCTTGATGGCCTTGAGGGTTTCATTTCCGTCCATTCCCGACATTTTCACATCCAGTACCACCACATGGATGGTCCGGGTGTCTAAAATCTTCAAGGCGTCCTCGCCGCTCTGGGCAATCCAGGTTTCATACCCTTTGCGCTTGATCAGCTTTTGGGTGGTCTCAAGGTACCGGGCCTCGTCGTCAACCAATAATAATTTCATCTCTTCCACAACCTATCCTCCTTCGTTTCAAGGTAAACTTTCTTTTTTTTGCTTGGCCGGCAGGCAGATGACAAATACGGTGCCTTCTCCCTGATGACTTTCCACAGTCATTGTTCCGCCAAAACTTTCAATAATGCCGTAGCAGACTGAAAGCCCAAGGCCGGTGCCCCGCCCCACAGCCTTGGTGGTAAAAAACGGGGAAAAAAGCCGGGTCATATGCTCAGGTTTTATACCGCAGCCATTGTCCTTGACGCAGATATCAACCTGGTCAGGGGTGTGATCCACAAACACCTCGATAACCCCTCCCCGGGATCCATGACGCTCCATCACGGCATCCATGGCATTGTTCAACAAATTGAGCACCACCTGCTGAAACCGGGAAAGATCCCCCATGAACCATGGCGCATCCCCAGGAATCCGGGTGATCAACTCAACACCGTTTACCCTGGCCTTGTTTTCAACCAGAGCCATGATGTCGGGAATCACTTTTTGGGGATCCAGCTCAATCTGTTGGATTTCATTTTTCCTGCCGAACTTTAAAATGGCAGAGGTAATTTTATGGCACCGTTCCACCTGACGATGAATCTGGTCCAATCCCTCATGAATGCCTGCCGTGGTCTCCTGATTTTTTGGATCACTGGCCAGGGCCTTTGCCAATGCAGGAGACCCCTTGTCCAGAAGATCTTCAACCAAAAGTTTTAACAGGGCATATTCGCTCTTGATAATCTGCAGGGGATTATTGATCTCATGGGCAAAGCCTGCAACCATCTCGCCGATCTCGGCCAATTGAACGGCCCGGATCAACTGACTGCCCAACTGCTCTTTTTCACCGTCCAGCCGCTCAATCTGACGGACGATCCGTTCAGATGTGAATACAGCTGCCACTACAAGGACAGCCAGGCCACAGACCATGATAATCAGGCAGATAATGGCCGCAGAATACAATGCCCGGTAGGCATCCTGTTTTTCCTGGCGAACCACCAAAAGCCAGGATTTGTCCCTGAGCCGGGTCACGGCATAAAGAAAGGGCTGGCCCTTGGGGGAAATACAGAAAGATGCCTGCCGACTGTTAAAAAGATAACCAAACCATTCAAAGGCAGGATCTTGTTCCAAAAGAGCGATATCCCCGGACCTGCGTGCCGTCTGTGCCTGACCCTCACGGTTCAGGATATAGGCTTCACCGGTCTTGCCCACCCGCACCCCTGATACCAGGGTATCAAAAAACAGGGTGTCAATGGTGGCTCTGAGCACCCAGGTTCTGTTCTGTTCAGACCTGCGGACCGCCACCACAAAATGGGGGGTATTCCGATACCCCAAAAAGATATCAGAAATATAATACCCCCTTGCCATGGTCTTTTTAAACCAATCCTCCCGGGCATAGGATTTTCCCGCAAGGGCATAATCCCCGGAATACCTCAGATGAATCCCTTGTTCATCAAACAAACCTAAATCCACAAACGCGGCAGACCGTTTTTCCAAATTTTTATAAATGGCATTGATGGCCTGGTCTGCACAGATCTGGTCAAAGGAAAAGGTTCTTGTGATCAGGGCAAGATCAGCCTTTCTTTCAATGAGAAAGGACTCGATCATCTGGCATTGATCACTTAAGATTCGGGTCAAATTCCCCTGGGTACCGGTTTCCAGGGCAGAGGAGAAAAAATAAAAACTAATGGACATGACAAGGAAAAAAGGAACCATGGGAATAAGAATCATATTCACAAGAATCCCGCGTTTAAGCTTTGTTCTGCTGGCGTTTAATTTCTCGGATCGTGTTTCCATCGTTTTTAAATCCTGACAATAGGGTTATTATTTTTATTATCAGGGTTGAGCAACTATGATGCCTATAGAGGCCAACAAGACAAAAAACCATGATAACCATTTGAAAATAATGCAAATTTTTTTCACCCCCCATGGGATTGATTTCTTTAAATCACCTTTGGCCTGTCAATTCTTTTTCCAGTTTGTAAAAGGATTGGACCCTAAAAAAGAGTGGCATTCCCTTAAATTATCCTCTATTAATGGCTTGGAATATGGGTTAGATTAAACCGGAACAAACGCGTATGATTAAAATAGCAATGGTGGGATTGGGCGGTGCCTTGGGAGCGATCTGCCGGTATATGGTATATGAAACCTGTCTGATCATGGTCAAAGAGGCCTGGCTCCCTTTAGGCACCTTGATTGTGAATATACTGGGCTGTTTTTTGATAGGCTTTTTGGACGGGATTGCCGAAACCCGGGACCTGTTCAGCCCCGAACTTCGTGCCCTGATCTTTGTGGGGTTTCTCGGAGGCTTTACCACCTTTTCCACCTTTGGATATGAAAGTTTCTTTTTCATCCGCAACGGACAGGCAGAAATGGCCGCGATCAACGCGGCCTTACAGCTGACCCTGGGGATCTTAGGGGTATGGGCCGGATTCACCCTGGCCAAACTTGTATAAAACATCTATCAAAGGATTGGCCAAACCCTGACACCCTTGACCGGTGCTACTCTCCGGGCAATACACTGGCAGGCCAAATCATATTCTGAAGCTCTAACTTTATTCAAACGTTTAAAAAAAATTGATATTTTTTGATAAAATAGCTTTGACTTAACCAGTTCATCATTATATCCATGAGTATACTTACATTAACGGAGACACGCTATGGGACCCCAGGACAAACTGAGTGAAGCATTAGAAGACTATCTTGAAACCATTCTGGAACTCCAGAAAACCAAAACAGTTGCCCGCTCAAAGGATATTGCCGAAAAACTGGATATCAAACGCGGCTCTGTAACCGGAATGCTGAAAAAACTGGCCAAACAGGCGCTGATCAATTATGAGCCCTATGGCTATGTAACCTTGACCCCCAAAGGGGAAAAAATCGCCAAGGCCGTGGAAAGCCGCCATCTTTTTTTAAAAGATTTTCTGTTTCGAATTCTTGAAGTGGATAAAAAAACGGCTGACAAAACCGCCTGCCAGATGGAACACGCAATGAACGAAGAGACCTTCAGCAAATTCAAGGCCTTTGTTAAACGACTGGATACCTGTCCCCATCGTGAACAGGACTAATTTTTAGGGCCCAAAAATCGCTTTTTTATCGGGTAAATCTTTAATTCAAAGAATGGTTTAACCCGCCCTTCCCCTTATTTGCAACTATCTTTTCGACCTAAAGCAGGGGAAGAGAAATATCAAACCGGGTCCATTCCCCCTGTCTTGAGACCACCTTGATATCCCCTCCATGGTCTTTGATAAACCCGTAACAGACAGAAAGGCCTAAGCCGACGCCCTGAACACTCTCATTTTTGGTGGTAAAAAAAGAATCAAACACCCGGGCAATGTGTTCAGGGTGGATGCCGGTACCGGTATCTTCCACTGAAATTTTCAGGGTAGACGAGGTGGCTGCCGTGCTGATTTTCAATTCCCCCCCGTCGGGCATGGCATACATGGCATTGGAAAAAAGATTGATAAAAACCTGGCGGAGCTGATCTTTTGAGGCCATGATCCTGACCCCGGCCTCCATAAGATTCAGGACCAGCTTCACTGAATTTTCCCTGAACCGTTTATCATAGAGCAAAAGCAGTTCATCCAGAACCGAATGAACATCAAGGGGCATCCGGATATCCTGGTCCGGCTTTGAAAATGAAAGCATTTTTTTGAGCATATCGGCAAGGCGCATGGTCTCTGACAAAGACATATCCAAAAGCTTGCGCCGCTTGTTCGAAGGAGAGATTTCGGTTTTCATCAATTCCAGGGTATTCATTATTCCGAACAATGGATTGTTGAGTTCATGGGCAATCTGTGAGGTCAGCCGTCCCATGGCAGCCAGTTTTTCGGACTGAAGCAGGTGCTGGCGGGCTTCGGACAGCTCTCTTTCTGTTTTGAGGCGTTCTTTAAGGTCCACAAAAATAGCAACCCAGGCCAATTCTTTTTTGTCTTCGTCATAAAGAATACTGGCAGAGAGATTGCCTTCCACCAGGCCCCCGTCCTCCCGGGTAAAGGTCAGGGAAAAAGAGTTGAGCCTTCCCTTGCCGCCATACCCTGTATCCCGCATCATTTCCAGAATATTTTGAGTCACCTCCCAGCCGAATATATCCTTGATATTCATCTGGCCCACCACCGTGGAGGCTGCCGGCCCAAAGATCTCCTGCGCCCCTTTGTTCCAGAGTTTTATTCCCCCGGCCATCTCCATGGTTATGATGGCATTGGGGGAACAAAAAATAATTTTATCCAGAAAATCATGGGCTTCTTTGATCTGGTTTTCAATGATCTTGCGCTGGGTCTGATCCACCACCACCCCCTCATACCCCAGCACCTTTCCTCTGTCCCCGTATCTCACATTGGAGGTGAGCAGAATATGAAGGATATGACCGTCCCGCCGTCTCCATTTGACCTCATAATCCACCACCTGACCTTTTTTTTCAATAATCCGCTGATACTTACGGCGGTCTTCTGGCCGAAGATAAACATCCGTGGCCAGATCCAGGGATAAAAACTCGTCCTTATTCTGGTATCCCAGTATCTTGAGCAGGGCTGGATTAACATCCAAAAACCGCCCCTCTTTTGAAGAGATAAACACCCCGCAGCCCACATGGGTGAACAAGCGCTGATAACTTTCCATTGAAGACTTGAGCTTGGCCTTCTGGGCCACCTGATCAGAGATATCGCGATAAATGGAGAGCATGGACCGGGTACCGTCCTTGTTGCTCACCGGCAGTTCGGTCACATCAAAGGTTCTTTCCACAGACGGGACATACACTTCACCCCGGCAGATTTCATTTTTTTCAAATACTTCATGGTGCTTGCACCAGGCGCAGGGACGGTCAGAGCCGGTCAATACCTGGAAACATTTTTTCCCCACCCCCTGGCCAAAATAGGTGGTCATGAATTTATTCATGTACTCCACGGTATAATCTTCATTAATGATATAAATACCCTCTTCAAAGGCATCCAGGGCATCCAAAATTTTCGGGGTGTGGTCGGTCATGACAACCTCCATAAAGAAATGAAACCAATGCTCATTTTGTATCCTGTCCGCCGGAGTATTGTCAAGGCAGAGGGATTTTATGTGGCCGGCGGCTTCCCATTTAAAAAATCTTTGACCAAAGATGTGTTCGCCCCGATCATGAGTATGGCGGCCACAAAATATTCAACGACCAAATAAAAGGCTGAAAACACGGGAATGTTCAGAATTCTGTGTCACGGTTTCGGTTCCCGGATCTGCCTCAGCGCCAGCGGAAGTAAAAGTCAGGTCCGAGAATGGGCCTTCAATCAGCCACGTCGGAGGAGTTGACTTTTGCTGGAGTGGAGTTCCTGGAACCATCTTTTCCATCTGTAAATAAATCCCTATCAAATTCCCAGCTCTTTATCCAGCCGGCCTTCAAAGAAAATTGCCAACTGGGAAATTGTCAGTGACCAATTTTGAATCGGTATTGTCCATTTTTTACTGGCGTTCTGGATCCCCATGTAAAGCAGCTTTAACAGGCTGTCCTGGTTCGGGAATGATCCCTTTGTTTTGGTCAGTTTTCGAAACTGTCGATGCACAGCCTCAATGGTATTTGTGGTGTATATTATCCGTCGAATCTCTTCTGGATATTTAAAGAAATGACTGAGGCGTTCCCAGTTGTTCCGCCAGGATTTTATCACAATCGGGTATTTGTCATTCCATTTATTTTCCAAGATATCCAGTTCTTCTTCGGCCAGATCCTTATTGACCGCTTTATAAACACGTTTTAGATCTGCCATAAATTCCTTTTTATTTTTGGAACCAACGTATTTCAATGAATTTCGGATCTGGTGGACTACGCAGAGTTGAACTTCTGTGTCCGGGAATATGGTCTCAATGGCCTCGGGAAAACCTTTTAGACCATCAACACAGGCAATCAGGATATCTTTTACCCCTCGGTTTGAAAGGTCTGTTAACACCTGCAGCCAGAAGTTCGCACCCTCATTCTCGGATATGTACAGCCCAAGAACCTCTTTGCGGCCCTCGATATTCACCCCAAGAATTGTGTAAACGGCCTTGCTGCCGACCTTTCCGTTTTCTCGTACTTTATAATGTATGGCATCAAGCCATACGATTGGGTACACATTTTCCAACGGCCTGGCCTGCCATTCTTTGACGGTATGGATGATTTTATCGGTAATGGTGCTCAGAGTGGCATTTGAAATCTCAAGTCCATAGATTTCCTGTAAATGGGAAGCCATATCATTATAACTCATGCCCAGGCCGTAAAGGGCTATTATCTTTCTTTCAATTTCATCGCTGAGCGTTGTCTGATGTTTTTTGACGATCTGTGGAGAGAAGGTTCCGGCCCTGTCACGCGGGGTTTTTAGCTCAAATTTACCATCCAGGGATTTAATGGTCTTTTTGCTTTTTCCATTACGGCGGTTGGCAGAAACTTCCTGCCCGAGATGGGACTCCAACTCTCCTTCAAGAGCAGCTTCAGCAAGATTTTTGATTAATGATGTAAGGACGCCGCCCTTACCTGTGAAGGGTTTACCTTCCTGGATGCCTTTAAGGGCTTTTTGAAAATCAAATTCGGTGTTTTCTTCGGTCATGTCAGTTCTCCTTATTTAGCTGAGTATATCAGCTTTCATTCAACTGACACAGAATTTTGAACGCCCTTGAAAACACAGACAGACTGCAATTAGAAAAAAGGCCTCATAGTGGGTCACAAATAGCTGGCGTTCATTGTAAAAGGCAAAAGAGGCCAGGAACACAAGAAAAACAAGGGTCCCCTTTCTGACGGCGCTTTCTGAATTTTTTGCCACCCGAGGGGCTTGTTTTTTAACGGCCATTCCCGCTGCCATAGGCGGAATGGTGATCATGACAATCCCCAGTGAAAGATTTAGGGCATTGACCTGAGCGGCCACGGTTTCTCCCATAAAATAATGAAGGAAAAAAGGGACAAGCACCGGAATTGTGACCACCGTGATCAGGCTGTTCATTGCCGTTAAACTCACAGACAGGGCAGGATCTCCTTTGCAGATATAGCAATGCCGATAATTATTTATACATCCTGATAATTTCATCAATCGTTTCGTTTTCATTGTATTCACGGATGGTTTTTAGGGCCGCAAAATCGTGTTCAATCGGATTGAGATCCGGTGAATACGGGGGCAAAAACAAAAGAGCTGCACCAGTTCTTTCGATCAAATATTTGGTTTCTTCGCCCTTGTGGAAGGATGCGTTATCCATCACAACGACATGATTATCGTTCAGATGTGGACTCAACTGGTGTTCGATCCAAGCATTAAAGATATCCGCATTGCATGTTCCCTGAAACAAAAATGGTTCTTCAAAACTATATTCGATGCGGGCAGCAATCAAAGACGTTCGAGGGTGCTTTGTTCCTGCAATCAAACCATGAACACGCTGCCCTTTGAGAGCATATCCATAGCGACGGGTTGTATAAGGCGAAAAGCCGCTTTCATCAACATAAACAAACGTTTTGCAACGACGTACATAACGTTCACGAAGACGAAGATATGCCTTTCTTTTGCTGTCGCTTCGCTCCCTGTATCCCGTCATCTTTTTTTTCGAGTGATTCCGAGTTGTTTCATATTATACCAGATACAGGCACGGGATACTCCGAAATGCTGCGCCCTTTCCGATTGTGTCATGTCATCATTTGTCTCCACATGGAGGCGCAAAGCTTCCAGATCCAAACTTCGTGGTCCTTTTGGACCGGGTTTCTTGTATGACAAACCATCTTCGGCAGACGTCCAGTTGTGAACACTTCCACGGGATACATTAAACTGACTGGCAGCTTCCGTCTTGCTTCCTCCATTTTCTACAAAATCTATAACGCGTTTGCGTAAATCTGATGAATATCTCATGGGGAAAATATAAGTTGTATAAATCCTTGTTCAAGTAATTGTTTGCTCTGCTATAAAGGAAACCAGGTTGGTGATCGCCCCTCCCGGACAGGCGGAAAGGATCATGACCGAGGTGGCCGGCACAGAATCTAACCCGGCCACCCGGACAAAAACAAACCCCAGCACCGGCAGCCCCACGATCTGAAGAAGAATCCCGGTCAGGATGGCCTTTGGATGACACAATATCCGTTTAAAATCATGGGGTGTCAGACAAAGCCCCATCCCAAACATGATAAAGGCAATGGCAAGGGGAATGATGATCCTGGTCATGATGGAAGAGTCCATAGGGCTTTGTCCTTATTTTAATAAGTTAAAAAAATCAAAGCATCTCTGCCATGGCCAAGGCCTTTGATCCCGGACCGATCACATCGGGATCGGTCATCACGTTGATACAGGTGGTCATTGCTGAGGCAAAGGCGGTCTCAAGTGCCGGAAGAATATCTTCGACCCTTTCAACTAAAATCCCCTTGCCGCCCAAAGCCTCAACGGCTTTGTGATAAGGGGGATTTCCGATCTCCACAGTACCGGGGATATGATGTTCAAATTTCATCTGCATGGAATTGGAGGTCATTCCCCATTTCTGGTTGTTGTCAATCACCACAACCAGGGGCAGCCCTTTTCTGATCGAGGTTTCAATCTCCATAAAGTTGAACCCCATTGACCCGTCCCCGGTGTAAACCAGAACCCGTCGCCGGGGGTTGATCAGCTTGGCGGCATTCCCGTAGGGCAGCCCGACCCCCAGGCATCCGTACAGGGACGAGTCAATAATATTCATCGGGCTTTTACAAATCCTTGCCCCGGCAACCCAGGTCTGGGCATCACCGCCGTCAGCAACAATAATATCATCTTCCCGGTCCATGAAATCGTTGACCTTGTCAGCCAGAACTCCCGAATTGATAAGGCTGGAATCTTTGATCATTTCTTTTTGTGCCTCTGATTTCATCTCCTGGTCTGTGGCTGTCAGCCTCTGAGTCCACCCGGAAAAACAGAGTCTTAAATCAAGACCTGCTGCGTTGACAATTTGGATGCATTCTTCGAGCAGGGCTTTGACATCTGCAAAAACCGGCAGATCAATGGATTTGTTCCTGCCGATCTCTTCGGGTTCAATGTCCACCTGGATAATTTTTGCATCTGGATTGTAAAAGGCGCCAAACACGTTATACAGACAAAGCCTATTCCCTAGGAGAATGACCAGGTCAGCCTGAGTTGTGGCCATGCCGGCACATCCGGGAAGGGTGGGTATGGAGGAGCCGAAACACAGGGGATGGGTGTCGGGTATGAGCCCGCGGCCCATTTTCAGGGTAAAGGCCGGAATCCCTGTCTGCTCTACAAATTCGACCAGTTCATCACCGGCCCCTGAATAATAGGCCCCGCTGCCGGCAAGGATGACAGGCTGTTGGGCCGCCTGGATCATCTCCACCATTTTTCGTGCATCATTTTTATCCACTGGCCTGGACAGGGTCTTTGTGCTGACCTTGTTCACCTTGTCAAGGTCAACATCTCCATCCAGGACATCTATGGGCAATTCCAAAAAAACAGGACCGGGCCGGCCCTGGGTGGCAAAACGGAAGGCCATGTCAACATATTCAAAAATTCTTTCCGGCTTACGACAGACCAATGTCTTTTTTACGATGGACTCAATGATGGGGCGTTGGCGCATGTCCTGAAGCCCGAGACGATCCTGTGATTTGGTCCCATGGGCCCCTGCAATCAATACCATGGGGGCGTTTGTCAACTGGGCATTGACCATGGCGGAAAGGGTGTTGGTAAACCCCGGCCCAAAGGTGACCAGGACAACTCCGGGTTTTCCGGTCATCCGGGCATAGGCTTCGGCCATAAAGGCTGAGGCCTGTTCATGCCGTGTTGTAATAATCTCTATGGCGGTATCTTCCACGGCATACTGAATTGGACTGATACTCTCCCCGGGCAGACCGAAAATATACTCCACACCTGCGGTTAAAAATGCCTCTTTGATCAATCCCCAGCCCTTGTGTGTTTTCTTTTCTTCATCCATTCTCTTGCACTCCTTTTCAATTAATTCCCCCCCGGAACGGGTTGGATCTGCTTTGTATAAACTCCCTGGTTAAAAAAACGCAGATTCATTTTCCAGACAAAATTTATAGTTAACCCGCATATTTCACGAATCGATTTTGCTTTCGCTAATCTGATCAATTATTATCCAACGTATCGCTTGGATCAGACTAAGTTTTCCTGCCTGAGCCATTGGTGGCAGTCCGAGACCATGTCAAAAATAGATGTGGTTTTAAATCCAAGCGCCTTTCTGGCCTTGGCATCGTTACAGACCAGCCTGCCCACAAGGCGTTTATACTTAGGATAGGTCAGCATGGGTTCCTTGCCGGTAAAAAATGATTTGGCTCCGGACAGATACATGGCCATTTTCAATTTAGACCTGGAAATCTCTTTTAAGGGCAAATTCACCCCTGTGGTCTTTATAATTTCCAGCATCACCTCCTTAAAAGAGGCCTCAACACCGCCCAAAAGATAATTTTCCCCCTTGCCCCCATTTTCAACGGCCGAAATATGGGCATGGGCAATATCCCTTACATGGGAAAAGGTTCCCACACCCGGGGGATAACCGGGGAGCTTTTGACGGCAGGTGTTTTGAATAAGCTGTGACCAATTGCCCGGGTCAAATGGGCCGATGATATTGCAGGAGTTCAGGATCACGGCAAACAAACCGGATTCAACCGCCTTTTTCACTTCAAGCTCG
Source organism: Desulfobacter sp. (assembly GCA_028768545.1). Lineage (NCBI taxonomy): Bacteria > Pseudomonadati > Thermodesulfobacteriota > Desulfobacteria > Desulfobacterales > Desulfobacteraceae > Desulfobacter > Desulfobacter sp. The sequence goes on from CP054838.1 coordinate 4,505,110, forward strand.
GCAAGAAATTTGGTTTTGTTATAATTCATCCCGCATTCAAGGGCATTGGACACGGTCTGCTCGCTGAGCACCTCACCATGGTAGCCAAAGGCAGAACTTGAAGAGGTATGAATAAAACGAACCGCTTTTTTTGCAATTGCCGCCCGGCACATATTGGCCGTGCCCTCCACATTTATCCTGTGCTGACGGGCATCATGTTTAGACCACATGCTCGTGTCTCCGGCCAGATGAAACACCGCATCCAGATGGGAAGGCATGGCATCCTCAAGGCCGGCAAAATCCAAAATATTACCGGAAACCGCCTTTAGGTTAAACCGGGAAAGGTATTTCAAATCCTCCCCGGGCAGGTGAAGTGCCGTAATTAGCCAGTTCTCCTTGCGGAGACACTCAATTAAATTCAGGCCTAAAAATCCTGTGGCACCGGTTACAAATGCTGTTTTCATTATCCCCCCTTTTGGACAGATTCAAATGGTGTTGTTTTTACTTAGACCTAAAGCAAAAAAAGGGGGGTGTAATTAACCTATGTTAATCTGGTGTTTTTTTATCTCGCCGCGAATGCGGCTTAAGGTGACAGGGGAAATTCCCAAGTATGAGGCAATATAAAAATTGGGGATCCGTTTTTCAATCTCGGGATATTGTTTTTTGAATCCCAGATAACGCGTTCTTGCATCTTCGGTTAAAAAAGATCTTTCCCGATTCTCTTTTTCAATAAACAGCCTGATCATATATTCCTTGGCCACTTTTTCCCAACAGGCATGCCCGGCAAAAAGACGGATATAATCTTCGAATAAAAGATAAATCAGCTGGCCTTGCTCAAGGGCCTGGATGGAATACCAGGTTTCCTTATTTTCAATAAAAGGGGTGTATGCGGCAAGAAACTGCCCCCTTGTCCTAAAGGACAAGGTCTTTTCATCCCCGCCTTCACTGATGCAGAACACCCGAAAGATACCCGAAATAATAAAGGCAAACCGGTCAGGCCTGGCCCCCTGAATAATAAAATACTCGTTCTCATCCATTTGAAGAGGTTTGAGGCAGGCACCCATTTTCTCCCATTCAGGCTGAGGAATTTTAGAGTAGGTTTCCAATGTACTTAAAAAAAAAGCCGTCGCCTCTTTGTTCAAAGGGTCTCCTGATCAAAAATTGATTTAATATTTTTTTCTTATCTGGGTATAGTACATTTCAGGATCTTAGAAAAGCCTCTGTTTTTTTTATGATCTATGAGGAGGACCCCATAAACATATGTTAATGACACCCCCATGATATATGGTAAAAATAATCAGTAGTGTCCGGTTAGGTTGTTGCATATAAAAAGCATCTAAAATCATTGAAAAAACAGTCGGTTTTGTGTTGACAAATGTGCGTAAAAATTTTTGTGCGCCTTGAAAACTTAACTCAAGGAGCTCAAATGACGCACATCTCAGTCCCTAAAAAACAACTACGGTCCCTGAACTTTGACAATTTCAGGTGCCCTCTGATAAAGTCACTTTCAAAAGCACCGGAATTACAATCTCGAGGAGACCGCCCTTTAAAAATGACATTCGAAGACCAGATAAATGCTTTGGTTTATTTCCATCTTCAGGAGCACAAGTCTGCCCGACATTTAATTCAGGATCTCAAGGAGAATGTTTTTGCTAAAGAAAATATTGCGCCAGACGGTGGTATCAGCCGTAGTAGTTTCTGTGAAGCCATCAATCACAGGGGACTCGAACAACTGCAATTTATCTTTGAGGATCTTTATAAACAGGCTCTTGAGTGTCATCCGGGTGAACACGCCGAGTTAGGAGAGTTGGTTTCCATTGACGGTAGTCTCATAAATGCAGTCCTTTCAATGCACTGGGCGAACTACAGAAAAGGAAGTAAAAAAGCCAAAGTACATTGCGGATTTGACATTAATCACGGAATCCCAAACAAAATCTTTTTGACTGAAGGCAACGGCGCTGAACGCACTTTTGTTCCCAAAATACTTTCCAAGGGGCAAACAGGTGTTATGGATCGTGGATATCAATCCCATAAAGAATTTGACCTGCTTCAGGAGCAAGGCAAACATTTTGTCTGCCGTATAAAAACCAGGACAACAAGAACAATTATTGATAACCACGAGACCCCTTCCGACAGCTACATTTTTTATGATGCACTGGTTAAACTTGGTACTCCGAATCAAAACCAGACGAAAAGGCCTGTTCGGGTTGTTGGCTATAAAATTGCTGGCGTCAAATACTATGTGGCAACTGACAGGCATGATTTAACAGCGGAACAAATAGCAACAATTTATAAACTCCGGTGGACCATTGAGGATTTTTTCAAATGGTGGAAAGAACATCTGAAGGTATATCATCTCATTGCCCGCAGTGAATACGGCCTTATGGTTCAGATTCTTGGCGGCCTTATCACTTACCTGTTACTGGCAATCCATTGCCAAAAACAGTTTAATGAAAAGGTCACGATCAAAAGAGTTCGGCAGCTGCGAACCGCCATTCTAAATGACCTGTTTGGCTGCGAGGAGCAGGGCTCTCATAGTTCAAACAGGGACAATATTGTCAAAGATCAAAAAATTATTGAGCAAGCAAAAACCTAACCGGACATCACTGAAAAATAATACATTATTTTAACCTTGTAACTCAGCAAAGGAGTGCTATGAAATCTGCTCGGATCATCTTTTTTATCCTGGTTATCATCCTCTTGTCCGCCGGCATTCTCGTCAACCAATGGGCCGCCACTCCCCATGAACGACTGGATTTAAAACTGGGGCTCCTGCTCAAATATATTCATTTTAAGCAGGTGGATCTGTTTGAAGAGGGACGGTCGCCAGAACAGATCCGGGCCTATTCAGCCAGATCATCTAAAATACTCAAGGCCGAACCTGTTAAAATCCGAACAGTCAAACCCATGACCATTCCGGGACACCCGGGCCCCATTTCCATTCGGCTCTACCATGACCGGAAAACACCGGCACAGCCCATTGTCATCTATTGTCATGGCGGGGGATGGGTCATGGGAGACCTGGATTCCCATGACAATATTTGCAGAAAAATTGCCAAAAAAGCCAATGCCATCGTCATTGCTGTGGATTATCGACTGGCGCCCGAGCACCCGTTCCCGGGCGCAGTTGAAGATGTATATTCCGCCTTGGAATGGACTTGGGACAACGGGATTGATCTGGGCGGGGATCCAAGCAAAATCTTTCTTGCAGGCGACAGTGCCGGCGGCAACCTGGCAGCTGTAGCCGCCATTGAGGCAAGAAATCTCAAAGGCCCTGATATTGCCGGACAAATATTGATTTACCCGGCAACAGATCTGTCAATTTTAGATACAGACTCCTACCAGAATTTTGCACAAGGCTATTACCTGACCCACAGGTATATGGAAAAATTCAGGGCGTATTATCTTCCAAATCCCCTGGACCGGATCAATTTCAAAGCCTCCCCGCTTTTAGAACCCTCGTTAAAAAACCTAGCCCCGGCCATGGTGATAACAGCCGAATTTGACGTATTAAGGGATGAGGGAAAAGCCTATGCCGACCGTCTTCAAAAAGCGGGAATCCATGTAAAGCATATCCAGGTCAAAAGAGGGCGTTCAAAATTCTGTGTCAGTTGAATGAAAGCTGATATACTCAGCTAAATAAGGAGAACTGACATGACCGAAGAAAACACCGAATTTGATTTTCAAAAAGCCCTTAAAGGCATCCAGGAAGGTAAACCCTTCACAGGTAAGGGCGGCGTCCTTACATCATTAATCAAAAATCTTGCTGAAGCTGCTCTTGAAGGAGAGTTGGAGTCCCATCTCGGGCAGGAAGTTTCTGCCAACCGCCGTAATGGAAAAAGCAAAAAGACCATTAAATCCCTGGATGGTAAATTTGAGCTAAAAACCCCGCGTGACAGGGCCGGAACCTTCTCTCCACAGATCGTCAAAAAACATCAGACAACGCTCAGCGATGAAATTGAAAGAAAGATAATAGCCCTTTACGGCCTGGGCATGAGTTATAATGATATGGCTTCCCATTTACAGGAAATCTATGGACTTGAGATTTCAAATGCCACTCTGAGCACCATTACCGATAAAATCATCCATACCGTCAAAGAATGGCAGGCCAGGCCGTTGGAAAATGTGTACCCAATCGTATGGCTTGATGCCATACATTATAAAGTACGAGAAAACGGAAAGGTCGGCAGCAAAGCCGTTTACACAATTCTTGGGGTGAATATCGAGGGCCGCAAAGAGGTTCTTGGGCTGTACATATCCGAGAATGAGGGTGCGAACTTCTGGCTGCAGGTGTTAACAGACCTTTCAAACCGAGGGGTAAAAGATATCCTGATTGCCTGTGTTGATGGTCTAAAAGGTTTTCCCGAGGCCATTGAGACCATATTCCCGGACACAGAAGTTCAACTCTGCGTAGTCCACCAGATCCGAAATTCATTGAAATACGTTGGTTCCAAAAATAAAAAGGAATTTATGGCAGATCTAAAACGTGTTTATAAAGCGGTCAATAAGGATCTGGCCGAAGAAGAACTGGATATCTTGGAAAATAAATGGAATGACAAATACCCGATTGTGATAAAATCCTGGCGGAACAACTGGGAACGCCTCAGTCATTTCTTTAAATATCCAGAAGAGATTCGACGGATAATATACACCACAAATACCATTGAGGCTGTGCATCGACAGTTTCGAAAACTGACCAAAACAAAGGGATCATTCCCGAACCAGGACAGCCTGTTAAAGCTGCTTTACATGGGGATCCAGAACGCCAGTAAAAAATGGACAATGCCGATTCAAAATTGGTCACTGACAATTTCCCAGTTGGCAATTTTCTTTGAAGGCCGGCTGGATAAAGAGCTGGGAATTTGATAGGGATTTATTTACAGATGGAAAAGATGGTTCCAGGAACTCCACTCCAGCAAAAGTCAACTCCTCCGACGTGGCTGATTGAAGGCCCATTCTCGGACCTGACTTTTACTTCCGCTGGCGCTGAGGCAGATCCGGGAACCGAAACCGTGACACAGAATTCTGAACATTCCCGGTCAAAGGGATGATCCACGGATTTTTAAACATGGACGGCATTCTGCCCCAGGCTGATGAGACCATCCAGGATATCGCTGATTTTATCATTCACGCCTCAAAAGATTAATTTTTTAAATGTCTTCAAGTTAAGGATTCAATTTTTTAACACTTTAATATAAGATTGGGCATTTTCAGGGCCACCCTGTTCAAAAGGAATTGGCCCGGAAGATCATTGGCCCAAACAAGATAACATTAAGGCGCATCATTCACCCATGACAGATAAACAATCAAGCCCTCATCATTTTTCAGCCCAGGTCTACTACGAGGACACAGATCACTCGGGCGTGGTCTACCATGCCAACTATTTAAAATTTTTTGAGCGGGCCAGGGAAGATATTATCGGTGTCACGGCCCTGTCCCGGATGTGGCATGAACAAAAAATCGGGTTTGCCGTGTACAAAACCAGTCTCAACTACCATGACGGGGCTGTTTTCGGAGACCTTCTGGATATACGGACGTCCTGGGAAAAAGAGGGGCTTTACAGGGTGGTTTTTTCCCATGAAGCCTGGCGGCCGGGCAAGGACAAGCCAGCAGTCACCTGCCGTCTCGAACTGGTCTGCCTGGGGCCCGGCAAAAAACTGATTCCCATTCCGGAACTAACATTTTTAATCTCTTCATAACCCAAAAAGCTCTGAATTTTACATCTTTTTTACAGGTTTTTTACCCATGGTTGACATATGAACTCTTTAAATTGGGTATGGTTTTATCGGAATAAAAAAAAAGCGCAGGCATTGCCCTTTTTTCCAAACCCCATGAACCCAAGACAAAGGAGAAAAACCATGACCCCAGACACCGCCCCCCTTAAGGCAAAAATATTTTCCACGGCAGTGATAACCTTTTTCCTGGTCACGATGATGCCGGGGATGATCCCCACAGCAGTTGCAGCCAAAGATACCGTGGTCTGCAGAATGGAAACTGACAGGTCAATTCTGCCGGCAGGAGATCCCCAGAATGTGGTGATCAAAGTGACCTTAGATGCCCCCCAGGCACCGGGTCAATATTGCCCTGGTCCTGGACCAGTCCGGTTCCATGGGCGGGACCAAACTCCAGATGGCCAAACAGGCCGCCATTGAAGCATTATCCCGGCTGGGAAGGGATGATGTCTTTTCCCTGGTCACTTATGACACCCAGGTCCAGACCCTTGTGCCGGCCCAAAAAGTCAAAGATGTCACCCCCATTATTCAGACCATCAAAAACATAGAGGCCGGGGGAAACACCGCCCTTTTCGGAGGGGTGAGCCAGGCCGCGGCTGAAATCAGAAAATTTATTGAAAACGAATATGTCCATAGGGTGGTTCTTTTAAGCGACGGCCTTGCCAATGTCGGCCCCAGGCTGCCCAAGGACCTTGGGCGCTTGGGTGCCGGCCTGTTCAAGGAAGATATTTCCGTGACCACCGTTGGGGTGGGAACCGATTATAATGAAGACCTCATGGCCCAGCTGGCACAGAAAAGCGACGGCAATACCTATTTTGCAGAAACCGGCCCTGACCTGCCCCAGATTTTTGCCGCAGAACTGGGCAATGTGCTCAACGTGGTGGCAAAACAGGTGACCATTACCATTACCCTGCCCCAGGGCATTGAACCTGTAGACATTATCGGCAGACAAGGACGAATTAAGGGCAACACGATTGAATTGTCCATGAACCAGCTTTACGGGAGCCAGGAAAAATTTGCCCTGGTTGAGGTCCGCCTGCCCGAATCCCGCAACGGCAGCTCACTGAAAATTGCAAAGGCTGATGTGGTCTACCACGACCCTTTTGCCATGAAAAAAAGAAACGCCAGGGCAGTGGTCCGGGCACATTTTTCCAATGATCCGGATAAAATCGAAGCCTCCACCAATGTAAAGGTGGTCCGGGACTTACAGCTCAACCTCAATGCCCTGTCCCAGGAAAAAGCCATTGAACTCTCGGATCAGGGAAAACCTGCCCAGGCAGTCCGCGAACTGAGAAAATCCGCGGCCAAACTCAAGACCTACGGGGGGAAATACAAGGATAAAGAATTGATCAAAGAGGCCAAGGAAGCTGAAGTTCAGGCCGATATACTTGAGGCGCAGGGCATGAGCAAAAAAAGCCGTAAACTGCTCAGAACCAAGTCGTATCAGATGAAAAACCAGCAGATTCAAAAATAGGAGACCATGAAAAACAGGCGTTCCATCATTATATTCTGGGTTCTTTTGCTTGTCCCGGCCCTGATCCTTTCAACGGCGGCATTCAGCCTGCTCTCCCATGAACAGGAGCGGATCCAAAAAAATGCCGTCCTTGCCCTGACAGATCAGGCCCGGGTCATTGCCCAGGCCCTGGATCTTGCCATGGAAACCGTCCAGAACAACCTGACAAGATCTCTTTTGGCCATGGAAAATTCAGACCTTGAAACAGGTCTTCTGGCCTGGGAAAAGGAAAACCCCCTGGTCAGGAACGTCTTTATTTTCAACCTTGAATCAGACCTAGAATACCCCGGCAAAGCCCTGGCTGCCACAGGGGAGGAAAGAGAGTTTAAAAACCGGTTTGCCCCGTTGCTCTCAGGACGCCTCTCCTTTGATTTCAACCGTTTATCCGAGGAGGATAAAAAATCAGGACCCACAGACAGCTCATCCTCACGTCAAAGGCTGTATGCCCTGTCCCGGGAAAAGGTCAAACCACCAGCCGAAAGCGGGTCGGCCCCCAAGGGATCTTCTTGGGATTCAAGGTCCGGCTGGATTCCCTGGTTCAGTGAAAACAGACTCTATTTGCTGGGCTGGGCCCAAAAGGACAAAACCGGCCCCATCTATGGAATAGAACTGGAACTCATGACCTTCCTGTCCAGGCTGGTAACCGATTTTCCCGAAAACCGCCAGCCGGGCACGGCATTGGTGCTCATGGACGGCAACAGCGCCCATATCCACCATTCAGGTCCGGGTCAGGCAGACCACCCCCCTGTGGCCAGGGTTATGATTTCCCCGCGGCTCCCCCACTGGGCCATTGGGGTATTTACAGATAAAAAAGTCTTGGGTACAGGCCAGTCCTTTTTAATCCTATCCCTGATTCTTGTGGGCATCCTGGTCCTGGCCATTGTGTTCGGGGGCATTCTTATCACCCGGCTCACCCTTGAAAAAATCAAAGATGCCCGACAAAAAACCTCTTTTGTGGCATCGGTCTCCCATGAACTTAAAACCCCGTTGACCAGTATCCGCATGTACGGAGAACTGCTGCTTTCCAAACGGATAATCGATCCTGACAAACAGAACCGGTATCTTGAAGTCATTGTAGGGGAAAGCGGGCGTCTCACAAGACTGATCAATAATGTACTGGATTTTGGAAAACTTGAGCAGGGCCAAAAAAAATACCAGACCTGTGAATTTGACATGGCTGTTTTTCTTGAAGAACTGCTCCAGACCCATAGCCTCAGGATACAAACAACCGGGCTGGCGCTTGTCCGAGAGTTTATTCCGGGAGAATGTCGGGTGAATACCGACAGGGACGCCATGGAGCAGGTGGTGCTCAACTTATTGGACAATGCCCTCAAATACGGGGGGGATGGACAATTTATAAAAGTTATCCTGGCCCGGGAAAATCAGGATATCCTGGTTAAAATCCAGGACGATGGCCCAGGCATTCAACCGGGGTTTCAGGATCAAATTTTTGAAAAATTTTTCAGGATAGATAATTCTCTTACCGCATCCCATCCAGGTTCCGGGCTGGGATTAAGCATTGCCAGGCAGATGGTTTACGATCTTGGGGGCGACCTTTTTCTTGACCCCGGGACAAGACAGGGAAGTTGCTTTACACTAAGGATGCCTTTACATGAAACAGATTAAAATACTTGTGGCAGAAGACGATCTTCATATCAGAACAGGCCTTGTGGATACCCTTGAAAGTGAAAATTATGCGGTGATCCAGGCAGAAAACGGTGCAAAGGCCCTGGACCTGTTTGAGCAGGAAAATGTCGACCTGCTGCTTTTGGACCTTATGATGCCCGAAAAAAATGGGTATGACGTCTGCCAGACGATCAGGAGCAAGGATGCAGATGTTCCCATTATCATGCTCACGGCCAAGGGCGAGGAAATCGACAAGGTGGTGGGACTCAAGCTGGGGGCAGATGATTATCTGACAAAACCCTTTGGGATTCATGAACTTTTGGCAAGGATAGAGGCGGTGCTCCGCCGGACAAAAATCAGGACCGGTCAGAGCGCTGACGGGCCCAAAGCCCCCTTTTCGTTTTCCAGATTCCGGGTGGATCCCAAAACATTAAAATTGACCGGCTCCCATGTTTCCCGGGATCTTTCAAAACGCGAGATTGCGCTTGTCCGGCTATTCGCCGATCACCCCGGGGAGGTATTGGACAGGGATTTTATTTTAAACCAAATCTGGGGAATCAGATATTCAGGCACGACCCGGACTTTGGACCAGCACATTGCCCTGCTCAGAAAAAAAACAGAAAAAGATCCGGCAAAGCCCTGCCTGATCAAGACCGTCCACGGCATTGGATACCGGTTTGAACCCTAAGCCTGTGTGTTGTCTGCTATTCCTGTGACAAAATAGACAGGCCCACAACCATCTGGCCGGGATCAGTTCCCGGACGCTGCTCTGAAATATGGCAGATCTTTGCCTTGAGCAGGTCTGGATCCGGACTCACATTTCCTTTAAACAACTTAAGGGAAATGACCTGCCCCACTTCAATACTGGCAAACAAAGTTGAATTTTTGGGGGCAAGAAAACCAAGGCCGAAACAAGACAGGTCTTTGAGGCCGAACAGATACGCAATGGAATCTTCCGAGGGCTTGAACTCAACACTGGCACCTTCGGCGGCCGCTTCCCTGACCTTATTGCGCAATTCGGAATTCCTGGTATTTTTATTTTTTGTCATCATTTGCTCTTTTCCCATGTTATAACAGGATCATTAACACATATTTTCTTCTTTTTCCAAACAAATCAACCCATTATTTAAATCTGCCTTTTCCCGGGCAAAATTTCCTTCATTTTTCGCCTATACCTTAAAAATCAGACCGTTATGGGGGGTGAAGCCCTTATTTTACGCGGTATATTCAATCCGAATAGAGAATTGAAAAATAATTCATTTTTTCTATACAAATCATTGACAGTCCCACATGCACTTTAATATACTCTGCGTCATTGCTCGCAGAGTCCGCGATAAATATACTTTGCCGCGGAATAATGTACCAAAGATGTAAGATTTTTTAACAGCATCAAGGAGGTGCCCGTGAAAGACGAACAAGTGTTGCCGGAAGAGCAACAGACAAAATCAGGAGTTTCCAGGAGGAGCTTTTTAAAAGCCGTTACTGGAACAGCCGCCGGAATCGGTATTTCCCAGGTTTTTAATCCTGCACTTATTCAGGCCCTGGAAACTGGCCTTAAACGCCATCCTGTTCTCTGGATTCAGGGACAGGGATGTACCGGCTGCTCAGTCAGCCTGCTGAACAATGTAGAACCGGCCATTGCCGATGTTCTGCTCAAAGTTATCAGCCTGCAGTACCACCCCACGGTTATGGCCGCTGAAGGCGCAACAGCCATGGAAAACCTGTTTGCCATTGCCAAGGAATACAAAGGCAGATTTTCCCTTGTTGTTGAAGGTGCCATTCCCACGGCAGCCGACGGCAAGTACTGCATTATAGGCGATTACCACCACAAAGAATATTCCATGGTCGACCTGGTTAAAGAACTGGCCCCCATGGCCGGCTCTGTTCTGGCGATTGGCACCTGTGCCACTTACGGCGGCATTCCGGCTGCTGAAGGAAACGTCACCGGCGCCACCGGCGTCATGGATTTCTTCAAAGCCGAAAGCATCAAGACACCGGTTGTCAATATACCCGGCTGTCCTTCCCATCCGGACTGGATCGTTCTTTCCATCCTCCACCTCCTGGAAAAAGGTATCCCGGAACTGGATGATGACGGACGTCCGACCCTGTTCTTTGGTGAAAATATCCACGACAACTGCCCCAGACTTGCCATGTACGACGAAGGTGAAATGTCAAAGACCCTTTCCGATCCCAATGGATGCCGTATGGATCTGGGCTGCAAAGGCCCTGACACCTATGCCGACTGTTACAAGAGAAAATGGAACGGCGGCCTGAACTGGTGCGTTGACAACGCGGTCTGCATTGGATGCGTTCAGCCGGGATTCCCGGATGAGTTCTCACCCTTCTATGAACCCGCTTAATTTCGCAAAATTACAAAACCCAAGGAGGTTTTATTATGGCAGGCTGTAAACCACAGGCTGAACCGGCCGGCAGCAATAAAAAAATTAAGATTCATATTGATCCGGTCACCCGGATCGAAGGACATCTTAAGGCAGAAGTTGAAGTAAAGGGCGGGGTTGTTGTTGATGCCCGTCTTACCGGCGGTATGTACCGCGGTTTTGAACAAATTCTCAACGGCAGGGACCCCAGGGATGCCACCCAGATTACCCAGAGAATCTGCGGTGTTTGCCCCACGGCCCATGCCACTGCATCCGCCCTTGCTTTGGATGATGCATTTGGTGTTGAGTTGACAGACAATGGACGGATTGCAAGGAACCTTATTTTAGGTGCCAACTTTATCCAGTCCCATATTCTCCATTTTTACCATCTGGCAGCCCTGGACTATGTCAATGGTCCGGATACGGCTCCTTTTATCCCCAGATATAAAAACAACGATGTCCGCCTTCCGGCCGACATCAACAAAGTCGGCGTGGATCAGTATCTTGAAGCCCTTGAAATGAGAAAGATCTGCCACGAAATGGTTGCCCTTCTCGGCGGTAAGATGCCCCATGTTCAGGGTATTGTTGTGGGCGGTTCCACTGAGATCCCCACCCGTGAAGCATTGAATAAATATGCAGAACGGTTTAAACGGGTAAAAGACTTTGTCATGGAAAAATATGTTCCCCTGATCTATCTTCTGGCCGGCCCCTACGGCGACCTGCTCAAGACAGGTGTGGGACATAAAAATCTGGTTTCCTGGGGCGTTTTCCCCACGGACAACAAGGGCAATACCCTGTTGAAACCGGGTGTTTACACTGACGGCAAAGATTATGATGTCGATCCTGCCATGATCAAAGAATTTGTAAAATACTCCTGGTTTGAAGATTCCACAACAGGTCTGAACCCCACCAAGGGTCAAACCAGACCTGATCCTTACAAAGATGGTGCCTATTCTTTCATCAAAGCACCCAGATATAACGGTAAACCCCATGAGGCAGGTCCATTGGCAAGAATGTGGGCCACCAACCCGGATCTGTCCAAAGCCGGTCAGACCGCCCTGGGCGTTCAGAAATTCCGTGATATCGGCGCTGCTGGTTTCTCCATCCTGGGCCGCCACGTGGCACGGGCTGAAGAGACTGCCCTGGTCTGCATGGCTGTTGAAGAATGGCTGTCCCAGGCCCAGCCCGGCAAAGAGACCTTTGTTCCGGCTGAAATTCCCAAGAATGCAGAAGGTCTTGGTATGACAGAAGCCCCCCGTGGCGCTCTGCTCCACTATGTGGACATCAAAGACTCTGTGATCTCCAACTATCAGATCACATCTGCCACCATCTGGAACGCCAACCCCAGGGATGATATGGGTGTAAGAGGACCCATTGAAGAATCCCTCATCGGCGTACCGGTTCCGGATATTGAAAACCCAGTCAATGTCGGGCGCCTCATCCGCGCCTACGACCCCTGACTGGGCTGTGCCGTCCACGTGCTGGACGCAGATACCGGTAAAGAAGTTAAAGTGGAACTTCCCCTTTAATTAGCGATACCGTTTAGGTTATATCGATGGAGAGGCGGCCTTTGGTTGCCTCCTCATTGTTTTTTGGTGACAACCAAAATCAATACAACACCAGGAAGAGCAAATGAAAAAACTATTGGTACTTGGCGTGGGCAACACCCTCCTCATGGACGAGGGAATCGGGGTCCATGCCATCAACGAATTTTGGAAGGAAAAGGACGATTGGGACGAAACCCTCGTGGATTTCGTGGACGGCGGCACCTTTACCCAGGATATTTTTTATCTGTTTGAAAAGTATGAAAAAATTCTTGTTCTGGATATTGTCAGGGCCAACCATGAACCCGGCACCATTTACAGCCTGGAAGAAGACCAGCTGAGAAAAGATGAAAAGCAGATGCTCTCCCTCCATGATATAGATCTTTTAGACTCTCTGAGCATGGCGGAAATCAGAGGACACCGGCCCTATTTAAGGGTGGTGGGCATTGAGCCTGAAGAAATCAACTGGGGCACTGAAGTCACCCCGCCCCTGGCCAAGGCTTTTCCAGGATATCTGAACGTGGTCCGCAAGCATATCCGAGAATTGCTCGAATAAAAAAACCGGCTGTTTTTCAAAAAAACAGCCGGCAGTATTTTTTCCGTGAGCATGGCTTAGGATCAGCAGATTCTGGGCAATTGCTCCCCTGTCAGCATATCCACGATCCTTGTTCCCCCTATCAAGGTTTCCAGAACAACCCTGCCGGGATCCTGATCGGTTACCTCTCCTACAATGACCGCGTCCTGGCCGAACTCACTGGCCCGGATCACCTCAAGCACCCTGTCGGCGTCAGCTTGGGGCACAAAGGCAATGAGCTTACCTTCATTGGCAATATACAAAGGATCAAACCCGAGCAATTCGCAGATGCCCTGAACCGCCCCTTTTACGGACAGCTTGTCTTCATACAGCCGGATGCCCACATTGGACTGGGCGGCAATTTCATTCAAAGTGGTGCCAAGTCCTCCCCGGGTGGGGTCCCTTAACACGTGAACCTTGCATCCTGAATTCAAAATATCTTTGACCATATGGTTTAAGGGGGCTGAATCGGTTTTGATATCAGAATCAAATTTAAGGCCTTCCCGTTCGCTTAAAATGGTGATCCCGTGGTCGGCAATGGAGCCTGAAACAATGATTTTATCCCCGGCCTTGGCCTGATTTCCCGATACGTCCACCCCTTGGGGGATAACGCCCACCCCTGAGGTATTGATAAAAATTTTGTCTGCCTTGCCCCGGGGCACCACCTTGGTATCCCCGGTCACAATCTTGACCCCGGCCTTTTTAGCTGCCATGGCCATGGATTCAAGAATAATTTTCAAATCCCCCACGGCCAGGCCTTCCTCAATGATCAGGCCCACTGAAATATACAAGGGATGGGCGCCGCACATGGCCACGTCATTGACCGTGCCGTTCACGGCAAGATCCCCGATATTTCCCCCTGGAAAAAAAATAGGGTCCACCACATAGGAATCCGTTGAAAACGCCATTTTTCCCTGGACAACATCAAAGACCGCCCCGTCATCCTGCTTGGAAAGCTCAGGGTTGTCAAACAGGGGAAGGATTAAATCGGAGAACATGGCATGGGAGACCTTTCCCCCGGACCCATGGTCAAGCAGAACCTTATCATCATTTTTCATTATATTTATCCTTTAAGCTGTTCTTTCTAACTATACTTGTAATATGCGGCACAGGCCCCTTCGCTGGAGACCATGCAGGGCCCCACAGGACTCATGGGGGTACAGGCTTTCTTGTACAGCCGGCATTGGTCAGGCGTCTTCAGACCCATGAGAATTTCACCGCAGGCACATCCTTTGGGCTCGGGCACATCAGGCATATTCATATCAAACTTCTTTGCCCCGTCAAAGGCCTGAAATTCTTTTTTCAGGACCATCCCCGAATTGGGGATTTCACCGATTCCCCGCCAAACGGCATCAGCAATTTCAAATACCTGATTCATGATGGTTTTGGCCTTAACATTGCCGGAGTCTGACACGGCCCGGGGGTAGGCATTGACCAGGGCCGGGCAATTTGTTTCATTCTGCTCGACCAAAAGAAGAACCGACTGTAAGATATCAACGGGTTCAAATCCGGTGATCACCGAAGGAATATCATAGGTTTCAAAGGTTTGCCGATAGGCTTGGGTCCCTGTGATCACAGAGACATGACCGGGCAGGATAAACCCGTCTATTTTTACCCCGTCCGCCTCCATTAAGGCTGCGAGGGCCGGCGGGGTAAGCTTGTTGGCCGAATAAATGCTGAAATTTTCCACGCCTTGGGCCTTGGCCGTCAGAATGGCCGCGGCAATGGTCGGGATAGTGGTCTCAAACCCCACAGCACAGAATACCACTTCTTTTTTTGGATTTTCCTTGGCAATATTCAGGGCGTCAAAAATGGAGTAAACCATCCTGACATCCGCGCCATCGGCCTTTTCCCTGGACAGGGTAGAGTTGGATCCGGGCACCTTCATCAAATCCCCGAAGGTGGTCACGATCACCTCTTTTCTCTGGGCAAAGGCCACATAGGCGTCAATATCTTTCTGGGCCGTCACGCACACAGGACACCCCGGTCCTGACAACAGGGTAATCCCCCGGGGCAGGACAGAGCGGATACCATGGCGGAAAATGGACATGGTATGGGTGCCGCAGACCTCCATGAGGCGCAAGTCCTTTTTGCTGATTCTGCAGATTTTTTTAACCAATTGTCTTGCCAGTTCCCCATCCCGGAACTCTTCAACATATTTTAAACTCATGAAATTATCCTTGTCCCTGATTTTTTAATTGTTTCTTGATCCGCCCCTGCAGCCATCTGAGCAGCTGCGGCCATGACCTGCCCCAGAGCAATGCCCCCGTCCCCGCAGGGGACAAGAGACTGGGTGAATACGGACAGCCCTTTGGCCTCCAGCCGTTCAATGGTAAGAGATAACAACCGGTCATTGTTGAACACCCCGCCGGACAATACCACCCTGTCAATCCCTGATTCCCGGGCAATTTTCTCTGCCTCGTCCGTAAACATGAAAACCAGGGTATGATGAAACTTTGCACTGATCAGCTCTGTTGTCACCCCGTTTTGAATATCTTGTATTATTTCTTCCACACCCAGTCCAAAATCCATCACCCTGCACCCGTCCTCCTGGGTATGAATTTTAAAAGAATAGAGCCCCACAGGATCTTGATTCCGGAGGGCCCAAAATTCCAATGCCATGGCCGCCTGGCTTTCATAGGAAATGGTGTGAGAGATGCACAAAAGCGAGGATACCGCATCAAAAAGCCGTCCCGCACTGGAGGTCAAAGGACAATTCACCCCTTTGTCAATCATCTGAAGAATAAACCCCAGTTGTTTATCCGCCATGGCCTTAACATAGGGAATATCCAGATCAAAGGCCGCTCTTCCAAGGCTTTTATACAAAAGAGATGCTGCCATGCGCCAGGGCTCAAAAACCGCAGCATCCCCCCCGGGCATGGGCAGGTAGTCCAGGTGGGCACAACGCTTGAAATCCCTATAGGTACAGGTTAAAATCTCACCGCCCCAGATATGGCCGTCCGTGCCAAAGCCGGTCCCGTCCAAAGTAATTGCCACCACCTTTCCTTCCAGCCTGTTTTCAGCCATGCAGGAAAGGGCATGGGCATGGTGATGCTGAACCGGAATCAGGGGAAAGCCCTTTTCTCCCAGGGATTTGGCAAACCCTGTGCTGTAATATCCCGAATGAAGGTCATGGGCCACCGCCTCAGGCTCAATGTTTAAAATTTTTTCCATATGATCAATGGTTTGCGTAAAAAAATCATGGACCTTGGGATTTTCCAGATCGCCGATGTGCTGGCTTAAAAACCCGTAGCAGTCCCTGGTCAGGCAGACCGCACTTTTAAGCCCGCCCCCGCAGCCCAGGATCTTGGGCAGGCGCTTGCCTGAAACCGGGGTCAAATCCAGAGGCAGGGGGGCATATCCCCTTGACCGCCGGATAAACCGAGGTTTGCCTTTTTGCACCCGGGCAATGGAATCATCCGCCCTAAAATAGATATCCCGGTTGTGGAATAAAAAATAATCGGCAATATGGGAAAAAGCGTCCAGGGCATCCTCATTGTCTATGGACAAGGGTTCTCCCGACCGGTTCCCCGATGTCATCACAAGAATATCCGGCCCTTTGTCCAGCAGCAGATAATGCAAGGGGGTATAGGGAAGCATAACGCCCAGACAGGAATTACCAGGGGCAAGGGATGAGGCCAATCCGGATCCTTGGGCATCCTCTGTTTTTTCCAGATTTTTTTTATTCAAAAGCACAATGGGACGATGAAAAGAACTCATCAAGGCCTTTTGATAATCATCAAGGTCCACATGATCAAACAGAGAAGATTCAGATGCCGCCATCAGGGCAAAGGGTTTATCCGGCCTGTTTTTTCTTTTGCGCAGCCTTGCCACGGCAGCCTCATCAGAGGCATCTGCGGCCAGGTGAAACCCCCCAAGCCCTTTGACGGCAAGGATTTTACCCTGACCCAGCAACTTAGCTGCAAGATCCAGGGCATGACCGGGATCGTTATCCTGACGCCGGCCCGTATGATCCGTTAAAAACACCTGGGGCCCGCAGACCGGACAGGCATTGGGCTGGGCATGAAACCGCCGGTCCAGGGGGTTGTCATACTCTGCCTGACAGCGAGGACACATGACAAAAGCGTTCATGGAGGTTTTGGGGCGGTCATAGGGGATATCATTTATAATGGTATACCGAGGTCCGCAATTGGTGCAGTTGATAAACGGATATTCAAACCGCCGGTCACTCGGATTGAGCATCTCAGCCAGGCAGTCAGGACAGATGCTGACATCCGGAGAGATAAGGGTGGAACGATGGGTGGACGCCCGGCTCTTGATAATTTTGAATTCTGAATATCCCCGGACCTCTTGGTCCGTTGACACCAGGTCCGAGATCCGGCTCAACAGGGGGGCTTTCAGACGAATATCCCGGATGCAGGTTTCAAGAGCAGCGATAGGGCCCTCAATGAAAAGGTCCACGCCCTTGGCTGTATTGGACACCCTTCCGCAAAGGTGATGGGTTTTGGCAAGCCCGAATAAAAAAGGCCGAAACCCGACGCCCTGAACAACGCCGCTGATTTCAACCTGTTTTGCTGAAATGGGGGGGCTGGTCATGGCCGATCAGAACTGGTCTGAACCTAATTCCAAAATTTTACGCATATCTTCTATGGTCTGGAGGGCAGCTTCCTCATCCACCTGGGAAATGGCAAACCCGGCATGGACAATGACATAATCCCCAATTGTTACATCTTCAAGCAGCATAATGCTGGCTTCCCGGACAACCCCGTCCACATCCACCTTTGCTACTGAATCGTTAATTTCAATAATTTTTGAAGGTACGGCTAAACACATATAATTTCATCCATAATTAAAAAAGCATTTTCAATGAGAACCAATATACCACAGGATACTGGCTGAGCAATCTTTATTTCACTTTACCCGTCCTGATCCTGAAAATTTATCCCAAAAAACAAAAGGCCCTGGACAGATATTCTATCCAGGGCCTTGATGCCGTTAAGCAATCTTCGCTTGGGTAAAACGGTTTGTGATTTAGATCACAGTAACGTTTTTAGCGGCAGGGCCTTTCTGGCCCTCTTCAACTTCAAATTCAACACGGTCCCCTTCGTTCAGGGATTTAAAACCTGATGCATTGATACCTGTGTGATGCACGAAAACATCTTTTCCGCCCTCTTGTTCAATAAAGCCAAACCCTTTTGAGTCGTTAAACCATTTTACGATACCGGTAGCCATAGTGGCAATCTCCTGTAATAAAAAAATAAAAAAAAGCGGTTTCTAACGCTTGGGAGTATTGCCGTCTATCTATCCGGGAATATACGCCAATTGGAAAAAAACCATTTCGCATCCGTCTATGGATAGCGTTCGCTCAATATAAACCACAGAATGAAAAAGTCAAGTGTTTCTGAAAATTAAAATTTAATGCAGATCTCAGCTCCGGATTTGAAAACAGGTTTCCACCTAAGTTTTCCACGGTCCGGCTCCCCTCCCCCTGAACTCAAGGATTGTGATCAGGAAATGTTTTTGGTATACCTTTAAAGATCATGGCATATATAAACAAACAGATTCTGACAGCAGTGGCGGCAAAAGAAAATGGAGAGATATTTGAACTGGAAGGATACGGGGCCGCAGGCATGTCCGGCAGCCAATTTCACATCCTGACCAAAACAAGCACCTGTGACATGCCCCAGGGAAGTGAACTCATGCTTCTGCCCGGGCGCTCTCCTGTGGTATTTAATCTGATCACCGATCAGTTTGAAGTCCTTGAAACAAATCCCTATAATCCAGATGAACGAATTTTCCCGGTGGGGGTGTTCAACTCCCCGGGATATGTAAACCGGCACTTTTGCGCCTATGATGACACCGGCATTAAAGATCCTCTGCCCCTGTTTTCATACGGGGCTGTTGGGTTTGGAAAAAACGACTTCAGGTCAGCCGCCCTTCTCGTGGACAACGAACCCAGACAGGATCTTCGGCTTATGCCCGTTTCAGGGGTAAAGGACGGGGTGAAGCGGTTCAGAAAAAAATATCCGGACAACAGACTCATACGCCACATAGAAAAATGCGCCCTGGAATATGGGTGCCCGGCCGGGAAAAATTTTTTTCTGGGACGGTATGAGGCCCCTTTGCCCACCTCGGTGGTGTGCAATGCAAGCTGCCTGGGATGCATCTCTCTTCAAACCCAGAACAACCTTTGCGCCTGCCAGGACCGGATTTCCTTTATTCCGAAACCCGAAGAGATTGCCGGCGTTGCCCTGGAGCATATTCAAAAGGTGGACAAGGCCGTGGTCAGTTTCGGCCAGGGGTGCGAAGGCGAACCTTTGACCTCGGCCAAATCCATTGAGCCTGCCATTGAAATGATCAGGGCCCAGACCGACAGGGGCACCATCAACCTCAACACCAATGCCAGCCTGCCGGATCAGGTAGACCGGCTGTGCAGGGTCGGCCTGGACAGTATGCGGGTCAGCATGAATTCAGTGCGCCCCGCCTGTTACACGGCTTATTTCAGGCCGAAATCCTATGAATTCGACCATGTGGTAAAAAGCATCAACACGGCCAAAGATCAGGGTAAATTTGTGGCCATCAACTATCTTAACTGTCCTGGATTCACAGATTCCCAATCGGAAAAAGAGGCCCTGTTCTCTTTTATCCAGGATCTGGGCATTGATATGATCCAGTGGCGGAACCTTAACTTTGACCCCAGACGCTATATCCGCATCATGGACAAGGTTGAAGACAACGGTCCGCCAACGGGCATGGCCCGGATGATAGGAGATCTGACCCAAGCCTTTCCCAACCTTATCCATGGATATTTTAATCCCCCAAAGGAAACCCATGGCAGATAAACCAGGCAGGATCCGTGTCATTGACCAAACCCTGAGAGAGGGAATGCAGTTTCACGGCCTTGTCTTTTCCCTGGAACAGCGGATAAAGATGCTGGAATTCCAGGAAATGCTCGGGGTGGATGTCTGCCAGGCAGGCTACCCTTCAGCCCTTGATCAAGAAGCCGCAATTGTTTCAGCCCTGGCAGACCACTCAAGAAAAAAAGGATTTAAAATCCGGATTGCCGCCCTGGGAAGGACCCTGGCATCGGATGCCGACATCTTAGTCAAAACCCGGGTGGATGATCCCCATTTTCATTTCCAGATCAAAAAGGATATGCCTGAGCCCGTTTTTTTAAAGGCCCTGGACCAAGTCCAGGCGCTCTTTGCCCATGTAAAAGAAAAGCTGCCCCTTTCCCAGATTTCCCTGGCCATGCTCGACATGGGCAAGACCGATCCTCAACAATTAGCCACCAGCGTTAAATGCCTGGACCTCTTCCCCCACTTGAGTATCCTCTCCCTGGCGGACACCTCGGGCATCATGGCGCCCAACCAGGTTTTTGACCGAATACGGGCATTGGCACCCAAGGCCGGCCACCTCAAACTTGGGGTCCACTGCCACAACGACATGGGCATGGCTTCGGCAAACAGCCTGACAGGAATTCTGGCAGGTGCACAAATTTTAGAAGCCTCTGTCTTAGGCATTGGCGAACGCAACGGGATTGCAGACCTGTATACCACGGCCAAACTTCTTGACGCCCAGGGAATAAGAACAGGACTTGACCTTGATAACCCAAAAGGATTTACAGCCTATTACACCTATGTCAACCAGATTGTTGGAGAACAGACCGGGCTCAACCTCATGGATTATCCCTGCCCGGTATTTGGGGCGGCTGTCAAAACCCATGTGGCCGGCACCCATGCACAGGGAGATTTTGGAACACGGGACTCAGAATATTTTTTCCTCAACCCCCTCTGCGGCAAAGGGCTTATAAAACAATTTTTGGACAAAAATAAAATCCCCTATCCCGGGGACACGCTTGAATCAATTACCCTGGCAGTCAAGCAGGCCAGCATGGATAAGGGCCGGGCCCTTTTAAAAGAAGAAGTATATGATTTAGTGAGAAAAACCATTTGCAAAACCAATCCTGATCTGATTTAATTTGTGATTTGGGTTGTTTTAATCATTTTGTAAAGGAAACGGGTTTGACACCAGATATTAACGGGATCGTCATCATCGTCGGTAATTACGGTTCTGGAAAAAGCGAGACCGCGGTCAACCTGGCAGCCATCGGCTCAGCCCAGGGAAAACGCGTTAAAATCACAGACCTGGATTTGGTCAATCCCTATTTCCGCAGCAGGGAAGCCAGACGCCCCCTTGAAAAATTAGGGGTTGAGGTGGTCCTGCCCCCTGAACAATACATGCATGCAGACCTGCCCATCCTCACCCCGGCAGTAGCCGGGATGATAAAAAATCCCGGGGACCTGACCATCCTGGATGCCGGCGGGGATGACACCGGGGTGACGGTATTGGCCGCCCTGGCAGATGTATTGGAAAAACCGGATGTTCAGATGATCCAGGTGATCAATCCCTTGCGGCCCTTTACCCAGAGCCTTGAGGGATGTTTAAAAATCAAGGCGGAAATTGAGACCTCGGCCAAACTGCCCGTGACAGGTCTTGTGTCCAACGCCAACCTCATTGATGAAACCACCCCTGAAATTGTTTACAACGGCTATGACCTGGTTTGCCAGATGTCAAATGCCACCGGCCTGAAACTTGAATTTATAACAGCGTCCTCCGGGCTGATGCCCCAGCTGGATATGGACCGGTTTGACTGTCCTGTCCTGCCCATTGACAGACGACTGGCACCTCCCTGGAAACGCATTTAAACGTAGGAGTAATTTGAACAATGGCCCTAGAACATATTATTGATACCGAACGGTGCAAGGGATGCGGGCTCTGTGTTAATTTCTGCCCCAAAAACGTCCTTGAGATCACCGACAAAGTAAATGCAAAAGGACATTTCCCCGTGTTCCAGGCAAGACCTGAAGACTGTATTCACTGCACCATATGCTGTGTGATGTGCCCGGATGTTGCCATCCGAATTGTTGAAAAAGAAACAACAAACTAATTTTTAAGGATAGATAACAATGGCAAAAGTCTTAATGAAAGGTAATGAAGCAATTGGTGAAGCCGCTATCAGGGCAGGCTGTAAAAATTATTTTGCATATCCCATCACCCCCCAGTCAGAAGTGGCCGAATACCTGGTAAAACGGCTGCCCGAAGAAGGCGGGGTCTTTCTCCAGGGAGAAAGTGAAGTGGCTGTGGGATATATGATATTTGGTGCATCAGGTGCAGGAGAACGGGTAATGACAACCTCTTCATCTCCGGGCATCAGCCTCATGAGCGAAGCCATTTCCTATATTGCTGCGGCCCAGTGCCCGGCTGTTTTTGTCAATATCATGAGAGGGGGCCCGGGGCTCGGCGGCATTCTCCCCTCCCAGGGCGATTATTTCCAGGCCACCAAGGGCGGAGGCCATGGGGACTACCGTCTTTTAGTCCTGGCGCCGGACGGGGTGCAAGAAGCCGTTGAAATGACCATGCAGGCATTTGGTCTGGCTGAAAAATACCGGAATCCCGTCATGGTTTTGGGCGACGGCATGATCGGCCAGATGATGGAGCCGGTTGAATTCCCGGATGATTTAAAATCTGAGCCCTCCAACAAGGATGACTGGGCCACCAACGGGATGGCCACACGGAAAAGCAAGAAAAGAAACCTGGTAAAATCCCTGTTCCTGGACCCGACGGAACTCAACCAGAACAACCTGATTCTCAAGGCCAAATACGAGCAGATGAGAAAAGAGGAAGTTCAGTTCGAACTCTACAATGCCGACACAGACTACCAGGTGATGATCACAAGCTACGGCACCATGAGCCGGGTCTGCAGGACCGCCATTGACATGCTCAAAAAAGAGGGCATTGAAGTGGCCATGTTCAGACCGAAAACCTTATTTCCCTTTCCGGAACAAGAGGTTCACGATGCGGCAATAAAGGAAAGCTGCAAATCCGTTATCAGTATTGAGATGAGTATGGGACAGATGGTGGAAGATGTTCAGCGCTGCGTCATGGGCAAACGGCCCGTGGAATTCTACGGAGAGTGCGGCGGTGAAATTCCTTCACCTGAAAAAATCATCGAAATTATCAAAACACTGGTAAAGTAACGGACCGATATTAGGAGAAAAAAATGGGAAAAACATTTTCAAAGCCCAACGTGTTAAGCCAGAATTATACCCACTACTGCCCGGGCTGCACCCATGGTATCGTCCATAGGCTGGTTGCCGAAGCCATTGATGAACTGGATATTCAGGACAGAACCGTGGGCATCGCCCCTGTGGGGTGTGCTGTCATGGCCTACAATTATTTTGACTGTGACTTCCAGGAAGCGGCTCACGGCCGCGCCCCTGCCATGGCCACGGGAATCAAGCGGGTACGCCCGGACTTGATTGTATTTACCTACCAGGGAGACGGTGACCTTGCCAGCATCGGCATGGGAGAGATCATCCATGCGGCCAACCGGGGTGAAAAATTCACAGTCATTTTCATCAACAACGCCATTTACGGGATGACCGGCGGCCAGATGGCCCCCACCACCATGCCGGGTCAAAGGGCAACCACGGCCCCCACAGGACGTGACACAGACCAGACCGGAATGCCCATCCGCATGGCCAACCTCTTAGGAGAGCTGGTCACCCCGGGATATGTCACCCGCCAGGCCGTGCTCAAGCCCCAGCAGGTCAACAAGGCTAAAAAAGCCATTAAAAAAGCATTCCAATACCAGGTGGAAGGCAAATGTTTCAGCTTTGTGGAGGTGGTTTCCACCTGTCCCACAAACTGGGGAATGACCCCGCTGAATGCCTTAAAATGGGCCGAAGAGACCTTGCTGCCCTATTATGAACTGGGTGATTATAAAACCCCTGAAGAATAGACTGGAGAAAGCATGCAGACAGAAATAAAATTTGCAGGATTCGGCGGACAGGGCATCCTTCTCAGTGCCAAGCTCCTGGCATATGCCGCAATGAAACAAGGTTCCCAGGTGGCCTGGATCCCGTCCTACGGTCCTGAGATGCGGGGCGGCACTGCCTATTGCACCGTGGTTATCAGCGACAAGCTCATCGGTTCGCCCATCATCAAGAACCCCAGCCATTTGGTGGCCATGAACCGGCCCTCCCTGGAAAAATTTGACTCAACCGTCAAACCCGGCGGGATTGTGTTCATTAATTCATCTTTAATTCCGGTCCGCAGTGAGCGCAAAGATATTACAGAGCTTGTGGTACCGGTAAACGATATTGCCATCAAGGCCGGCTCTGTCAGGGCCGCCAATATTGTTGCCCTGGCCGCCTTTGCAGCTAAAAGCCAGCTGGTGGACCTGGAACTTTTGAAAAAGTGTATTAAGGAAGAATTTTCAGCCAAAGCCAAAATCATTCCCATGAATATGACGGCATTTGATGAGGGGGTAAAAGCGGCACTGGCATAAACTTATCCATATCAGACAAGGGGGACAAAAGATGATCAGACGTGAAATATCACTATTTCTCAAAAATGTGCCTGGCGAACTGGGAGAACTCACAGACCTTCTTGGAGGGGCGGGGATCAACATTGATGCCATCACCATCCAGGATGCATCCGCCTATGTGCAGAACCTGTTTGAAGCCCGGGGCAAATCCCTGAAACGGCTGGCCTCTTCGGCCAGTTATTCGTCCATGCGAAGGGATTCTGCCCAATTTGCCCTGATCCGTCTTTTGCCGGATGACCCTGACAAGACCACGGCCCTGCTCAAGGAAAAGGATTATCTTTTTGACAGCAAAGAGGTGGTGGCCATTGATATGACCAACAAGCCCGGGGAATTGTCCAAGATGACCCAGCGCCTGGGAAAAGAAGGGATCAATATCAATTATGTCTACGGATCGGTCTCAACCGGTGATGGAAAATGTCTCTTTGTTTTCTGCCCCGAGGATGTGACCTTTGCCGACGCCATCTTTGAGAATGGAAAATATTAGGCCATAAACGGCAGAGGAAAAAGAATGAATTCTTTTTCCTCTGCTTTTTTTTCTTCCTCGCCCTTTTAAGCCTTGGGGTACATGGACTCGATCAGATCATAATATTTTTCAGAAATCACTTTTCGCTTTAACTTCAAGGTCGGGGTAATTTCACCGGTTTCAACGGTAAACGGCTTGGGCAGAAGGGTGAATTTCTTAATGGTTTCCACCCGGGCCAGCTGGGTGGAATTTCGCTTGATCCGTTCCCTGTAAAGCGCGTGAACATCTTCCCGGCAAATCAGTTCTTCGGTTGAAGACCAGGTGATGCCTTTTTGCATGGCCCAGGCCTCAAGGGCATCCATGGACGGAACCACCAAGGCGCAAATGAATTTTCTCCGGTCGCCAATGGCCACGATCTGCTCAATGAAATAATCTTTGCCCACCAGGGTCTCAATGTGCTGGGGGGCAATATTCTTTCCGCCGGAGGTAATGATCAGCTCTTTGATCCGGTCGGTGATCCTTAAAAAGCCCTGGGGATCGAACTCTCCGATATCCCCTGTCTTAAACCATCCATCCACCATGGCGGCCGCAGTTTTTTCAGGATTGTTATAATAGCCTTTCATGACCTGCCCCCCTTTGACAAGGACCTCTCCATGAGCCCCGATTTTAACCTCGGTATTGGGGACAGGCTTACCCACGGTGCCGAATTTAAAGGCCCCGGGGGTGTTAAAACTGATCATGGGAGAGGTTTCGGTCAGTCCGTATCCCTGGCAGACCAGCAGGCCGCAGGCAAAAAAGAACTCTTCAATGGACCTTTCCAGAGGGGCACCGCCTGCGGAAAAAAAGTTTTTAGGCCCGCCCACAAGATCCCTGACCTTGGACAATACCAGGGTATCAAAAATCTTAAATTTTATCCTAAGGCCCAGGGGAATGGTTTGATTTTCTTTTTTCCTTTGGTGATAGGCCATGCCCTTATCAACAGCTGCGCTGAACAATTTCTTTTTCAAGGGTGAGGCGGTTTCCTGGGCATTGTAAACAGCCGCATAAATTTTTTCATAGAGCCTTGGCACAGAAACCATGGCTGTGGGCTTGACCTCCTTGAGGGTCTCAATAACCTTTTTGGGATCAGACAGATAGGTATTTAACGCCCCCTTTGAATAAAGATAATAGGACCACAGCCGCTCGTATACGTGGCTTAGGGGCAGAAAAGACAAGGAGACATCTTCCTTTGTCACTTTAAAATGCAAATCCAGGGCCGTAAACTGGTGAAAGAGATTGCCGTGGCTGAGCATCACCCCCTTGGGAAGCCCTGTGGTGCCCGAGGTATAGATAATGGTCAATGTGGTATCCATCGTGACCTGTCCCTGCCTGGCGCAAATTTCATCCCCAAGCGTCGGGTCCACAGCGTCATGGGTATACTCATCAAAAAAGACAAATGCATTGCCATGGACCTTTAGGCCCGGATCATAGGAGACAATCTTAATCTCCGGAATCAAAGACAGATTATCATATTGATCCTGGTTGCCCACAAATACCAGGCCAATGCCTGCGTCTTTGACAATATATTCAACCTGCTCGGCCGTATTGGTGCTGTAAACCGGAACAGAAATCAAGCCTGCCATAATGCAGGCAAAATCGGTGATCGCCCATTGGTAGCAATTGTCAGAATAGATGCCCACCCGGTCTCCCGGCTCAAGGCCGGCACTGATCATGGCGGCAGCCAGACCGTGGACCCGGGCCCACATCTGACCGTAGGTCAGGCTGTTCCATTCCTGGTTTTCTTTATATCTTAATGCGGTGCGCGAATCATTTGTTTCAACAATTTTTGTAATCATCCGGCCCAAATGCTGGGAATTCATATATACACCTGAAATTTTAAATTAAAGCCAAGTCTCTACACGGCATTGAACCTTGAATCAAGCCCTGACTTTTCGGAAAAAAGGGGATATTTTCCCCAACCCTTTAGGGCTGTGGCAGGTCGTTTGAATGTAAAACTTTTGCAATACCCCCGGCAATGAAGTAACGCAACGATCAAACCCGGCCGGGGAACATTTCAGATCGGTGTTAAAGGGGCTCTAATTCTTTATTATCAGCCATTTTTAAATTATCCTTTTCCAGCTCTGGAAACTGCCGCATTTACAAAAACGCCCCCCACCCTATCTGTGCAGACCCCGCAATAGTTTTACCCGCCCTGCCCGTTTCAAAATATTAACCAGCAATCATACATACCAAGTACTCAGTCAATTTTATCCGGTATTACCCATTCCCTGGTACACGGTTTAAAGAAGGTCTGTGCCCTAACCCGGCGGGGGCACGGGTGGGTACTTCACCTAAAGCATTCCCGGTCGTCCTGACCGGAAATGCAACGGACGCTCTGATGATTTGCGGTCCTGCAATCATTCAGAGCTCACGCCGGTTCAGCATCCCACCCGCACCCCTGCCTGATTCTCCTGATAAACTTTCACGGCTGCAAATTTCCCAAAATAATTTTAGGACCTCGGACAAAACAAGGGGGGAATGGCAATCAGCAGAGTTTAAATTTTGATACACGATGTTTGTAACCCCGGGTCTCCAGGCAGTGGCGGGGAGGACTTGCCAGCGGCATGAGTACAAGCCGGATTTCAGGACGACAAATCCGGTTGTACGACCGCTCTGCAGCGGATCAGGACGATCCGCGGAAGTTTAGCTGGAAGTCCTCACCGCTGCGGCCGGGTACAGGGTTGTTTTCCCCTTTTTTCAAATCCTTTTTAAAAACATTGGCAGAAATCAGCCATATCTCCAAAATTCTTTATTTGCCCAAAATCAAGTCTGGTATATTGTTTACTGTTTGAATATCAAATGAAATTTTCCACAATCACAAGATGTGGTGCCAGATTTTGATGCTTAAAACCCAGAATTCTTAATAATAGTCCGGGCTTCTGGGATAGGCATTGGGGAAATTTGGTTTATACGATAGTCTACGGTGGAAAAAATTTAAGAGACCAGTACAATTCAGTGGCTCCCTCACAACAAAAAAAATATAAGTATAAATAATTAGAGCATATGTGTGCGTTTTAATCAGGGTTTCTATTGCATTTTTCTGCCTAAAGTGATTATGTCTTTGTGTGTGATATTACGCTCTCAATAAGAGATCATCATTATTTTCTGTCGTATATCACTCCGATCTTCATGGTATGCGGTTCTTATCCAGGAATGATATCCGCACCCGGATATCTCGGCTATACGGGTCCGGTCAATTCCTTGTTGGAACCAATGAAATACTTTAGTGAAACAGAAAAAGCCCTCTGTGACAATATAAGTGAGACACTTACCCCTTGATAAATTAGTGTAGGGCGGGTAAGGCAATACTTATATGAAACCGATAAAAATGAACCCACTACCAGAGTCCGAAAAACAGGCAGCCCCCAAGGAGGCACCAATGGAAGGAGCCCATAGGGCGACTGGAATTGGTGCCTCCTTGGGGGGACAGGATTCAATCCCTGATCCTGAAGTTCCTGAGAAAAAGCCCCGGCGTAATTTCACTGCTTCTTATAAACTGCGTATTCTCCAAGAGGTTGAAAACTGCAATGAATCCGGAGGAATAGGTAGGATACTTCGAAGAGAGGGCCTCTATTCTTCAAATTTAGCCGATTGGCGCAAAGCCCGGAATAAAGGACTTCTCAACGCCATGGCACCTCGAAAGCGAGGGAGGAAATCCAAAGAGAAGAACCCATTGGCAACAGAGGTCGCCAGACTTCAAAAAGAAAAATCTAAATTAGAGCATAAGTTAAAACAGGCGGAACTCATCATTGAAGCCCAAAAAAAAATTTCTCAGATCCTGGGAATCCAACAAAATCTGGACGACCTCAAAGGAGACGACTGATGAATGCCGCCCTAACGTTAAGTCACGATCTTGGGAAAAAGCCTTCATGTGAGGCTTTCGGTGTCCCTCGCTCATCTTTTTATAGGTTTTATTCTCCGAAAAAACAGGTGAAATCAAAGCGGGGCAGCTCTCCTCTTTCTTTGAATCCTGATGAACAACAAACGGTTTTGGATATTCTTCACTCGGACACGTATCGAGACCAGGCCCCATACCAGGTCTATGCCTCTCTTCTTGATAAAGGAAAATACTATTGCTCCATCAGAACGATGTATCGGCTTCTTCACAAAGAACATGGTTCTGTACCGGAACGAAGACGGCAGGTAAATCGCCCGAAATATAAAAAACCTGAATTGCTGGCAACCGGACCGAATCAGGTCTGGTCCTGGGATATTACCAAGTTGAAAAGCGTCACAAAATGGACTTATTTCTATCTGTATGTAATCATGGATATTTTCAGCAGGTATGTTGTCGGCTGGATGGTCGCCCATAAGGAACAAACAGCATTGGCCAAAAGGCTTATTGAGAGGGCGCATTCCCATTTTCCCGGTTATACCGCTGGCACTGGATTGTGCATGTTTGCCATCTGCTTCAGGCAGTTCCAACGCCCTGCTTTATAAAATGATCGCAGCATAATCATTTTTTCTGCATTCTCCCGATACCAAAAGATGCATGGACCTTTAAGACGTAAATTCACGACTCTCCGAATCGAACTTTCAATAGCACCGCTGCCAATAGGTAAGTTCAACGCTTTTACAGTTGAGAAATTAAGCCTCAGTTCATTGCGCACAAAATAATCCCGTTCCGTCTTGATAGCCTTACTGTTTCTGCCTCTACAAAGCTTCTGGACGGCCTGTACCACCTCAATCGCCTTTCCCTTCAGCAGAAGACCTCGCTGCTTCGATACCCAGCGTTTGCGTTCCTTGGATGACCAGGTCTTCCTTAAGCCTGCTACTGTACCCAGATGCTCAACTGCATGGTAGAAATCGAGAAGTTCATACACACGCTCAGGAGCCAAACCCAATGCTTTTAGCAGTCCGGGGATTCGATTCCAAATCCAATGTGCCCCATCTGCAACAAACAGTATTTTGTCTGAGTTCTGAATATGAAGGGAGTTCAAATAACCCTTTAACAAGTGGAATACACCATCCGGTCCATTGAAACAGCCATCAATAAATGGTGAAAAGCTTTTTTCTTGTTTTCCATGGGCGTCCACTACATAAATGATCAAAAGCTTGGGTTCTCGCCATGCCCCACGAAATCGGGTTCTATCCTTTTGGGTTTTTGGTCCCCTTTTCTTCTCTCTGAGCCGAGTGCGGCCACCATCAGTGCTGATAACGACTCGCCGCCCTTCAAGTAAATCTCTATCATTTAATGGGATTCGGCCCGCTTGTTGTTCGGCTCGAGCCCGCTCTGCGTACCGATAGGTCAGTTTACCGATGACCTTTATACCCAACGTCATCCCACGGTCACAAAGCACTTGACGGACTTCTTCAAAAGAACTTAATAAGGGTTCATCAGAAAATCGCGTACCTGGACTGAGAAACATCACTGGGAAGGCAATAACACAGTAAGGATTTTTATGCTTGAAATGATGGTGTGAACATGATCATGTTCTAATTTTTTTCAGTAGTGTCCGGTTAGGTTGTTGCATATAAAAAGCATCTAAAATCATTGAAAAAACAGTCTGTTTTGTGTTGACAAATGTGCGTAAAAATTTTTGTGCGCCTTGAAAATTTAACTCAAGGAGCTCAAATGACGCACATCTCAGTCCCTAAAAAACAACTACGGTCCCTGAACTTTGACAATTTCAGGTGCTCTCTGATAAAGTCACTTTCAAAAGCACCGGAATTACAATCTCGAGGAGACCGCCCTTTAAAAATGACATTCGAAGACCAGATAAATGCTTTGGTTTATTTCCATCTTCAGGAGCACAAGTCTGCCCGACATTTAATTCAGGATCTCAAGGAGAATGTTTTTGCTAAAGAAAATATTGCGCCAGACGGTGGTATCAGCCGTAGTAGTTTCTGTGAAGCCATCAATCACAGGGGACTCGAACAACTGCAATTTATCTTTGAGGATCTTTATAAACAGGCTCTTGAGTGTCATCCGGGTGAACACGCCGAGTTAGGAGAGTTGGTTTCCATTGACGGTAGTCTCATAAATGCAGTCCTTTCAATGCACTGGGCGAACTACAGAAAAGGAAGTAAAAAAGCCAAAGTACATTGCGGATTTGACATTAATCACGGAATCCCAAACAAAATCTTTTTGACTGAAGGCAACGGCGCTGAACGCACTTTTGTTCCCAAAATACTTTCCAAGGGGCAAACAGGTGTTATGGATCGTGGATATCAATCCCATAAAGAATTTGACCTGCTTCAGGAGCAAGGCAAACATTTTGTCTGCCGTATAAAAACCAGGACAACAAGAACAATTATTGATAACCACGAGACCCCTTCCGACAGCTACATTTTTTATGATGCACTGGTTAAACTTGGTACTCCGAATCAAAACCAGACGAAAAGGCCTGTTCGGGTTGTTGGCTATAAAATTGCTGGCGTCAAATACTATGTGGCAACTGACAGGCATGATTTAACAGCGGAACAAATAGCAACAATTTATAAACTCCGGTGGACCATTGAGGATTTTTTCAAATGGTGGAAAGAACATCTGAAGGTATATCATCTCATTGCCCGCAGTGAATACGGCCTTATGGTTCAGATTCTTGGCGGCCTTATCACTTACCTGTTACTGACAATCCATTGCCAAAAACAGTTTAATGAAAAGGTCACGATCAAAAGAGTTCGGCAGCTGCGAACCGCCATTCTAAATGACCTGTTTGGCTGCGAGGAGCAGGGCTCTCATAGTTCAAACAGGGACAATATTGTCAAAGATCAAAAAATTATTGAGCAAGCAAAAACCTAACCGGACATCACTGAATTTTTTTGTGTTATTCGCACAAAATCGGAGAATGAATTAATGTCCACAAGCTTCATATACCATGCCTTTGGCCTTCGTGACTACTTTTATAAAACAACGCGTTTCATCGGTGGAATAATCACTTTTGAACTCATACCAAAACCGGAGGCGGTAAAATGCCCGGAATGTAATTCCAGGTCCGTCACCAGGAAAGGGATTGTGACAAGAGATCTCAGAACAATACCGGTAGGTTCAAAACCCGTGATTCTCAGGACGGCTATCCAGAGAATTTGGTGTTCGTTCTGTCAATTTGTCCGGCAAATCAAACTATCCTTTGCCCAGGAGGGGAAAAGCTATACCCGGGCTTTTGAACGGTATGTCTTGGAGTTGTCTCAGTTCATGACAATCAAAGATATTGCCATCCATTTAAGGATCAGCTGGGATACGATAAAGCAGATCCAGAAAGAAGACCTGCTGAGGCGTTATCGAAATATCCCCCTTGAGAAAGTCCGGCAGATTGCCATAGATGAAATTTCCATAGGGAAAGGGCATAAATACTTGACCATCGTGATGGATCTGGAATCCGGTAGAATTCTGCACGTGGGAGAAGGAAAAGGTGGTGAAGCTTTGAAATCTTTTTGGACAAAAGTGAAAATATCGAAAGCAAAAATCAAAGCCGTCAGCATCGATATGTCCCCGGCATACTTGAGTGCTGTTATTGAAAATCTTTCTGGTTCAGCAATTGTCTTTGACAGATTTCATGTTGTTAAATTGTTCAATGAGAAACTGTCGGATTTCAGGCGAAAGCTCTACAACCTTCTTGCCAATACCGGGCAACAAAAACTTCTGAAGGGAGTCCGGTGGCTTTTGTTAAAAAATCCCGAAAACCTCAGTGATGACAAGAAGGAGGCCCAACGGTTAGAAGAAGCATTGAAAATAAATCAGCCGCTATTGGCAGTCTACTACATGAAAGAGGAACTCAGGCAAATATGGAATCAAAAGAAAAAAGAAACAGCTGAAAAGATAGTCAGCAATTGGATCAATCTGGCCAATATTTCCAAAATTCCAATGTTGAGAGGGCGTTCAAAATTCTGTGTCAGTTGAATGAAAGCTGATATACTCAGCTAAATAAGGAGAACTGACATGACCGAAGAAAACACCGAATTTGATTTTCAAAAAGCCCTTAAAGGCATCCAGGAAGGTAAACCCTTCACAGGTAAGGGCGGCGTCCTTACATCATTAATCAAAAATCTTGCTGAAGCTGCTCTTGAAGGAGAGTTGGAGTCCCATCTCGGGCAGGAAGTTTCTGCCAACCGCCGTAATGGAAAAAGCAAAAAGACCATTAAATCCCTGGATGGTAAATTTGAGCTAAAAACCCCGCGTGACAGGGCCGGAACCTTCTCTCCACAGATCGTCAAAAAACATCAGACAACGCTCAGCGATGAAATTGAAAGAAAGATAATAGCCCTTTACGGCCTGGGCATGAGTTATAATGATATGGCTTCCCATTTACAGGAAATCTATGGACTTGAGATTTCAAATGCCACTCTGAGCACCATTACCGATAAAATCATCCATACCGTCAAAGAATGGCAGGCCAGGCCGTTGGAAAATGTGTACCCAATCGTATGGCTTGATGCCATACATTATAAAGTACGAGAAAACGGAAAGGTCGGCAGCAAAGCCGTTTACACAATTCTTGGGGTGAATATCGAGGGCCGCAAAGAGGTTCTTGGGCTGTACATATCCGAGAATGAGGGTGCGAACTTCTGGCTGCAGGTGTTAACAGACCTTTCAAACCGAGGGGTAAAAGATATCCTGATTGCCTGTGTTGATGGTCTAAAAGGTTTTCCCGAGGCCATTGAGACCATATTCCCGGACACAGAAGTTCAACTCTGCGTAGTCCACCAGATCCGAAATTCATTGAAATACGTTGGTTCCAAAAATAAAAAGGAATTTATGGCAGATCTAAAACGTGTTTATAAAGCGGTCAATAAGGATCTGGCCGAAGAAGAACTGGATATCTTGGAAAATAAATGGAATGACAAATACCCG
The DNA here is from genome assembly GCA_028768545.1 of Desulfobacter sp. Taxonomy (NCBI): domain Bacteria; kingdom Pseudomonadati; phylum Thermodesulfobacteriota; class Desulfobacteria; order Desulfobacterales; family Desulfobacteraceae; genus Desulfobacter; species Desulfobacter sp. Next base: position 4,539,105 of record CP054838.1, read on the forward strand.
ATTGTGATAAAATCCTGGCGGAACAACTGGGAACGCCTCAGTCATTTCTTTAAATATCCAGAAGAGATTCGACGGATAATATACACCACAAATACCATTGAGGCTGTGCATCGACAGTTTCGAAAACTGACCAAAACAAAGGGATCATTCCCGAACCAGGACAGCCTGTTAAAACTGCTTTACATGGGGATCCAGAACGCCAGTAAAAAATGGACAATGCCGATTCAAAATTGGTCACTGACAATTTCCCAGTTGGCAATTTTCTTTGAAGGCCGGCTGGATAAAGAGCTGGGAATTTGATAGGGATTTATTTACAGATGGAAAAGATGGTTCCAGGAACTCCACTCCAGCAAAAGTCAACTCCTCCGACGTGGCTGATTGAAGGCCCATTCTCGGACCTGACTTTTACTTCCGCTGGCGCTGAGGCAGATCCGGGAACCGAAACCGTGACACAGAATTCTGAACATTCCCAATGTTGATGAAATTTGCCAAGACCTTGGCTGTGCACAGGCAAAGAATCCTTTCATACTATGATTACAGGATATCTACAGGTCCTTTAGAAGGGACAAATAACAAGATAAAAACCATGAAACGGAAAGCTTATGGATACAGGGATTCAGAGTTTTTCAGGTTGAAACTTTTGGACCTTCACAATAAAAGGTACTCATTAATCGGATGAACCTTAATAAGGCTGACCAAGAACTCACCATAGAAGCCAAAGCAGGCGAGCAGCGATCATGGATTCCAAGAAGGATTAAGCCAGCGTATGCACCTTTATATCTTTTTCCTTTTCGGCGGTCACAGGACCTTCGATAGTATCGAACATGAATATCAACCGAACTATCTGTACAAAGCTGAATCCAAACGGTCTCAAGCCCTTCGCTTTTCATCCGTCCCGGCCAATTGGACATCAATTCTTTTTCTTGGTCGACCTGTTCAGAGGAATCTACTGAGGCCTGGATCTTTTTTTTAAAAAAAAGGCGCTTATCCGATTTGTATACTCAAGGATTTCCTGCTCCATCTGTTCTAATTCGTTAGCGTTACGAACCAAGCGATTTGGATCTTCTTCCAGTTCTTTGAGGCATGCAAGGACTTCATCAACAGTATTACAATCTTCAGCTTTCTTCATTAGCACAATCCATTTATGTTCATTTCAGCGTAACAGAGGATATCATTCTTTTTGCTCTAAAAGACAGGCCTTTTTAAAACCGGGAAAATAGGAATGCGCCCTATTGAGAAGTCCTGTGAAAACCAAAATATATTACCCGGTCAGCTTGGACTTCATGCAGATCGGGGAGCCAGTATGAAATCCAAAGGGGTTGCCCAGCTTCTTGTCGATTTAGGGATAACCAAAACCCACAGCAGACCGCACGTCAGCAATGATAACCCTTACTCTGAAGCTCAATTTAAAACATTGAAGGTTCATCCGATTAATGCGTACCTTTTATTGTGAAGGTCCAAAAGTTTCAACCTGAAAAACTCCGAATCCCTGTATCCATAAGCTTTCCGTTTCATGGTTTTTATCTTGTTATTTGTCCCTTCTAAAGGACCTGTAGATATCCTGTAATCATAGTATGAAAGGATTCTTTGCCTGTGCACAGCCAAGGTCTTGGCAAATTTCATCAACATTGGAATTTTGGAAATATTGGCCAGATTGATCCAATTGCTGACTATCTTTTCAGCTGTTTCTTTTTTCTTTTGATTCCATATTTGCCTGAGTTCCTCTTTCATGTAGTAGACTACCAATAGCGGCTGATTTATTTTCAATGCTTCTTCTAACCGTTGGGCCTCCTTCTTGTCATCACTGAGGTTTTCGGGATTTTTTAACAAAAGCCACCGGACTCCCTTCAGAAGTTTTTGTTGCCCGGTATTGGCAAGAAGGTTGTAGAGCTTTCGCCTGAAATCCGACAGTTTCTCATTGAACAATTTAACAACATGAAATCTGTCAAAGACAATTGCTGAACCAGAAAGATTTTCAATAACAGCACTCAAGTATGCCGGGGACATATCGATGCTGACGGCTTTGATTTTTGCTTTCGATATTTTCACTTTTGTCCAAAAAGATTTCAAAGCTTCACCACCTTTTCCTTCTCCCACGTGCAGAATTCTACCGGATTCCAGATCCATCACGATGGTCAAGTATTTATGCCCTTTCCCTATGGAAATTTCATCTATGGCAATCTGCCGGACTTTCTCAAGGGGGATATTTCGATAACGCCTCAGCAGGTCTTCTTTCTGGATCTGCTTTATCGTATCCCAGCTGATCCTTAAATGGATGGCAATATCTTTGATTGTCATGAACTGAGACAACTCCAAGACATACCGTTCAAAAGCCCGGGTATAGCTTTTCCCCTCCTGGGCAAAGGATAGTTTGATTTGCCGGACAAATTGACAGAACGAACACCAAATTCTCTGGATAGCCGTCCTGAGAATCACGGGTTTTGAACCTACCGGTATTGTTCTGAGATCTCTTGTCACAATCCCTTTCCTGGTGACGGACCTGGAATTACATTCCGGGCATTTTACCGCCTCCGGTTTTGGTATGAGTTCAAAAGTGATTATTCCACCGATGAAACGTGTTGTTTTATAAAAGTAGTCACGAAGGCCAAAGGCATGGTATATGAAGCTTGTGGACATTAATTCATTCTCCGATTTTGTGCGAATAACACAAAAAAATTAGAACATGATCATGTTCACACCATCATTTCAAGCATAAAAATCCTTACTGTGTTATTGCCTTCCCAGTGATGTTTCTCAGTCCAGGTACGCGATTTTCTGATGAACCACATTGAAATATTGTCCAAAATTTCCAAATCATTTTGGTTCGATTGAGGATGCAAGAACCTTTTGCCAGGATTTCTTTGGATACTACAATAAAGAGCATTACCATTCTGGTATTGGCCTGGTAACCCCGGAACAGTTTCATTATGGCATTGCTAAAGAGATTTATGGGTCTCGCTGTAGAACTTTGAAAGAGGCGTTTATTAAAAACCCAATACGCTTTAAGGGGAAAATCCCTCGGCCACCAGCTTTACCAGAAGCAGCCTGGATCAACAAACCGGAACAGGAAGAGAAGGATAAGATTGGAGCCTAATTTTAGGCATAAAGTGTCTCATTGTCATTGACACATTCCGAATATGGACATAGCCCTGTGGGGCTAACACAGTCTGACACAGATTTATAGTCAGTTGTGGAGTGTTCCTTGACAATATGTCGGCAGGACGTTATTTTATATTAAGCTATAATTTAAAATAAGAAAACTGTTAATTCAAAATTTGAAATAAAAATATGAACAGAGATCTGCAAGGCCAATATATCAATATATCGACAGTTGGAGAAAAGGCTCAAGCATTCGTTCCAGCCCCATTGCCACCGGCACCTCCCATTGAATGGTCATCCGAACTCAGGGAAAAATTTGACCAGGCTCTGTTGGCCCTTGGCCGCCTGGACAGTGTCTCAGTACTGCTTCCCGACACATCGCTTTTCCTTTATATGTATGTGCGCAAGGAAGCAGTGCTCTCGTCTATGATCGAGGGCACTCAATCATCACTCTCAGATCTTCTGATGTTTGAATTCGAACATCAACCCGGGGTTCCCTTAGATGATGTGCAGGAGGTAAGCAACTATGTAGCCGCTCTTAATCATGGTCTCAGAAGACTTGGAGAGGATTTTCCCCTTTCGCTTAGATTACTGAAAGAGATTCATAGTGTATTGCTATCGAAAGGTCGGGGAATGTTCAGAATTCTGTGTCACGGTTTCGGTTCCCGGATCTGCCTCAGCGCCAGCGGAAGTAAAAGTCAGGTCCGAGAATGGGCCTTCAATCAGCCACGTCGGAGGAGTTGACTTTTGCTGGAGTGGAGTTCCTGGAACCATCTTTTCCATCTGTAAATAAATCCCTATCAAATTCCCAGCTCTTTATCCAGCCGGCCTTCAAAGAAAATTGCCAACTGGGAAATTGTCAGTGACCAATTTTGAATCGGCATTGTCCATTTTTTACTGGCGTTCTGGATCCCCATGTAAAGCAGCTTTAACAGGCTGTCCTGGTTCGGGAATGATCCCTTTGTTTTGGTCAGTTTTCGAAACTGTCGATGCACAGCCTCAATGGTATTTGTGGTGTATATTATCCGTCGAATCTCTTCTGGATATTTAAAGAAATGACTGAGGCGTTCCCAGTTGTTCCGCCAGGATTTTATCACAATCGGGTATTTGTCATTCCATTTATTTTCCAAGATATCCAGTTCTTCTTCGGCCAGATCCTTATTGACCGCTTTATAAACACGTTTTAGATCTGCCATAAATTTCTTTTTATTTTTGGAACCAACGTATTTCAATGAATTTCGGATCTGGTGGACTACGCAGAGTTGAACTTCTGTGTCCGGGAATATGGTCTCAATGGCCTCGGGAAAACCTTTTAGACCATCAACACAGGCAATCAGGATATCTTTTACCCCTCGGTTTGAAAGGTCTGTTAACACCTGCAGCCAGAAGTTCGCACCCTCATTCTCGGATATGTACAGCCCAAGAACCTCTTTGCGGCCCTCGATATTCACCCCAAGAATTGTGTAAACGGCTTTGCTGCCGACCTTTCCGTTTTCTCGTACTTTATAATGTATGGCATCAAGCCATACGATTGGGTACACATTTTCCAACGGCCTGGCCTGCCATTCTTTGACGGTATGGATGATTTTATCGGTAATGGTGCTCAGAGTGGCATTTGAAATCTCAAGTCCATAGATTTCCTGTAAATGGGAAGCCATATCATTATAACTCATGCCCAGGCCGTAAAGGGCTATTATCTTTCTTTCAATTTCATCGCTGAGCGTTGTCTGATGTTTTTTGACGATCTGTGGAGAGAAGGTTCCGGCCCTGTCACGCGGGGTTTTTAGCTCAAATTTACCATCCAGGGATTTAATGGTCTTTTTGCTTTTTCCATTACGGCGGTTGGCAGAAACTTCCTGCCCGAGATGGGACTCCAACTCTCCTTCAAGAGCAGCTTCAGCAAGATTTTTGATTAATGATGTAAGGACGCCGCCCTTACCTGTGAAGGGTTTACCTTCCTGGATGCCTTTAAGGGCTTTTTGAAAATCAAATTCGGTGTTTTCTTCGGTCATGTCAGTTCTCCTTATTTAGCTGAGTATATCAGCTTTCATTCAACTGACACAGAATTTTGAACGCCCTCGTCCTGTTTATCCTTTTTTCAGGATTTCAGGCAGACCCTGAAATCTGGCAGCACCTAAAACAATATATACTGCCGGATCTTTTGAAAAATACGGCAATACTGATTTCAGGGGTCCTGCTCTTAACGGCTTTCCTAGGAATTTCCCTTGCCTGGCTTACCTCATTTTATGAGTTTTACGGGCGCCGTTTTTTTGAGCACTTGCTTTTGCTGCCCCTGGCCATTCCGGCATATGTCATGGCCTTTATCTATACAGGATTATTGGACTTTTCAGGCCCTGTACAAAGTTTTCTGAGAAACCATATTCCTCAACTGGCAGGATATTTTCCTGAAATCCGTTCTGCCTGGGGAGTGATTATGGTAATTTCTCTGGCCATATTCCCCTATGTGTTTTTGATGGCATCTTCGGGTTTTCGTTCCATGGGCAGAACCATGATCGAGGCTGCCCAGTCTACTGGTGCCGGACGATTCTACACTTTGTTTCGGGTGACCATCCCCATGGCCAAGCCCTGGATCTTCGGCGGGCTTATACTGGTGTTCATGGAAACCCTGGCTGATTTCGGAGCGGTATCCGTATTTAACGGGCGCATTCCCATTTTCCCGGTTATACCGCTGGCACTGGATTGTGCATGTTTGCCATCTGCTTCAGGCAGTTCCAACGCCCTGCTTTATAAAATGATCGCAGCATAATCATTTTTTCTGCATTCTCCCGATACCAAAAGATGCATGGACCTTTAAGACGTAAATTCACGACTCTCCGAATCGAACTTTCAATAGCACCGCTGCCAATAGGTAAGTTCAACGCTTTTACAGTTGAGAAATTAAGCCTCAGTTCATTGCGCACAAAATAATCCCGTTCCGTCTTGATAGCCTTACTGTTTCTGCCTCTACAAAGCTTCTGGACGGCCTGTACCACCTCAATCGCCTTTCCCTTCAGCAGAAGACCTCGCTGCTTCAATACCCAGCGTTTGCGTTCCTTGGATGACCAGGTCTTCCTTAAGCCTGCTACTGTACCCAGATGCTCAACTGCATGGTAGAAATCGAGAAGTTCATACACACGCTCAGGAGCCAAACCCAATGCTTTTAGCAGTCCGGGGATTCGATTCCAAATCCAATGTGCCCCATCTGCAACAAACAGTATTTTGTCTGAGTTCTGAATATGAAGGGAGTTCAAATAACCCTTTAACAAGTGGAATACACCATCCGGTCCATTGAAACAGCCATCAATAAATGGTGAAAAGCTTTTTTCTTGTTTTCTATGGGCGTCCACTACATAAATGATCAAAAGCTTGGGTTCTCGCCATGCCCCACGAAATCGGGTTCTATCCTTTTGGGTTTTTGGTCCCCTTTTCTTCTCTCTGAGCCGAGTGCGGCCACCATCAGTGCTGATAACGACTCGCCGCCCTTCAAGTAAATCTCCATCATTTAATGGGATTCGGCCCGCTTGTTGTTCGGCTCGAGCCCGCTCTGCGTACCGATAGGTCAGTTTACGGATGACCTTTATACCCAACGTCATCCCACGGTCACAAAGCACTTGACGGACTTCTTCAAAAGAACTTAATAAGGCTGACCAAGAACTCACCATAGAAGCCAAAGCAGGCGAGCAGCGATCATGGATTCCAAGAAGGATTAAGCCAGCGTATGCACCTTTATATCTTTTTCCTTTTCGGCGGTCACAGGACCTTCGATAGTATCGAACATGAATATCAACCGAACTATCTGTACAAAGCTGAATCCAAACTGTCTCAAGCCCTTCGCTTTTCATCCGTCCCGGCCAATTGGACATCAATTCTTTTTCTTGGTCGACCTGTTCAGAGGAATCTACTGAGGCCTGGATCTTTTTTTTAAAAAAAAGGCGCTTATCCGATTTGTATACTCAAGGATTTCCTGCTCCATCTGTTCTAATTCGTTAGCGTTACGAACCAAGCGATTTGGATCTTCTTCCAGTTTTTTGAGGCATGCAAGGACTTCATCAACAGTATTACAATCTTCAGCTTTCTTCATTAGCACAATCCATTTATGTTCATTTCAGCGTAACAGAGGATATCATTCTTTTTGCTCTAAAAGACAGGCCTTTTTAAAACCGGGAAAATGGGAATGCGCCCTATTTAACTATGATACCTTCACAACAGGAGTTTATAAAGCGTGGTATGGATTTTTCTCCATCAATTCAGCATCCCAGCTGGCCTCTATTCTTGTCGTTATTGTTTTGGCCATCTTCATGGCCGAAGCATACGTCAGAAAAAAACAGCAATTTTTTAACACGGGGGGACATCAGGCGTCAGAACGAGCCCCCTTAAACGGCATCAAAGCGGTTCTGGCCTGCAGTTACTGTGGTTTCGTTTTTCTGATGGCCTTTGTCATTCCTGTGCTTCAGCTTGCTGTCTGGACTGTTAAGGCATTTATTATTGAAATCAGCTCACACTATTTCAGGCAGCTATCCAATACCTTCATATTGGGCTTTATGGGTATGGGGTTTACCATGTTTGTGGCCGTTGTTCTGGCCTATTCAAATCGTTCCATGAACGATGCCAAAACAAGTGTGGCTGCAAAATTATCTTTATCCGGCTATGCACTTCCCGGACCGGTTTTGGCAGTTGGTATTATCAGTGTGGTCGGGTTTGCGGACAACGCCATCTTAAGTGGGTTAAACCAGATGGGCATCACTTTGAGCTCCGGTATTTTAAAAGGAAGCCTGTTGTTGCTGCCTCTGTGCTACATGGTCCGATTTTTAACGGCCGGATATAAACCTATTTTCAGTAACATGACCCGCCTGACGCCTTCTATGGATGAAGCGGCCAGGTTGATGAAGGTGTCCGGTGTTAACTTGCTGACCAAAGTCCATCTGCCGCTTATCCAAAAAGGGATCATAACCGGAAGTATTCTTGTCTTTGTAGAGATCATTAAAGAGATGCCGGTGACCCTTATGCTTAGGCCTTTTGGCTGGGATACTTTGGCAGTTAAAATATTTGAGCTGACCTCCGAAGGAGAGTGGGAAAGAGCCGCACTGCCGGCCCTTACCCTGATTTTGGCCGGTATGGTTCCCATTATTTTTCTAACCTTTGTGGGAAGGAGCAAAAAATAGCATGAGTTTGACCATTGAAAAGATCAATAAAACACACGGTCGCCTGGTTGTGGCAAAAGACATTGGATTCAGTCTTAAAAAGGGGGAACTGGGCGCATTGATCGGTCCCAGCGGCTGTGGCAAGACCACCCTCTTAAGAATGATCGCCGGATTTGAAACACCGGATTCAAGACGCATTCTCATCAACGGAACCTCTGTTTTTTCATCCCATACCAACCGACCACCCGAGAACCGCCAGACCGGCATGGTCTTTCAAGATTATGCCTTATTCCCCCATTTAACGGTCATGGGAAATATCACCTTTGGACCGATTAAAAAGCAACAATCGACTATAAAGAAACTGATTCAAATAACAGGGCTTGCCGGATCTGAAAAAAAATACCCCCATGAACTGTCAGGGGGGCAGCAACAGCGGGTGGCCCTTGCAAGAGCCCTGGCCCCTAAACCAGATCTTTTGAGAGGGCGTTCAAAATTCTGTGTCAGTTGAATGAAAGCTGATATACTCAGCTAAATAAGGAGAACTGACATGACCGAAGAAAACACCGAATTTGATTTTCAAAAAGCCCTTAAAGGCATCCAGGAAGGTAAACCCTTCACAGGTAAGGGCGGCGTCCTTACATCATTAATCAAAAATCTTGCTGAAGCTGCTCTTGAAGGAGAGTTGGAGTCCCATCTCGGGCAGGAAGTTTCTGCCAACCGCCGTAATGGAAAAAGCAAAAAGACCATTAAATCCCTGGATGATAAATTTGAGCTAAAAACCCCGCGTGACAGGGCCGGAACCTTCTCTCCACAGATCGTCAAAAAACATCAGACAACGCTCAGCGATGAAATTGAAAGAAAGATAATAGCCCTTTACGGCCTGGGCATGAGTTATAATGATATGGCTTCCCATTTACAGGAAATCTATGGACTTGAGATTTCAAATGCCACTCTGAGCACCATTACCGATAAAATCATCCATACCGTCAAAGAATGGCAGGCCAGGCCGTTGGAAAATGTGTACCCAATCGTATGGCTTGATGCCATACATTATAAAGTACGAGAAAACGGAAAGGTCGGCAGCAAGGCCGTTTACACAATTCTTGGGGTGAATATCGAGGGCCGCAAAGAGGTTCTTGGGCTGTACATATCCGAGAATGAGGGTGCGAACTTCTGGCTGCAGGTGTTAACAGACCTTTCAAACCGAGGGGTAAAAGATATCCTGATTGCCTGTGTTGATGGTCTAAAAGGTTTTCCCGAGGCCATTGAGACCATATTCCCGGACACAGAAGTTCAACTCTGCGTAGTCCACCAGATCCGAAATTCATTGAAATACGTTGGTTCCAAAAATAAAAAGGAATTTATGGCAGATCTAAAACGTGTTTATAAAGCGGTCAATAAGGATCTGGCCGAAGAAGAACTGGATATCTTGGAAAATAAATGGAATGACAAATACCCGATTGTGATAAAATCCTGGCGGAACAACTGGGAACGCCTCAGTCATTTCTTTAAATATCCAGAAGAGATTCGACGGATAATATACACCACAAATACCATTGAGGCTGTGCATCGACAGTTTCGAAAACTGACCAAAACAAAGGGATCATTCCCGAACCAGGACAGCCTGTTAAAGCTGCTTTACATGGGGATCCAGAACGCCAGTAAAAAATGGACAATGCCGATTCAAAATTGGTCACTGACAATTTCCCAGTTGGCAATTTTCTTTGAAGGCCGGCTGGATAAAGAGCTGGGAATTTGATAGGGATTTATTTACAGATGGAAAAGATGGTTCCAGGAACTCCACTCCAGCAAAAATCAACTCCTCCGACGTGGCTGATTGAAGGCCCATTCTCGGACCTGACTTTTACTTCCGCTGGCGCTGAGGCAGATCCGGGAACCGAAACCGTGACACAGAATTCTGAACATTCCCTCTTTTGATGATGGATGAGCCTTTTTCGAATCTGGATGTGGCCCTTAGGGAATCTCTGTCCGAAGAGGTCAGATATATTTTATCCAAATTTAACACCACCGGACTTTTGGTAACTCATAATCAACATGAGGCGTTTGCCATGGCAGACAAAATTGGTGTTATCAAAGAGGGCAAACTGCTTCAGTGGGATACTGCGGATAATCTATATTACCAGCCGGCCTCTGTGGAAGTGGCGCAGTTGGTGGGTGAAGGCGCCTTTTTAAACGGATGGATTTTTCCTTCAGGTGTGGTATCCACAGAAATCGGAAGTTTCAACGGTAATCAGGTGAGCCTGGACAGCCAAAAAAAACGCATCACAATTTTTGTTCGACCGGAAAACTTTATTGTTGACCATCAGTCACCCTATAAAGCCAGGTTGGTTAAATCATATTTCAGGAGGCCTGGTAGATTCTTCACCTTTGAATTGGCAACCGGGGATCAATTCACGGTCCTGGGCAAATGCCCCAAAACCCTTAGCTTAAACAAGGAATATGGAATTTCCATTTGCAATCGACAAGTGTCGCTGTTTGACAGTTTGGATTACAAACCAAAATAGAGGTATTCTCAATGATAGGCAGACATTCTGATTTAAGTGTGTATAAAGAAATTTTCAAGTCCAGTGACTTTATCAAAATTGCAACAGGCGGTCTGTTGATTCCAGTGGCTCTCGGAATTTCAAAAATATCAAACACCACCATGCCTTTTGTGATCACGGCTCTTTTACTGGCCTCTGTTGCCATAAACGGCATTCCTATTGTCATGGAAGCAATTCAGGGGATCATGAAAAAGAAAATTAATGTGGATGAGCTGGTGAGCATTGCCATCATCGCCTGCCTGGCCAATGGAAATTTTCTGGAAGCGGCAACGGTCAGCTTTATCATGGTGTTCGGGTCAATGATTGAGGAAGCCGTCAGTGATAATGCCAGAAAATCAATTCAAAGCTTGATAGAGGTAACCCCTGATACGGCAATTTTACTTAAAGACGAGAATGAAATTGAAACGCCTGTTTCCCAAATAGCCATTGGCGATCATGTGCTGGTCAGACCCGGGGAGGTAATCCCGGTTGACGGGTCAATCTTTGAGGGGCAAACCGCTGTGGATGAATCCTCATTAACAGGGGAATCCATACCCGCAAACAAATATAAAGGAGATGATGTCTGCGCCGGCACCCTTAATCTGGATGGATTCATCAGAATAACCGCTCAAAAAATCGGCCGGGATTCAACCATCGGTAAAGTCATAGGTCTGGTTAAATCCGCCGAACAGACCAAAGTGGACAGTGCACAAATCGTGGACAAGTATGCTGCCTGGTTTACCCCGTTCATTCTTTCCATTGCCATTTTAACCTATCTGTTAACCAAGGAAATAGACAGGGCCATCGCTGTTTTAATTGTCGGGTGTCCCTGCTCCTTTCTTTTGGCAGGTCCGGTTACCTCTGTTGCTGCAATCGGCAGGGCGGCAAAGGCGGGAATTTTGGTAAAAGGAGGTCAATACCTTGAAAGAATCGCCGCTGCCAAAGGCGTTTTTTTTGATAAAACAGGCACATTAACCACAGGTGCGCCCCAGGTTGTTGAAGTGATTGAGACGGCATCTTATGATCAGAAAAAAATTATTGAGCTGGCAGCCCGGGTGGAGTTGGGGAGCAAACATCCCCTGGCAACAGGCATTGTACAAAAGGCAAAAGACTTTGGAATTCAAATCGTTTCCGCCCAAAAAATTAAATATGAAACCGGTGTGGGTATATCCGGTATGGTTGACGGTAAATCGGTAAGAGTTGAAGCCTGCAGCGACTCACCCTTGTTCAACAGAGAGATGACCTTTGTAACGGTTCTGGTCGATACCATTGTGGCAGGGCATATTGGTATCTTTGACCAGCCCCGGCCTGAAGCCAGGCAAGTTACAGACAGGCTCAAAAGGAATGGCCTTGATCTTGCGGTTATCTCAGGAGACCATGAGCCTGCCGTTAAAGCCATTGCAGAGGATATTCATATTGAAACATACCACGCCAGGCTCAAACCGGGTGAAAAAATGAAATTCATTCAGAATTATCAATCCGGCAAGCTCGTTTATATTGGAGACGGCATAAATGATGCCCCAGCCTTAAAAGCAGCTACGGCATAAATGATGCCCCAGCCTTAAAAGCAGCTGATGCTGGAATTGCAATGGGACTTAGAGGCTCTGATGTTGCCCTTGAAACGGCGGATATCGTTCTCTTGAATGACCGGCTGGCCCTGCTTCCGTTTCTTATTCAGCTTAGCCGCCGGATGAGCCGAACCATTAAATTCAATATCGGCCTGAGTTTGGGGATAAACCTGATATCTATCATTTTAAGCGCGGGTGGTCTTTTAACCCCCATTCTTGGTGCAGTTTCCCATAATATCGGGTCTATCGCTGTGGTGCTGATCTCAGCATCTATCTCGTTCATGAAAACAGAAAATGAATGAAACCATTGGCTCTTTTGGTTGGGAACATCTTTTATTAAAATACTCCCGGACGATATCATATCGGATTTGATTAAAGCCTTCCGTCTGTATGAAAAAGACGTGTCAGACCCCGCTCAATGCATGAAATTTGGCCGAAATATTAATGCTGTTTTTCGTAAAATACAATATGGCTACAACTCTGTTAAGGTTTTTCTATGGGACCTTTCCATTTCTATAGATTTAAAAAAAGCCTATCCCTTTCATTGGATTGACAGCCAATCCAATGAAAGGGAACAAACCTTCCCGTGCACCGGCATGGAAAACTATATTTCCATGCCGATTAAAACAAAGGATAGTATCAGGGTTTTCTCTTGTCTCTGAGGATGCTGTTTGAAATCACGATGCGCTGGATTTCACTGGTCCCTTCGTAGATGGTAAACACCCGGGCGTCCCGGTAGAAACGCTCTACCTCATAGTCCTTGGTAAATCCGTATCCGCCGTGGATCTGGATGGCGCGAGCCGTGACCTCGTTGACCATTTCAGAGGCAAAGAGCTTGGCAATGGAGGCCTCCCGGGTATAATTTCCCCCCCGATCCTTGGTGGAAGCTGCTGAAAAAATCAATTGGCGGGCCGCTTCGATCTGGGTGGCCATGTCTGCGATCTGAAACCTTATGGCCTGGTGCTTGGTGATGGCCACCCCAAATTGTTTCCTTTTTTTGGCATATTTGACGGCGGCATCAAAGGCGGCCTGGGCAACCCCAAGGGATTGGGCGGCAATCCCGATCCTGCCGCTGTCCAGTCCTGACATGGCGATCTTGAACCCGTCCCCCTCTTTTCCAAGAATCTGGACGGACGGCACCCGGCAGTTCTCAAATATGAGATCTGTGGTGTCCGAAGCCCTCAGCCCCATCTTATCCTCGTGATGCCCGACAACGAGTCCGGGCGTCCCCTTGGGGACGATAAAACAGGAAATGCCTTTATGGCCGATACTTTCATCGGTTTTAGCCGTCACCAGGACCACTGAGCTGTTCTCACCCGAAGTGATAAACCGCTTGGTTCCGTTGATGATATAATCATCCCCGTCCCTGACGGCCGTGGTGTCCTGGCTCACAGGGTCGCTACCGGCATCAGGCTCGGTCAGGGCAAAGGCCCCAATAATCTCCCCCGAGGCCAGGGGCAGTAAAAATTCTTGTTTCTGCTCTGGTGTGCCGAACTTATTCAGGCTTTCGCAGACAATGGAGTTCTGTACCGACATGACCACCGAGGTGGAGGCACAGGAATAGGCAATTTCCGACAGGGCCAGGACATAGGATACTGCGTCGGCTGCTTCTCCGCCGTATTCTTCCGGAATCATCATGCCCATAAGGCCGAGCTCACCCATCTGTTTAAAATTTTCTGCGGGAAATTGCTTTGTTTTATCCCGTTCACTGGCCGTGGCCGCAATCACTTTCCGGGAAAATTCCCGGACCATGTTCTGGATCATCAATTGTTCATCAGTCAGCTTGAATAGCATATCAACTCCTTCTCAAATACCTAATTTAACGGTACTCATATACATCTATGAATTAATTCAAAAAATCAGGGCGCATAAACAACCACAATGAGCTGGGCATCTGCTTGCCCCACATTGCGCAAGTCATGCTTGATTCCTGAATTGAAATGAAGGGAGTCCCCTGGTTTCAGGGTATTGACATGGTCCCCCACCTGGATTTCAACCTGGCCTTCGAACACATAGGCAAACTCCTCGCCCTCGTGCTGAAAACCGACGCCCTCGTGGCTGGCGCCGGCTTCCACCACAATGCGAAAGGCCTTTAAATGCTTGTTTTCCGCCCCAGGTGTCAGAGGCGTGTAGGCATAGTTATCTGTCCGTTTGGTATAGGCATTTGACCGCTCTTGCTGGGTGTCCTCTTGTTCCTTGAGCAGAAATCCCGAATCCAGGTGAAGGGTTCTTGAAATTTGGAGCAGGGTCCCCACTGAGGGACGCTGCTCACCATTCTCTATTTTTTTGATGAATTCCTTTGATAATCCGGTTTCATTTGCCATGGTATCCAGGCTGATCTTCTTGTCCAGCCGGGCTTTTCTGATCCGTTTTCCAATGGGAGTCATTGTCTTCTTTTTAGCCATTTCATCTCCAATAGTCTGAGGGTGATCAAACTCCATCTTTGACGTCAGTGCCGGGTTTAAAGCACTTCCGGTCTAAAAATTCATATGAATACTAACACTTGGCCGCCTTGTCCCATAAGGAACTAATCAACCACCTCTATCCAGTTTTCCGTATCTTGGGCTTTTCCATATTGAATGGCGGTCAGGGCATCATAAAATTTCATGGAGGTCTTGCCCGGAGTGCCGTCGCCAATGTTCATCACCTTGTCACCGTAACGAATCTCACCCACAGGGGAAATCACGGCAGCGGTCCCGGACCCGAAGACCTCGGTGAGATGTCCTGTTTCATGGGCCGCAAAAATTTCTTCAATGCTGATCTTTCGTTCAGAGACCTTCATGCCCCATTTTTCAGCCAGAGCCAGGACAGAATACCGGGTGATGCCGGGTAAAATACTGCCGTTAAGGCTGGGGGTGATCAATTCATCATCAACGATGAAAAAGATATTCATGGCCCCGACCTCTTCAATATATTTCATTTCAATGGCATCCAGCCACAGCACCTGGGCATACCCTTGTTTTTTGGCCTTTTCTCCGGCATAGAGGCTGGCAGCATAATTTCCTGCGGTCTTAAATTCGCCTACCCCGCCGCGCACCGCACGGACATGGTCATTGGAAACCCATATTTTCACAGGATTAAGGCCCTCTGAATAGTATGCCCCGACCGAAGAAAGAATAATAAAAAATTTAAAGGTATAAGAAGATCTTACCCCCAAAAAGGGATCGGTGGCAATGATAAAGGGCCTTATATACAGGGAGGTGCCCAGGGTTTCGGGAATCCATTTTTCTTCGAGCTTAAGGAGCTGTTTTAAGGCATCCATGATAAAATCAATATCAACCTCAGGAATGCAAAGCCCCTTGGCAGACTGATTCATCCGGGCAAAATTATCCCTTGCCCGAAAAAGCTGAACTTTTCCCTCGGGTGTTTTATAGGCCTTAAGCCCTTCAAAAATGGCCTGGCCATAATGAAATATCATGGCAGCAGGAGACATGGAGAACTCGGCATAAGGCTCAATACGGGGATCAAGCCAGCCCTTGCCTTCTTCATAATCCATTACAAACATATGGTCGGTAAACACCGTACCAAACCCCAGGTCAGCATCCTTGGGCCGGGTTCCTGTCTGGTTCGCCCGGGTTACTTTTATCTCCATTACGCCTCCATCTTCATTTAACTTAAATTTGATATTATTATTGATGCGCCATTTCCTGTCCAATCAGGACAGGCGTTATCTGCAAAACTTTATATTAAGATATTCAAAAGGTTAAAGCAAAGGGATTTTACCCTGAAAATGAATAAAAAAACAGAATAAAACGTTAGGCCCTTAACCCACATATTTCACAAAGCGGTTTTGCCTTAGCTGCAAGGCACAGACCGAGAAGCCGTAGTCCTTTACTGCGAGCGGACTGTAACCCAGCAGATGAGGTAAAACGCTTTGCCCGGAGGGTGAGGTTTTGTATAATGGAAAACGACTAAAAAAAATGACACAAGCAATTGTAATAATATAACTTTTTGGCAAAATACTTAAAATTTCATGAAATATTCAGGTTAAATTTTTTGTCCGCCTTAATTCATCCCGGGTCCTTGAGAGATATAATCCCAAATACATTTGATTAAAGTCCAATCCTGTCTTATGATATAAAAATATCTAAAAATTCATTTCGCATTAAAAACAAATTCATCCATTTCAAGGGGGAAACATGGGAAAACTCATCAAGGAACAAGAAGACAAAGGCCGGCTGCATATTGATACGCCCATGCTGGGCGAATCCCTGGTCAGCAAAGAATTTTTAAAAACCACGGAATCCGGGGAATACTTCAGGATGCACCCGGATATCAATGTATTGAAAATCGGCGGACAAAGCATCATGGACCGGGGAGCCAAGGCTATTTTCCCCATTGTGGATGAACTCATCCGCCTCAAAGATGAACATAAATTACTGCTCATGACCGGGGGCGGCACAAGGGCCCGCCATGTGTATAACATCGGGGTGGACTTGGGCATGCCCACAGGGGTGCTCTCTAAACTCGGGGATAAGGTCTCTTCCCAGAATGCGGTCATGCTGTCAGTACTTTTGGCCAAACACGGCGGGGTCAGGATCGGTCACGGGGATCATTTGGAACAATTGACCATGTTCTGCAAACAGGGCCATCTGCCCATCACCACAGGCATTCCTCCCTATGGTTTTTTTGAACACCCTGCCGAATTCGGGTCCATCCCGCCCCATAGAACAGACTGCGGCGCCTTTTTACTGGCGGAAAATATCGGTGCCAAATCTTTGATCTACCTCAAAGATGAAACAGGACTCTATGAAAAAGATCCCAAAAAGGCTGGCAAAAAGGAGAAACTTGAATTTTACGATAAAATTTCTGTTGATGATCTCATTGAACTGGACCTGGACGATCTCATTCTTGAACGGCCCATTTTAAATATGCTTAAAAATGCAAAATGCCTTAAAGAACTCCAGGTCATTGATGCCCTGCGCCATCCTGAAAAGATCAGGGCCGCATTAAAAGGAGAGCATGTAGGCACCATTATTCACAAATAAAAATATCTAAAAACCTTAAAGTCCGGGCCGGCTGATAGAAAAAGTCGGCCCGGCCCCTTGTGAACGCTACATATTTCCGTCCTGATTTCCAGTGCCGTGTTTGGGCAGATAAATGATCTGGGCCCCAGTCTCCTTTGCAATCAGTTCCAATTCATTTTTCCGGATATGTTTGGTATAGATTTTCACCTCTTTTCCGCTAAGACCCACAACACGGAATCTGGCCTTTTTTTCGCCTTTTTCTATTTTCCGTCTTTCCCTGACAAATATTTTGCTCATGGTTCCCTCCTTTAATTGGAAACAATAATATGGTATGAAATGACCATATTTTATATTTCATATATATATCCTTAAGGGATATATGTCAAGGAGCTATATATGTCAAAAAAAAACAGACCCGGATCCGGCCGCCAGGAAAGGTATATCCAGGCCTCCATTCTTCTAGGCCTTGTATCTGCCCCCTCTTACGGATATGAACTCATTTCCACCATCCAGTCATTCGGATTCATCCAGGGCACAGCACCGCCGGGCATGATTTACCGCCATCTCAGGCAGATGGAAGAAGACAATCTGGTTAGATCGGAATGGGAAACCAAGGAAGCCGGAGCTGCCAAACGGACCTACACCATCACGGATGAAGGCCGTGAAGTCCTGGATCTGTGGATTCAAGTCATGCAGACCAATGCAGACAGACTCAATAAATTCATTGGGATGTTCCAGGAAAAGACCCGCCTTGGATGAACTCAGCCAAGGCGTCCTTTAAGGCATCCTTTACTGAAAAAGCGTTCCCACCGCCTCATCCACCGAGGCCTCGTCTGCCAGATGGGGCACGGTGATCTGATCATTGTTGGGATTCTTTTGATTGTATTCCATGGCCACCTGTCTGGCATTGGGATTGCCAGCCCAGTTTCTCCGGGCCACACCGCCCATGACATCCCAGAGCATGGCAGATTTGATGATGGCATCCACGCGTTCACTGCCGTCCAGGACCAGGGCGAACCCGCCGTTAATGGCATTGCCGATCCCTGTGCCCCCGCCGTTGTGGAGGGAGACCATACTCATGCCCCTGGCGGCATTTCCAGCAAAACAATGGGTGGCCATGTCAGCACAGACATTGGACCCGTCATAGATATTGGCCGTTTCCCTGAAAGGAGAATCCGTACCTCCTGGATCATGGTGGTCACGGCCCAGCATGATGGGGCCTAAGACCTCTTTGTTCCTGACCATTTCATTGAATCTCAGGGCAATGGCCACGCGGCCCCCTGCATCCTGGTAGAGAATCCTGGCCTGGGACCCCACCACCATCTTGTTCTTTTTGGCATCTCTGATCCAGACGTAATTATCCCGGTCTTCGGCGCGTCTGTCCGGATCAATACAGGACATGGCGGCCTGGTCTGTCTTGTCCAGGTCCTGAGGAACCCCGCTGAGGCAGACCCAGCGGAAGGGGCCGTATCCATAGTCAAAAATCGGTCCCATGATATCTTCAAAATAAGAAGGATAGACAAACCCGTCCTTGGCATCTTTACCATTTTTGACCACCCCAACTACGCCTGCATCAAAAACCGCCTTGAGAAAGGCATTGCCGTAATCAAAGAAATAGGTGCCTTTAAGGCAAATCTTTTCAATGAGTGCATAATGTTTTTTAAGGCTTTCATCCACCAGAGCCTTGAATTTTTTCCGGTCCCGGGCCAGAAGATCCGTCCTTTCCTCAAAGCTCATTCCGGCCGGACAATATCCCCCGTCATAGACCACATGGCAGGAGGTCTAATCGGACAAAAGATCCACCTTAAGGTCTTTTTCATTTAAAAACTCAATCAGATCCACCACATTGCCGTGATAGGCAATTGAGGTATTTTCCTTTGCAGCCACAGCTTTTTGGGCGGTGTTGTAAACAACGTCA
Source organism: Desulfobacter sp. (assembly GCA_028768545.1). Taxonomy (NCBI): domain Bacteria; kingdom Pseudomonadati; phylum Thermodesulfobacteriota; class Desulfobacteria; order Desulfobacterales; family Desulfobacteraceae; genus Desulfobacter; species Desulfobacter sp. Next base: position 4,558,341 of record CP054838.1, read on the forward strand.
AGATCATCGGAAACAATATCCACCCAGCCTTGTGAATGGCGGGTCTTCACCCTTGAATAATCCACTTCAGCAGTAATGGAAACCGCCCCTGCGATCTTGGCGGCCTTGGGCTGGGCACCGCTCATTCCGCCAAGGCCGGAAGAAACAAATAAAAGGCCTGAAAGATCCTTGCCGTCTGCCACGCCGCACATTTTTCTCCCCGCATTGAGCAGGGTGTTGTAGGTGCCGTGAACAATGCCCTGGGGACCGATATACATCCACCCGCCTGCCGTCATCTGGCCATAAGAAGAAACCCCCATTTGAACCGCGATCTCCCAGTCTTCCGGGTTGTCGTACAGCCCCACCATCAGACCGTTTGTAATCACCACCCGTGGATTGTCAGGTGAAGATTTGAACAGCCCTAAGGGGTGTCCTGACTGCATGACCAGGGTCTGGTACTCGGTCATGTTTTCCAGATATTTTTTGATTAAAAGATATTGCATCCAGTTCTGGCAGACCGAACCGGTTTCACCGTAGGTCACCAATTCATAAGGATAAAGGGCCACATCAAAATCAAGGTTGTTGTCAATCATCACCTGGATGGCCTTGCCTGCCAGACATTTTCCCTTGTATTCATGAACGGGTTTGGCCCGGATCTCTCCCTGGGGCCTGAACCGGTACCCGTAAATCCGTCCCCGGGTCTTAAGCTCCTCCAAGAATTCGGGAATCAGGGTCTCATGAAGGACTTTGGGCACATAGCGCAGGGCATTTTTCAAGGCCTGGACCGTCTGATTCCGGGTCAGGCCCGGTAAAATATAGTCAAAGCAAACTTGTATATACAAGCTTATACAATCTTCATATTCATGTGTCAAGGAATGTCTTTTATTCATTTTTTCATATTCAGCATTCCTGATTTTATCTCCTGAAATATCAAAGCCGCCCAAATTTCTTTACCTGGTAAAAATCATTAGTCTTGCATTTCAATACAAAGAATGCCTTTTATAGACAAAATTTAATTACAAATTGAATGAAACATTATGGTTCATCCGATTAATGCGTACCTTTTATTGTGAAGGTCCAAAAGTTTCAACCTGAAAAACTCCGAATCCCTGTATCCATAAGCTTTCCGTTTCATGGTTTTTATCTTGTTATTTGTCCCTTCTAAAGGACCTGTAGATATCCTGTAATCATAGTATGAAAGGATTCTTTGCCTGTGCACAGCCAAGGTCTTGGCAAATTTCATCAACATTGGAATTTTGGAAATATTGGCCAGATTGATCCAATTGCTGACTATCTTTTCAGCGAGGGCGTTCAAAATTCTGTGTCAGTTGAATGAAAGCTGATATACTCAGCTAAATAAGGAGAACTGACATGACCGAAGAAAACACCGAATTTGATTTTCAAAAAGCCCTTAAAGGCATCCAGGAAGGTAAACCCTTCACAGGTAAGGGCGGCGTCCTTACATCATTAATCAAAAATCTTGCTGAAGCTGCTCTTGAAGGAGAGTTGGAGTCCCATCTCGGGCAGGAAGTTTCTGCCAACCGCCGTAATGGAAAAAGCAAAAAGACCATTAAATCCCTGGATGGTAAATTTGAGCTGGAAACCCCGCGTGACAGGGCCGGAACCTTCTCTCCACAGATCGTCAAAAACATCAGACAACGCTCAGCGATGAAATTGAAAGAAAGATAATAGCCCTTTACGGCCTGGGCATGAGTTATAATGATATGGCTTCCCATTTACAGGAAATCTATGGACTTGAGATTTCAAATGCCACTCTGAGCACCATTACCGATAAAATCATCTATACCGTCAAAGAATGGCAGGCCAGGCCGTTGGAAAATGTGTACCCAATCATATGGCTTGATGCCATACATTATAAAGTACGAGAAAACGGAAAGGTCGCCAGCAAAGCCGTTTACACAATTCTTGGGGTGAATATCGAGGGCCGCAAAGAGGTTCTTGGGCTGTACATATCCGAGAATGAGGGTGCGAACTTCTGGCTGCAGGTGTTAACAGACCTTTCAAACCGAGGGGTAAAAGATATCCTGATTGCCTGTGTTGATGGTCTAAAAGGTTTTCCCGAGGCCATTGAGACCATATTCCCGGACACAGAAGTTCAACTCTGCGTAGTCCACCAGATCCGAAATTCATTGAAATACGTTGGTTCCAAAAATAAAAAGGAATTTATGGCAGATCTAAAACGTGTTTATAAAGCGGTCAATAAGGATCTGGCCGAAGAAGAACTGGATATCTTGGAAAATAAATGGAATGACAAATACCCGATTGTGATAAAATCCTGGCGGAACAACTGGGAACGCCTCAGTCATTTCTTTAAATATCCAGAAGAGATTCGACGGATAATATACACCACAAATACCATTGAGGCTGTGCATCGACAGTTTCGAAAACTGACCAAAACAAAGGGATCATTCCCGAACCAGGACAGCCTGTTAAAGCTGCTTTACATGGGGATCCAGAACGCCAGTAAAAAATGGACAATGCCGATTCAAAATTGGTCACTGACAATTTCCCAGTTGGCAATTTTCTTTGAAGGCCGGCTGGATAAAGAGCTGGGAATTTGATAGGGATTTATTTACAGATGGAAAAGATGGTTCCAGGAACTCCACTCCAGCAAAAATCAACTCCTCCGACGTGGCTGATTGAAGGCCCATTCTCGGACCTGACTTTTACTTCCGCTGGCGCTGAGGCAGATCCGGGAACCGAAACCGTGACACAGAATTCTGAACATTCCCGGAAACAATGGGATTCATGGACGGCCCCTGGCCCACAAAGGGATTCAGGCCAGGCCCGGCGGTTGGAGAAGAAAGAGCGCCCGGCACGGCAGCCCCGGGTCCGCACATGATATGGCCGTAAAAAAGATGATTGTCCCAGAGCCGCATGCAGATGGTCCCCTGGTGGCCCAGTTTCCTGGCAAAGGCCTCCACCTGCCCTGCAAGCTCCACCTCGGTCATGCCTTCTGTCAAAAGAGAAGGCACCATGGCCGCCACCTGGTCAGCCCGGGTACAGGCCTGTTGGATACAATTAATCTCAAACTCAGATTTCACGGCCCGCTGAAGACGGATGTCAGTAGAAATATCTAAAATTTTTAAATTTTCAAAAATCTGTTTGAACATCAAATAGGTATTGGCCGGCATCACATCCAGCTCAAGCCCCATGGGGCCTTTTAAACGGATTCCTTTCTGCCCGAGCACCTGGGGTATCTGCCGGGGACTCATCAAAGAAATAATATGTTCCAACCCGGATTCGGCCTCGGCCCGGTCCAGGTCCTTGAACACCATGAACAAAGGATCTCCCTGGTCCGGGACAAACAGCCACCCTTGCTGGGTGGTGCCGGTATAATAAAACCTGTCCGCCTTCTGGACAATAAGGGCGCAGCCCAGTTGGTTTTGGGCCAAAATCGCCTGAAGGCCCTTTATTCTGTGATCAATCTCAAGTTTTGGTACCAGCTGCTGATACGGAGAATCCATAACATGCCCCCCCAAAAAAACAGCAGCAGACAAAACTCTTTTTTGCCTGCTGCCGGAAAGTCGATTGCGAAATGTCAATCAAGGATTAATAATCATAAAACCCTTTATTGGTTTTCCTGCCCAGCCAGCCGGCTTCCACATATTTTCTGAGCAAAGGACAGGGCCTGTATTTGGAATCTTTAAACCCGTCGTACAGGGTTTCCATGATGGCCAGACAGGTGTCTAAGCCAATGAGATCGGCCAGGGCCAAAGGCCCCATGGGATGATTCATGCCCAACTTCATCACCGTGTCAATATCTTCGGGCTTGCCCACGCTCTGGTAGAGACAGAAAACCGCCTCGTTGATCATGGGCATGAGGATGCGGTTGGCAATAAAGCCTGGATAATCATTGGCTTCAGCCGGGGTTTTCCCGAATTTTTCAGACAGATCCCAGGTCAGCTTGAATGTCTCTTCAGAGGTGGCAATCCCTTTAATAATTTCCACAAGTTTCATCAAAGGCACAGGATTCATAAAATGCATGCCAATGACCTTGTCAGGCCGCTTGGTCTGGGCTGCAATCCTGCCGATGGGAATGGAAGAGGTGTTGGTGGATAAAATCACATGGTCGGGACAGATCTCGTCCAAATCCCTGAAAATCTTAAATTTAAGGTCTTCTCTTTCCACGGCCGCCTCGACCACAAAATCCGCCTGGGCCATGTCCCTAAGGTCGGTGGTGGTTTTTATCCGGCCTAAAATGGCATCCTTGTCTGCCTGGCTGATTTTTTCTTTTTTCACCAGACGGCCCAGGGATCCTGCAATGGTGGCCATGCCGTTTTCACAGAATTCAGGCTTAATATCGCTCATGATCACAGCAAGTCCCGCAGCGGCAGCCACCTGGGCAATGCCGTTACCCATCTGTCCTGAACCGATCACACCAAAGGTCTTTACATCCATTTTATTATATCTCCTCGCAGTCTATTTATGATTAACGATTCAAAACAAGGGCCACGGCTTCTCCGCCACCAAGGCAGAGGGAGGCAAGGCCGATATTCTTATCCTGCTTTTCCATTTCATAAAGCAAGGTGGTGAGCACCCGGGCACCGGATGCACCGATGGGATGGCCCAAAGCCACGGATCCCCCGTTGACGTTTACCTTTGAAGGATCAAGTTCCAAAACCTTGTTAATACCGGCAGAGGTGCCTGCAAAGGCCTCGTTGACCTCGAACAGGTCAACATCGGATATGGATATTCCCTGTTTTTTCAAAACCTTGGGGATGGCGTAAATGGGCGCCATAAGCACGTATTTCATATCAATTCCATAGGATGCCTGGGCACCGATATGGGCCATGATGGTACACCCCAGTTCCTTTGCCCTTTGCTCGCTCATGACCACAACAGCCGAGGCCCCGTCGGAGATAATAGAGGCATTGCCTGCCGTGCCCACCCCGCCCTTTTTAAAGGCCGGTCTCATCTTGGCTAAAAGGTCATAGGAGGTATCCTGGGGGCATTCATCCGTATCAAAAATGATGGGATCCCCCTTGCGCTGGGGAATGGACACGGGCATGATCTCATCTTTAAACCGGCCCGAAGCAACGGCCACATTGGCCCGGGCATAGGACTCGGCTGCAAATAAATCCTGATCCTCCCGGCTGACCTCCCACTTTTCAGAGCAGAGTTCGTTGGACATGCCCATGTGAAAATCATTGACAATATCCCAGAGCCCGTCATGGATCATATGGTCTTCTATGCGTCCCGGCCCCATGCGGTGTCCCCACCTGGCCTTGTCCATATAATAAGGCGCGCGGCTCATGGTTTCCATGCCGCCGGCCACCACTACATCGGCATCTCCGCACTGAATGGCCTGGGCGGCCAGCATCACCGCTTTAAGGGAGGATCCGCAGACCTTGTTGATGGTGATGGCTTCCACCTCCCAGGGAAGGCCCGCCTTGACTACGGCCTGCTTGCCCGGATTCTGACCGTACCCGCAGGGCAGCACCTGGCCCATGATGCACTCGTCCACCTGTTCACCTTCAACTTTGGCACGCAACAGGGCTTCTTTGATCACCATACCTCCCAAATCCGTTGCCCCGATCTTGCTCAATGATCCGCCGAAACTGCCCAGGGGGGTTCTTACGGCGCTGACGATGACGGCTTTATTCATAGGATATCATCTCCTTTATTGGGTTTTTGACTCATCATTAAAAAATATCTGTATTACATATTCCGCCGGTATTTACCACCCACTTCATACAATGCCTGGGTAATGGTGCCAAGGGAACAGGTCTTCACAGTTTCCATGAGCTGCTCAAACATGTTGCCCCCGTTAAGGGCGGTTTGCTTGAGAGCCTCGATAGCCGGATCCTGATCGTCTGCATGGGCGGCCTTAAACTCAGCAAGGCGCTCTAACTGGGCATCTTTCTGGTCATCGCTGGCCCTTGCAAGCTCCAAATGATTGGCCATGTCTGCATAATCGGCATCCGGGTCTTCAAAGGTGTTCACCCCGACAATGGGATGCTTGCCCGTATGTTTAAGATACTCGTAGTACATGGATTCTTCCTGGATCTTACCCCGCTGGTATCCGGTCTCCATGGCGCCCAGTACCCCGCCCCGTTCCGTGATCCGCTGGAACTCCATTAAAACGGCCTCTTCCACAAGGTCGGTGAGTTCATCCACAATAAAGGATCCCTGAAGAGGATTCTCGTTCTTGGCAAGGCCCCACTCCCGGTTGATAATCAGCTGGATAGCCAGGGCACGGCGGACCGATTCAGCCGACGGGGTGGTAATGGCCTCGTCAAAGGCATTGGTGTGAAGGGAGTTGCAATTGTCGTAAATGGCACACAGCCCCTGAAGGCTGGTCCTGATATCGTTGAACTGCATATCCTGGCAGTGAAGTGAGCGGCCAGACGTCTGGATGTGATATTTAAGTTTCTGGGCCTTTTCATTTCCGCCATATTTATATTTCATGGCCACGGCCCAGATCCGTCTTGCCACCCTGCCAATCACCGTGTACTCGGGATCCATGCCATTGGAAAAGAAGAAAGAAAGAGAGGGGGCAAAATCGTTGATATCCATGCCCCGGGACAAATAATATTCCACATAGGTAAACCCGTTGGCCAGGGTCAGGGCCAATTGGGTAATGGGGTTGGCACCGGCCTCGGCAATATGGTAGCCGGATATGGAAACCGAATAAAAGTTTCTCACTCTATGATCTATAAAAAACTGCTGGATATCCCCCATCATCTTCAGGGCAAATTCAATGGAAAAAATACAGGTGTTCTGGCCCTGGTCTTCTTTTAGAATATCGGCCTGGACCGTGCCCCGGACATTGGACATGGCAAAGGCTTTAATTTCAGCGGCTTCTTTATCATCGGGCTGCCTGCCCTGTTCTTCAACAAACTTGTCGGTCTGCTGGGCAATGGCCGTATTCATGAACATGGCCAGCATCATGGGGGCAGGTCCGTTAATGGTCATGGAAACCGAGGTATTGGGGGCGCAAAGGTCAAACCCTCCGTACAAAATTTTCACGTCATCCACAGAGCAGATGCTCACGCCTGAAGTCCCGATCTTGCCGTAGATATCCGGCCTGGGATCCGGATCAAACCCGTACAGGGTGACTGAATCAAAGGCGGTGGACAATCTTTTTGCAGGATAGGCAGAAGAGAGCAGTCGAAACCGGGCATTGGTATCCGCGGGCCCGCCCTCCCCTGCAAACATCCTTGTGGGATCTTCGTCTGCCCGTTTTAAGGGAAAAACGCCGGCGGTATAGGGAAAGCTGCCGGCAAAATTTTCTTTGCGCATCCAGGCATACTGCTCCCCAGGATCCTTGAACCCAGGAACTGAAATTTTTGAAATTTTTGAATGGGACAAGGATTTTGAATACAAGGGCAGCCTGAATTCTTTGTCCCTGACATGGTATACCAGTTCATCCTTTTGATACATTTTAGTAGACTGCTCAAAATCGGCCACCAGCTCGTTGGTCTCTCCGGCCACCCGCCGGTCTGTCTCAGCCACGGCCGCCTTGAGCTGGTCAAGCTCGCTTACATCCTTGTCCTCAAGGGCTTTGATCGCCTCTTCAAGATGCCATCGCTGGCGAACGGCATCTGCCTGGGCCCTGGTTTCCTCATGGTATTCGTGCACCGTGTCTGCAATTTCAGCCAGATACCGTGTCCGTTCCCCGGGGATGATAATGGTTTTGGAGGAAGATTCCTTTATCCCGGTCCTGGGGATGGAGGAGGTGTATTCAATCTGTTTTTTTTCTGAAATCTGATCCAGAAGACAATGGTAAAATGCTGTGATCCCGTCGTCGTTAAATTTGGATGCAATGGTGCCGAATACCGGCAGGTCCTTGGGATCCTTGTTCCAGGCCTTGCGGTTGCGCTGAACCTGTTTGCGCACATCCCTGAGGGCATCTTCGCTTCCCTTTTTTTCGTATTTGTTGACCACCACGATATCTGCATAATCCAGCATGTCGATTTTTTCCAGCTGGGAAGGGGCGCCGAATTCAGCTGTCATCACATAGACGGAAAGATCCACCAGATCCACCACCCTGGAATCCCCCTGGCCAATGCCTGCGGTTTCCACAATGACGATATCGTAGCCTGCGGCCTTGGCCACTTCAATGGCAGGGGCAAGGGCTTCGGGCAGCTCAGTCTGGGAACGCCGGGTGGCAAGGGATCGCATATAGACCCTTCCGGTCTCTATGGAGTTCATCCGGATCCGGTCCCCGAGCAGGGCCCCCCCTGTTTTTCGCCGGGACGGATCACAGGAGACAATGGCGATATTCACCTCGGGAAGATCCCTTAAAATCCGGTTGATCAGCTCGTCCGTGAGGGAGGACTTGCCGGCCCCGCCGGTTCCGGTAAGGCCGATCACCGGGACCTCTTTGTCCGAGGCCTTGTCACGGATATTGGCCATAATCGTTTCCAAACGCCCATCTTTCAAGGCACAGGCCTCCTGGACCGCGGAGATGAAGTTGGCGGTTACCCGCTTGTTGTCCAGGTTTAAGCCGTCATAATCCAGATGATCAAAATCAACGCAAGGGTTATCCATGGTTTGAACCATATCGTTGATCATACCCTGAAGCCCAATATTGGCCCCGTCTTCGGGAGAATAAATCCGGGTTACCCCGTAGGCGTGCAGTTCGTCCATTTCAGAAGGGATGATGACCCCGCCCCCGCCCCCAAAAATCTTGATGTGGTCGGCCCCTTTTTCCTGGAGAAGGTCCACCATGTATTTAAAATACTCCACATGGCCGCCCTGGTAGGAGGAGACTGCAATGCCCTGGGCATCTTCTTCAATGGCCGCATCCACCACTTCGCTGGCAGACCGGTTATGGCCGATGTGAATCACCTCGGCGCCCGTGTCCTGAAGAATCCGCCGCATGATATTGATGGACGCATCATGGCCGTCGAAAAGGGAGGTGGCAGTTACAATCTTGACTGAATTTTGGGGGGCATATACTTCAGGTTCTGTACTCATAACATCTCCTTCTTTATAATACCGAAAAGTTTGACTAAACTAAACAAAGTTTATATCCACTCAGTAGTGTCCGGTTAGGTTGTTGCATATAAAAAGCATCTAAAATCATTAAAAAAACAGTCTGTTTTGTGTTGACAAATGTGCGTAAAAATTTTTGTGCGCCTTGAAAATTTAACTCAAGGAGCTCAAATGACGCACATCTCAGTCCCTAAAAAACAACTACGGTCCCTGAACTTTGACAATTTCAGGTGCCCTCTGATAAAGTCACTTTCAAAAGCACCGGAATTACAATCTCGAGGAGACCGCCCTTTAAAAATGACATTCGAAGACCAGATAAATGCTTTGGTTTATTTCCATCTTCAGGAGCACAAGTCTGCCCGACATTTAATTCAGGATCTCAAGGAGAATGTTTTTGCTAAAGAAAATATTGCGCCAGACGGTGGTATCAGCCGTAGTAGTTTCTGTGAAGCCATCAATCACAGGGGACTCGAACAACTGCAATTTATCTTTGAGGATCTTTATAAACAGGCTCTTGAGTGTCATCCGGGTGAACACGCCGAGTTAGGAGAGTTGGTTTCCATTGACGGTAGTCTCATAAATGCAGTCCTTTCAATGCACTGGGCGAACTACAGAAAAGGAAGTAAAAAAGCCAAAGTACATTGCGGATTTGACATTAATCACGGAATCCCAAACAAAATCTTTTTGACTGAAGGCAACGGCGCTGAACGCACTTTTGTTCCCAAAATACTTTCCAAGGGGCAAACAGGTGTTATGGATCGTGGATATCAATCCCATAAAGAATTTGACCTGCTTCAGGAGCAAGGCAAACATTTTGTCTGCCGTATAAAAACCAGGACAACAAGAACAATTATTGATAACCACGAGACCCCTTCCGACAGCTACATTTTTTATGATGCACTGGTTAAACTTGGTACTCCGAATCAAAACCAGACGAAAAGGCCTGTTCGGGTTGTTGGCTATAAAATTGCTGGCGTCAAATACTATGTGGCAACTGACAGTTGCATGATTTAACAGCGGAACAAATAGCAACAATTTATAAACTCCGGTGGACCATTGAGGATTTTTTCAAATGGTGGAAAGAACATCTGAAGGTATATCATCTCATTGCCCGCAGTGAATACGGCCTTATGGTTCAGATTCTTGGCGGCCTTATCACTTACCTGTTACTGGCAATCCATTACCAAAAACAGTTTAATGAAAAGGTCACGATCAAAAGAGTTCGGCAGCTGCGAACCGCCATTCTAAATGACCTGTTTGGCTGCGAGGAGCAGGGCTCTCATAGTTCAAACAGGGACAATATTGTCAAAGATCAAAAAATTATTGAGCAAGCAAAAACCTAACCGGACATCACTGATATCCACTATTTAGTGGCATATATCCTTGAAAAAATAAATACAAATTTTATTTTTATTGATTTTTTTTCAAAAGAAAAAAAGAGGAGCCGCTTTTGATTTTGAGAAGAGCCTTAGTACAAAAGGCCGAGGATGAAATCGGTCTGAATTGAAATATACTGGTCCAGGGTAAAATTCTTTTTCATATGCCAGCGTCTAAAGGCCCACATCTGGCCGATGACCGAAATATTGTGGCCCACCAGGTTGATGATCTTTTCATCCAGTACGGGGAAATTATGTTTTCCTGACATGGTTGCCAGGGTCTGGATAAAAATATCCGTGATATTGAGTTCATTGACCAGAACCCGTTCCTTCCATTTATCCGGCAGAAACTGGGTGACCTGGTACATGAGCAGGATATGATCGGCCATTTTATCACAGACGATAAAATACTGGCAAATCACCTGGGCCAATTGTTCTTTTTCCTTTGAACTTGCGGACAATGCCGCCTCTACCGCATCTTTCACCTCTTCATGGATGGCCTTGCAGACCAGATAGAGCAGGTCTTCTTTAGAACTGACATATTCATACAAGGAACCAATGGAAAAGCCGACGGCTTTGGCAATCATCCGGGTGGTGGTTTTATGGTAGCCATGCTCAATGAACAGCTTTACCGTTGAATCCACAATATGCCGCCGCCGTTCCCGGACAAGCTCAGGATTTTTGATCTGGGTGGGAACTTCAGCCTCGCTATTCACAATCATTTTTTTGGGTGCCAAGGGTAACTCCTTAATTGTTTGGCAAATTATCTCGAACGAGCGCTCGATCTTTTATTTTTTGACATGGTTATGCCCGATTGTCAAGGAATTATCCGGCCCAGCGGTGTTCTCCCTGGTGGACAAGGCTCAAGATTAGTGATAAATTTATTTTCATACCCAGCATTAAAAAAATCAACCCCCATAATTGGGACGAATTTTATGAAGACCATGGCTTCCTGGATCAGGAAATTGAACTGGAATTTTCTTATTTTTTTATGCATCATTCCGGGCTTGACCCCCTTTACGCCGCCCCATTTATTTGAAAAGCTGGACCTTGTTTTCCAGGGCCGGCTGATACGGCCAATCGATTGGTTTGACCTTATTTTCCACGGCCTGCCCTGGTGTCTGGCCTTTGTCAAAATCTGTCTTCAGGCCCAAAAAAAATTCTCCAACCGCATCAAAAATTCGCCGGGTCCATAAGTCCTGGAAGCCCCTTTTTTTTGCAAGGCATACCCCCTTGGGCCTTGGGTTTAATTTTCCTTAAAATCCATTGTTTTCCCAAGGTTTTTAACAATCGCATGCAAATCATCCGGCGGAGAAATAATCTTCCGGGTATCCAGATCCAGCCAGCAGGATTTGGATTCAACCAGGGCTGCCAGGGTGCCGTCCATTTGGCAGATCTCGTTGACAATGCTGAACCTGGACCCTTCCAGGTTAATCTCTTGCAGCAAAAAACGGACATAAAAAGGCTCGTACATGAACAACTCTTTAAAATACCGGATGGTGTCGCTGAACACCACAGGGCCGATACGCAGTTTGGCAAAGGTGGCCATGGGAAAGCCCTTGGATTTAAAAAAAAGCATCCGGCAGTCTGCTGCATAATCCAGAAAAGCAGTATTTTTCATATGTCCATTAAAATCCATATCTGCCCACCGGGCATAAAACTTGGCCTCAAACACCTCTGACATATTTTCTCCTTTTCCCCAAAATAAACCCTGATACGGGTGAATCATTTAAAAAAGGATGGAACCCAGCATTTTGGCTCCCACCACATAAAGCAGTATTGCAAATATCCGCTTTAACTTGTCAATGGGCAGGCTGTGGGCCAGACGGACCCCAATGGGGGCGGTCAATACACTGGCCGCCACGATCCCTGCCAGGGCCTTGAGATTGACAAACCCCAGGCAAAAAGGGGGAAGCCCGTGCACATTCAGCCCGTTGACCACATACCCGATGGTGCCTGCAACGGCAATGGGCAGCCCAATGGCAGCTGATGTGCCAATAGCCTTGTGGATTTTCGTATTGCACCAGACCAGAAAAGGCACTGACAAGGTGCCGCCCCCAATGCCCACAAGGCTGGAAAACACCCCGATAATATTTCCGGCAAAGAAAATTCCAAAGGTTCCGGGAATTTCACGGTTGGGTTTTGGCTTGATGCCCATGAGCATCTGGGTGGCCACGTATATCAGGAATACCCCGAAAAACCCTTTGAGAAAGTTGGTGGAAAGCATGGAAGCAATCCAGCTGCCCCCAAAGGTTCCCACCAGAATGCCCGGTGTAATTTTAGCCAGGACATTCCAGGCCACAGCCCCCCTCTTATGGTGGGAACGCATGCTTGACACCGAGGTAAACAAAATACTGGCCAAAGAGGTGCCCAGCGCCATGTGAAGAAGCAGCCCGTGGTCAATGCCCTGGGCCGTAAAAATAAAGGTCAGCATGGGAACAATCACCAGCCCTCCGCCAATTCCTAAAAATCCTGCCAATACACCGGCAATGCCCCCTACCCCCAGATACAACAAAATATATGTCATTTGGATTCCTCTATCATTCGCGTTAAAATATCTTCTACTCCGTCCATGTGCTCGCTCATGGCCTGGTAGGCCCCTTGGCCATCCCGCGCTTTCAAGCAGGCCAGTATTTTTACGTGAGAATCCACTGAATGGCCTGCACGCTCAGCTGACTGCATCTTCCGGCTCTCTTCAAGGATGGCGGTCAGGGCGGTGAATACGGACCAGAGAACTGAGTTATTTGTGGATTTAACCAAAATTTCATGGAATTTTTTGTCGTACTCGGTGGTATCCTGCCCCGATGCCAGGGCGGCTTTTTGCAGGGAAAGCATCTTTTCCATCTTTTCAAGGGCCCGGGAGCTTATGACCTTGGCCGCTTTCCGGGCAACACCAGGTTCCAGGATCTTTCTGACTTCAAAAATCTGGGCCAGCCTCTTTTTTTGATTTTCAAGATCTGTTTTCAGCCGGGCGGCAACAAGATCGCCGGCATTGGCAGCCACATAGGATCCAGATCCCCTGCGGCAGGAGAGTATCTTTTTTTCAGCCAGGCCCCGGATGGCCTCGCGGATGGTATTTCTTGAAACCTTAAATTCAGCAGCCAGGGCCCTTTCAGACGGCAGGCGGCCTCCTGGCATCAGTTTTTTTTTTCGGACCATTTCCACAATCTTTAATTCAACAAAATGGCTTTTGCCCATTTGTCACCCTTGAATCAATAAAATTGGTCCAACCAATATCCGACTCTGAATTAAAAATCAAGATAAAAACAGATTTTTAAGGAAAATTGCCGGGCAGGAATCCTGGGGTTCAGCCCTGAGTGAGTTGGCGCCCCTGATCCACCATACAGCACCATCTTCTGCGTTGCCTTCGCTTGCCCCTCCCTGAGGAGTATGGCTTAGACACCTCACTCGTCGCTCGTTTGGCGCCGCAATATGGTACCGCCTGATGGCCAAGAAAGCACGGAGTATCCCCATATTTAACCAAATATAAAATTAGGCGGTGGATTTGGGGCGCTGAACCCTGTTTTAATTTTTGCAAGGCTGGGGGTCCCCCTGACAGGACAGAATAATCCGTTCATAAAAAAACGGCCTTAAGAAACCAAGAGACATCGCCCTTTTCCTGCCCCCCCCCCCAAAAAAAAGGGAGATGGATGAATAAACCACCTGGATTAACCTGGTGTTATAAAACTAATGACAGCTTTAGGGCAGGCCTTAGGCTCCCGGTCAAAAGGAAACGGCCCATATGTCTTCTCTTTTTAATCACCTTGGTCGTTGGGTAGCTGGCACATATGTCGAATATGCTCCCAGCCCCCCGGCTTGAATACGATTAAAAATCCTAGGCCATATTTTGGAAAATTTTAATTCGACCGTGAGCCTTATTTAGCAATGAATACCGGGCAGTCGGATTTATGAAGGACCTGGTGGGCCACAGAGCCTAAAAACAATCCTTCAAAATCCGAAACCCCCCTGGAGCCCATGACCACCAGGTCAATTTTTTCAATCCGAACCACATCGGCAATGGTTGATCCGGGCAACCCTTCCAGAATCCTAACCTCATAATCCACCCCGGCCGACTCAAGAATCTCTTCAAAGGGTTTTATCAAAGTTTCAGACGCCCTCATGATTTCATCTATGGCCTGCTGGAAATAGGGTTCAGACAGAACCACGGGAAATCGGTTATGGCAGTGTAGGAGTATGATTTTGGAATCAAACTGCCTTGCCAGTTCAATGGCATATTGGGTGGAATTTTTGGAATGATCAGACCCGTCAACCGGGTTTAAGATTTTTTCAAACTTCATCATGCCTCCTTCCAAGACCCGGGGCTTTAAAAGGCCGGATCTTACGGTTAATGTATTGGCATCAAAGTAGAGCCAGATGAAAAAACCTGGATTCAGCATCCCCACGTTCTTTTATTATACTCTAGTTTTATTGTTTTTAAAATTCAGGACTGTAAAATCTTCAGGTTTTTAAAAAAAGGCCGGAACGGTTTGCCACCGTTCCGGCCTTTGTCACAAAAAGATTGCCTAAATTATTCCATGGGAAGGGTTTTGAATCCGACAATCAGAATCAAAAAGCAAAGCATCATCCCGGAAATAAAGGGCATGGTAAACCCGTATCGTTCAGGGGCCTTCAGGGCAATGGAGCCGAGCAGCTCCCTTGGCCCGTCATACCCGGCATCTATTTCAGTATAAAAATAGGCGCCTGAATCAATATCCCGGGCTTCAATGGTATCCACAATGGTGTTGAATGTGGGGATATGTTTTTCACCGTATGGACCGATCACGGCGGCAAACACCCAGAGTGCACCCAGGGTAAGAACCAGAACCGCCCATGCTTTAGCCTTGGATTGTTTGGTTTTGGTGTCCATAAATAGTATCCTTTGTCTCAACGCTCGGATTAAATGGTCGCGGTCAGGTCAGGGAATATCAGATAGAAAACGATATATGCCATAATCAGGGTGAGGCAGAGGTTTAACGACTGGCCAAACACATAGAGAATCAAGGGTTTACCGCCTGAAAAATGCTCTTTGAGTTCTTTAAAGTTGGTGGCAAGCCCTATGGATACAAAGGAGAGGACAAAGAACCACCCTCTGAACAAGTCGCTCATCCCCTTGATGGTTCCCTGGTCGATCATGGTGGAGCCTAACCCTGCAATTTCACTGTTGTAGCTGGAATAGAGAAAAGAAAAAATCACAGACGCCATGACAAACCCGATAACAAATTTGGGGAACCGGTACCAGATTTCCATGAGCCCGACCTTTTGTCCGGTCTCTTCGGCCTCGACCTTGGTGGTAAAATAAATGGCCACAAAAAAGGCCATCACGCCGATGAGAACGTTTTGGATCATCTTGATGGTGGCGGCCACGTTCAGGGCTTTTTCACCCAAGAAGGCACCGGCAGCGGCAACCGCACCTGTGGCATCAATGGTGCCGCCCATCCAGGCGCCGCCTAAAACCTCCATCTTGTCCGCAGGGAAAAACCCGTGGATAACGGCCGGCATCACGATCATCATGATGGAGGTAAAGATCAGGGAGAGGCCTACGGCCAGGGTAAGTTCCTCTTTTTTGGCCTTACAGGCCGACGCCGTTGCAATGGCTGCCGAAACACCGCAGACTGACATGTCCGAACAGATGACGGCATTGAGACGCTTGGATCCCATCTTGACGATTTTCTGGCCGAACCAGTATGTGACCAGCCAGACAATGGGGGTGACCACCCAGGCCACAAAAATACCTGCCGTACCAATGGTGATAATTTTTTCAAACAGAATCTTGGCACCCAGAAGCACCAGGCCGGTTTTAATATAAAACTCGGTCTAGATGGCCGGAAATACCCACTTGGGCGTGCCCACGGTGTTGGAAATCAGCATACCAAAGAAAATGGCCCAGGCAGCATACCCGATGCCGTAATGCTTCATGGTGGCCTGGGAACTGGCCATCCATGCCAGTACGGCAACAAAAAAGATAAAGGAAAAGGCCTTGATAAACTGGGTAAAAGAGTGGCCCATGGCCTTCATGCCGATACCAAAGAAAAGAGCAAAGAAAATTCCCAGACCTAAAAGCTTAAAAATCTGATTATAGGGTTTGGCGCCCGAGACCTTTTTCTTGGCCTTGCCTTCAATGAATTTGACATTCCGCCAATCCTGAATAGCATCCTTGGCGGTCTCATTCAGGGCCTGGTCCTGGAAGCCGGCGGCTTCGGCAGCGGTTTCAGCAGCAAGAGCTGAGGCATATAGGCCTGAGGCCTTGGCCTTGGCCTGGCTGTATTTTTCCTGGGCCTTGGCTTTTTTAGCATCCGCCTTTTCCTTGGACATGAAAAAAGCATCCCCGGGGTTATTGGTCCAGGAGCGGGTCTTTTTGGTCACGGAACTCAGCCATTTACCCATACCAAGACTCTTGGCCTTGACCTTGGCATCGGAAAGTTCGTACCAGGCCAAGGTTTTAAACGCATCTGTTCTGTTGGCCGCCTCTGAATACTTGAGTTCTGCCTGTTCCAGCTTGGCCTTCATATCCCCTGAATGGGGAAAATAAACCAGCATCCCGGCAATAAGGATGGCAAACCCAAGCCAGATGGCCCACCAATCCTCTAACTTCCACATTTCAGACCACTCCCATTTTTTAACGTCTTCAACAACCTGTGAATTGTCAGACATATATTTTTCTCCTAAAACTAAAAATTAATAATTAAAACACACTTGCATATGGGTATTCCCAAGATAGCAAAACCTATGCCAGAGGCCCCTGACAGGATAACCGGCTGATTTGAAAGAATTTTCGCACAAAGCCCCCACTCCCCCTGCCAACTCAAGTTTACAGGGGTGAAACATCAAAGAGGCAGCAGACCGGCCTGGCTTGCATTTTTTCTGCAGATTTTCTATTTTATCCACCAACAACAGGAGACACCATGTTCAAAATCATAACCCTCAGGATGAAATTCATCATTGGACTGGTATTGTTTGCAACGGCCCTGGGCATCTGCATCAGTATCATCATGTATTTTCATTACAACTCCATTATGGAGTCGGAAATCAGCCAGCGGTCCAGGATTATGTTAAAACGGTGCTTCGACCCCAGATGTTTGACACCCTTCCCCAGGGACGATTCATCATCCAGGCCATGTGGGCGCATTCCCATTTTCCCGGTTATACCGCTGGCACTGGATTGTGCATGTTTGCCATCTGCTTCAGGCAGTTCCAACGCCCTGCTTTATAAAATGATCGCAGCATAATCATTTTTTCTGCATTCTCCCGATACCAAAAGATGCACGGACCTTTAAGACGTAAATTCACGACTCTCCGAATCGAACTTTCAATAGCACCGCTGCCAATAGGTAAGTTCAACGCTTTTACAGTTGAGAAATTAAGCCTCAGTTCATTGCGCACAAAATAATCCCGTTCCGTCTTGATAGCCTTACTGTTTCTGCCTCTACAAAGCTTCTGGACGGCCTGTACCACCTCAATCGCCTTTCCCTTCAGCAGAAGACCTCGCTGCTTCGATACCCAGCGTTTGCGTTCCTTGGATGACCAGGTCTTCCTTAAGCCTACTACTGTACCCAGATGCTCAACTGCATGGTAGAAATCGAGAAGTTCATACACACGCTCAGGAGCCAAACCCAATGCTTTTAGAAGTCCGGGGATTCGATTCCAAATCCAATGTGCCCCATCTGCAACAAACAGTATTTTGTCTGAGTTCTGAATATGAAGGGAGTTCAAATAACCCTTTAACAAGTGGAATACACCATCCGGTCCATTGAAACAGCCATCAATAAATGGTGAAAAGCTTTTTTCTTGTTTTCCATGGGCGTCCACTACATAAATGATCAAAAGCTTGGGTTCTCGCCATGCCCCACGAAATCGGGTTCTATCCTTTTGGGTTTTTGGTCCCCTTTTCTTCTCTCTGAACCGAGTGCGGCCACCATCAGTGCTGATAACGACTCGCCGCCCTTCAAGTAAATCTCCATCATTTAATGGGATTCGGCCCGCTTGTTATTCGGCTCGAGCCCGCTCTGCGTACCGATAGGTCAGTTTACGGATGACCTTTATACCCAACGTCATCCCACGGTCACAAAGCACTTGACGGACTTCTTCAAAAGAACTTAATAAGGCTGACCAAGAACTCACCATAGAAGCCAAAGCAGGCGAGCAGCGATCATGGATTCCAAGAAGGATTAAACCAGCGTATGCACCTTTATATCTTTTTCCTTTTCGGCGGTCACAGGACCTTCGATAGTATCGAACATGAATATCAACCGAACTAGCTGTACAAAGCTGAATCCAAACGGTCTCAAGCCCTTCGCTTTTCATCCGTCCCGGCCAATTGGACATCAATTCTTTTTCTTGGTCGACCTGTTCAGAGGAATCTACTGAGGCCTGGATCTTTTTTTTAAAAAAAAGGCGCTTATCCGATTTGTATACTCAAGGATTTCCTGTTCCATCTGTTCTAATTCGTTAGCGTTACGAACCAAGCGATTTGGATCTTCTTCCAGTTCTTTGAGGCATGCAAGGACTTCATCAACAGTATTACAATCTTCAGCTTTCTTCATTAGCACAATCCATTTATGTTCATTTCAGCGTAACAGAGGATATCATTCTTTTTGCTCTAAAAGACAGGCCTTTTTAAAACCGGGAAAATGGGAATGCGCCCGGCCATGTCGTCCTCTTATATTTCCAGGCAGGTCATGACCCGGCTCAACATCAAGGATGCCTCAAACTATCATTACCGAAGGGTTTCCATAAAACCCAGGAACCAGGCTTCGGCACCTGATGATTTTGAAAAAAAACTGATCTCCGGGTTTAACCAGAACCGAAAACTGAGCTTCTGGGAGGACTCCACCCTGGTCAATGGAAAAGAATACCATCTGGTGGCCCGGCCCGTAACCTTCAAGCGATCGTGCATGCAATGCCACGGCGAGCCGGAAGATGCCCCCAGAGAGCTTCTTGATATTTATGGGGATAAAAATGGATTCCACTATCAGGTGGATGAGGTGGGAGGGGTTGTGGCGGCAGGATTTCCCGTGGACATGATCAAAACCCCGGCCCGGCAGCTGACCCTTCAATACCTGAGCCTTTACCTTTTGGGCATTCTCTGCTTTGCAGGCCTTATCAGTCTTTTTTTCGACCGTCTGGTCATGAAAAACCTTCACCATTTGACCTGGATTTTTAAAACACGGTTTTCAGGAAAACAGGAACAGTCCATTATCAAACGCCTGGGGCAGAAAGATGAAATCGAAGGGCTTGTGGAAGGGATTGACGAACTGGCCCTCTGCCTGTCCCAGGCCCGAAATGAACTGGAAGGATATACCCAGAACCTTGAGGTCAGGGTCCAGGACCGGACCAAAGCCCTGGACCTTAAGGCAAAAAAACACCTGGGGGATGCAAGACTCTTTGTGACCCTGCTCTCGGATTTCGGCCGTTCCCAGGATACCCGGCAGCTGATCTCAAGCCTTTTAGAAAGCGTGGGCCGCAGATACAAGGCAGACCAGGCGGTTTACCATTGCACCGTGGTCTCGGAAAACTATTATGTGTGGAAATCCGGCCAGGCCATTCCCCCCCTTTCCCAAAAAATCAAAGATTTGCTCTGGAAAGACGAAATTCTGATGCAGGAGCGTCAGCTGTTCATTCCGGTAAAATCCCCTGAAAGCCATTGGGGTATCCTGAATCTATCCTGGAACCGAACCCCGGACCCGGACGACATGGACCCGGCCATTCTCATGGCCTTGGGCCAGCAGGTGGCCATCCTCATTGAAAATATCCATGCCTTTACCAATATCAGGTTCCAGCATGATATGCTCCAGTCTGTTTTCAAGGGAATTTCAGACCCCTTGCTGCTCATTGACGAAGACTTTCGCATCATCATTGCCAACCAGGGATCAAAGGCCATCCTGGATCAAAAGACCAAACGGATGAAAGAAGAACAACTCAGAGGTTTTCTCTGCCTGGGAAGTGATAGAGCAACCGCCTGCAATATTCTGGACCAGGTGATCAGCTCGGGCAAATCCGTTAAAAAAGAGATCAAAACCCTGGACAACCGGTATTTTGATGTGGAACTTTATCCTTTGGGCCGCCAGGACCAGTCCAAAACCCAAATGGTCCTCTATGCAAGGGATATCACCCTTGACAAAGAGATGCTTGACCGGATGCAGCAGGCAGAAAGACTCTCTGGCATCGGCAAAATCGCTGCCGGAATTGCCCATGAAAGCAACAATCCTCTGGGAGTGATCCAGGTCTACGCCGACCTGGTTAAAGATGGGATTGACGATCCCGAGGCCAGGCAGGACCTGGATGTGATCCTCAAGCATACCCGCACCGCAAAAAATGTGGTCCAGAATCTGCTCAACCTGTCCAGGCCCCAAAAAAACCTCTCCGGCGTCTGTGACATCAATTCGGTGATCCGTATGGAACTTGAGGTATTCAGGGCCCAGGCCAATGCCAAAAAAATTCAGCTCAGCCTCGACCTTGCCCCCGAGCTTCCCCCGGTTCAATGCGATGTCGCGGTCATGGCACAGATTCTCACCAATCTCTGGCTCAATGCCGTGGATGCCGTGCAGGAAAGCGGAGACCAGATATCCCTGTCCACAAGCAATTCTGGAAAAGAGGTCTGTCTGACCCTTGAAGACAACGGCCCGGGAATTGATGACAAAATTATGGACCAGATCTTTGACCCCTTTTTCACCACCAAAGAGGTGGGCAAGGGCACCGGTTTGGGCCTCTCGGTTGTCTATGGATTTATCAATGAGCTGGGCGGCCGGATACGGGTAGACAACCACCGGCTTACCCGGTTTGATATTTTCTTCCCCGGCGCCCCGAACCCCATACAAAAAGAAGACTGCCCACGAGGAAACCGATTATGAAACCATACGCCATCCTTGTTGTGGACGATGACCCGGACTTTTTAAAGGGCATCATCCGTCAGCTTGAAAAAAAATTCAAAGAGATCAAACTTATCGGCAAAACCAATGGGCAGGATGCCTTGTCAGTCATGACCGAGGGTGAGATCGGGATATTACTCTCGGATCTTCGCATGCCCGGGATTTCCGGCCATGAACTTTTGGCCAAGGCCCTGGTGCTCAATCCAAGGCTCTGTGCGGTGATGATCACAGGATTTGCCACGGTGAAGGCCGCAGTTAACACTTTGAAAACAGGGGCCTGGGACTTTATCACCAAGCCTGTGGAAAAGCAGACCCTCTATCATAAGGTTGAAAAGGCCATTGAGCACTATGACCTGGCCCGGGAAAACCTGCGTCTCAAAGACCTGGTCTCTGCCATGTCCCCGGACCGGGCATGCAAATGGGAAAGCCCTGCCATGAAACAACTCCAGGAAAAAATGACCGCCATTGCCGTGACCGGTTACACGGTTCTGATCACAGGGGAATCCGGGGTGGGCAAGGAACATATTGCAAGGCAAATACACAAGCTTTCCAACCGGAAAAAAGCCTCCTGTCATGCCCTGAACTGCCCGGCCATTCCGGAGCAGCTCATGGAAAACGAGTTGTTCGGTCATGTCAAAGGCGCCTTTACAGGGGCAGAACGAAACCGGGAGGGATTTTTCCTGGCCGCAGACAAGGGCACTCTCATCCTTGACGAAATCGGGGACATTTCCCTGCCCATCCAGGCAAAACTCTTGAAATTCCTTCAGGACAAGGAGATCAAGCCTGTGGGATCTTCCTCCTCCAAACGAACAGATGTGAGAATCATTGCCCTGACCAACCAGAATCTGGGCCATAAGATCCAGGACGGCAGTTTCCGCCAGGACCTTTATTACCGGCTCAATGTATTATCCCTGACCGTCCCCCCCCTGCGGGAGCGGCACCAGGATATTCCCCTTCTGGTCAGACTGTTCATGGACCAGACCTGTAAAGAGATGGGTCTGGATCCAATGGAAATTGACCCTTTGGCCATGGCATTCCTGGCACGCCAGCCATGGCCCGGCAATGTCAGGGAACTGCTCAACTATGTTCGAAGGCTGGCTGTTTTTTCCAATGGGAAAACCATTGATCTGGGGCTTGTCAATCTGGTGGATGGAGAATTGACCTACCCCGCTGTTTTGCCCTCCAAAGGCCTGCCCATCTCATATAAAGAGGCCAAAAAGCAAGCGCTGGACCTGTTTTCAAAAGATTATCTGACCCGGCTTTTTATTGAAACCCGGGGCAATATATCTGAGACCTCCCGTATCAGCGGCCTGGAAAGGGCATCCATCCAGAAGATTATCAAACGCCTCAACCTGGATATGGACCAGTTCAGACCTTCATCCTGACGGGTGCCCCCACCGACGTCCTCCCCCCCCGGATATCAATGCCGTTTCCTTAAAAAATCTGGTCTGATTAGTTAAAATAGTCTCAGAAGCTTAAATACACTCATCAAATCAACCTTGCCCAGGCATTCGTAAAAAGGAAGGACACTATTGTCGTACTTTTTAGTAGTCACAAGAAAAAAACATCTAAATACATAGAGCAAATACGGAAAGTATTTTTACCAAACACAGAGGCAATAAAACCAAATAGGAAGTTTCCACGAATCCATCAAATAAGGCGACCAAAAGTTTTTATCTGCTACAAAACAACATGTTAAGAAAACGGCATTAATATTCAGGATAGCCATGTTTTCTTTGTGAGCGGGACGATTCGGATAAATCGAGCTGGAAACTTATCACAAATTACTATGGGTATTATTGAGAAATTCAATACAGCTGAAGAACCCCGTAGATATAATCGATTTGCAATCCAATTTTCAGTGGGCTAAGAATTTATCTCTCCAATTATGGAGTCATTTATTTGGTTAGCAGTTTTTGTAGGGTAGTAAATAATTGTAGATCAATTGCTTTACGAGTTTTCAATTCAGGATCCTCTCCTGGATTTTCAAAACCCCCTTTTTAAAAACAAGAACATCAAAAGCAGGTTGCTTGGATATATCCAATATTCCAGGCAATTTACTTTGTTGAATTAATTTTAAACGAAGCGGAGGAAATCATGGCAAAAGTGGGTGTTTATGTCTGTCATTGCGGTTCAAACATTGCCGGTGTGGTTGATGTTCAAGCCGTTGAGGAGTTTGCCCGAACTCTGCCTGAGGTTACCGTGGCCCGAAGGAATCTGTTCATGTGTTCCGATCCCGGCCAGGAGATTATACGGCAGGATATTAGAGATGGTCTAGTCGATAAAGTCGTTGTAGCAGCCTGTACGCCAAGAACACATGAGCCCATTTTTAGAAGGGTTCTGGAGGTAGAAGGATTAAACAAATATCTGTTTGAAATGGCCAATATCAGGGATCAGGACTCTTGGGTCCATGCCCATGATAAAAAGGGGGCCACCCAGAAGGCCAAACAGATTGTGGCATCTGCCGTGGCCAAGGCCAGAAACCTTGCCCCCCTTGAAGATAAATACGTGGATGTTGAAAAGGCCGCCCTTGTTATTGGCGGAGGGGTTGCAGGCATTTTTTCAGCCCTGGATCTGGCCAACATGGGCAATAAGGTCTATCTGGTGGAAAAAGAGCCTTCCATTGGCGGTGTGATGGCCCAGTTAGACAAAACCTTTCCCACCAATGACTGTTCGGCCTGTATTCTCACCCCGGTAATGGTCGATGCCGGAAACCATCCGAACATTGAGCTTTTAACATACGCCGAAGTTGAATCTGTGGATGGATATATCGGCAATTTTGACGTTAAAATCAGAAAAAAACAAAGCTATATTGACTGGAATAAATGCACCGGCTGCGGGGCCTGTGCCGAGGCCTGCCCGGTAAGGGTCCCCAATGAATACAATGCCGGTCTGGACAACCGACCTGCGGCTTACATCCATTTTCCCCAGGCCGTGCCCAAAAAGGCGGTCATCGATATAGACGCCTGCCTTAACTGCGCAGGCCGTAAAATAGGCCGTGAATTAAAAATCAGTAAAAAAACAGGCAAGCCCCTTTTGGCCCCTTGTGAAAGGGCCTGTCCCGCAGGCGCCATTGACCGAAGCTTAAACCTTGATCCTAAAGGAGAGCTTGTCGAGGCCAGGGTGGGTGCCATTGTGGTTGCAACCGGTTTCAAGGTGATGGAAAAAGAATGTTTTAAAAACCTGGCGCCGGATTCTCCCAATGTGATGACGGCACTTCAGCTGGAACGGCTGATATCTGCCACCGGCCCCACAGAAGGAAAACTGCTTCGACTCACGGATATGCGAAAACCCAAAACCATCTCTTTTCTTTCATGCGTAGGGTCCAGGGATGAAAACCATCATACCTATTGCTCGAGGGTCTGCTGCATGTACATGATCAAACAGGCCAAACTGCTCAAGGAAAAATACCAGGATCTTGAGATCTATATGCATTTTATGGATGTCAGAACCCCGGGCAAGGATTTTGACGAGTATTATACCTCGGCGCTGGCCATGGGCATACATATCATCCGGGGGCGAGTCGGCGGTATTGACAAGCTTCCCGGAGACCGGCTAAGGGTTCAAGGATACGATGCAGATCTGTCATCAAACATAGAGATTGATGCGGATATGGTGATCCTGGCCTCGGCAATTGAACTGCCCGAAACCATCAAGCCTTTGGCCCAGAAAATGAGCCTTACCTTAGACGGATCCGGTTTTTTCAAAGAGCTTCATCCCAAACTCAAACCCGTGGAAACCGCAGTGGAAGGAATCTTTCTTGCCGGATGCTGCCAGGGACCCAAGGATATTCCTGATACGGTGGCCCAGGCAAAGGGCGCTGCCGCTGCCGCCGCCGTGCCCCTGTCCCAGGGACGGGTAAAAATTGAACCCATCATTTCTGAGATCATAACAGACCGGTGCAGTGGCTGCGGTATCTGTGTGCCGCTTTGTCCATACGGCGCCATTTCCATGGATTCTGTTCATGAAAAGCCCCGTGCCGTAATTGATATCACCCAATGCAAAGGCTGCGGTGTCTGTACAACGGCCTGTTCCTCTTCCGCCATTCAGCTTCACGGCTACACCGAGGATCAGATAATGTCTCAAATTCAAGCGTTAACAGCATAGGAGAAAAACCATGACTGCGATTAATCTCACCGACATGGACAGTGGGCAAGTGATCAATGAGATTGTGAAAAACGGGGGCGAGGGAATTACCCGGTGCATTCAGTGCAATGCCTGTGCCTCGGTCTGCCCGGTTGCACAGGCCGGCTTTCCGCTTTACGGCAGGCTTCTGATCAAAAAACTTCAAACAGGCCATTTCGAAGAAATCATTGAAGACCCTTCAAGCTGGGCGTGTCAGGCCTGCAACAGGTGTACGGAAATATGTCCAAGGGATGCCAGACCCTTTGAGATCGTCTTTGCCTTTCGGAGAATCCAGGCCCAGGAGCTGGCCATTTCAGCTTCGGCCTTTACCCCTCTAATGAATCTTTATGAAACCGGTCATGCGGTTTATTCGGAATCATCAAAAGAGCTGAGAGCAAAAGTGGGGCTGCCCCAAGAGCCCCCCACCTCCGTTGGAAGCGAAAAGGCCAAAGAGGAAATCAGAACCCTACTGGACAATGGCCCCATGGGCGATCTTGGAATTTTTTAGCAAGGAGATAATAATGGATAAATGCGGTTTATATCTGGGGTGTAACATCCCTTTTAAGGCCCCTGATATTGAGCAATCATTGTATAAGGTATTCCCTGCTCTAGGGGTTGAGGTTGTCGACATGGACGGTGCATCATGCTGCCCTGCCTGGGGTACGGCCCCATCCTTTGACGTGGACACCTGGCTTTCGGTTTCAGGCCGGAATATCACAATTGCCGAAGATCAAAATGTTGATATCATGACCGGATGCAACTCCTGTTTTGGGGTCCTGAGCGAAGCCAAGCACATGATCGACCATAACATGGAAAGAAAAAAGACCCTGAACAAAAATCTTGAAGGCATCAACCGAAAGTATAAAGGATCCTCGGAGGTGTACCACATCTCCCATATCCTGCACCGGGACATTGGGGTTGACAGAATCGGACAATCCCTTAAATACACCCTTAAACATCTGAAAATTGCGGTTCAGCCGGGATGCCACGTTCTCTGGCCTTCGGATATGATGGCGGTAAAAGAAGAAAATTCCTTTGAGCCCACATTGCTCAAAGATCTTTGCCAGGCCCTTGAGGCGGATGTCCCCGAATACAGCAGACTCAATGCCTGCTGTGGTATGGGTGCCATGAAAAGTACCGACCAGAAACGGTCTATAGGCCTTTTAAAAGAAAAATTGCTGAGCATAAAGCAGGAAGCGGACCCGGATATGATTGTGACCACCTGTTCATCCTGTTTTCTACAGCTGGACAGCGGCCAGCAAAGCCTTAAAAAGAGCGGGGACATTGATTTTGAAATTCCGGTTTTCTATTACTCCCAGCTTCTGGCCCTGTGTATGGGCTTTAAGCCGGAACAGGTGGCATGCATCAGCGAAACGCCCAGGGATGCCATTATCAAAACAATTCAGAGCAACGAACGCTTAACGGAGGTCAACTAATGGAATTTATTCCTAATATTGTGGGGTTTGCATGTCAGTGGTGCACTTATGCGGGCGCGGATCTTGCCGGAAATCTTCGATGCAAGTATCCGCCCACGATTAAACTGATCAAGGTTCCTTGCTCGGGCAGAGTTAATCCTGAATATGTTCTCAAGGCCCTTGCCGGGGGCGCAGACGGGGTTCTGGTCGGCGGATGTCATTTTGGAGACTGCCATTACAAGGACGGTAATCATAAAACCAAAAACCGAATGGATATGCTCAGCCGGTTGATTGAGGATATGGGATTCGATTCAAGGCGGTTCCGCCGGGAATGGATATCCGGTGCTGAAGGTAAAAAATTTGCCGAAATGGTAACCGATTTTACCAACACCCTCAAAGAACTGGGTCCTAACCCCATTAATGGAGATAATAAATAATGGCTGATAAAATTAAATGTGGTTTTCTACTTTTAGGGGGGTGCGCCGGCTGTGAAATGGCAGTTGTGGACCTGTCGGAAAAATTGGTGGATGTGCTCGAGCATATTGAAATTGTTTTCTGGGCCCCCACGGTGACCGATGTCAAATATGATGATCTGGAATCCATGGCGGACAATTCAATTGATGTTGCCTTCATTGACGGCATGGTCCGGCTGGACGAGCATATTCATATGGCAAAACTCATGCGGGCCAAGGCAAAAACAGTGGTTGCCTTTGGTATCTGCGCCTGCCTTGGCGGGACAGCAGGACTTTCCAGCCTGCACACCAAGGAAGAATTGTTTGAAAAAGCATTTAAAAACACCCCTTCAACGGACAACCCCGACGGGATCTATCCCCAGCCCGAGTGCCTTGTGGACGGAAAATATGACCTGACCCTGCCGGTTTATGAGGATAAGGTCAGAACCTTAAACGATATTGTGGATGTTGATTATTATATCGGGGGCTGTCCTCCCCATCAAGATCATGTTGAAGCAGCTATCACCGCAATTATAGAAGGGAACCTGCCCCCTAAGGGGTCTTGGATCACCAATGGAAAGGCCGTCTGCGATGTCTGCGACCGGAACCCCGGATCCAAGGGAGAAAAAAGAGTCCTGGTGGACAAGGTATTAAGAACCGTTGACGGGGTCCCCGACGAAAACACCTGTCTTTTGCAGCAGGGATATATCTGTTTTGGCCCCATTACCCAGGGAGACTGCAATGCCGCCTGCCTCAAGGTCAACCAGCCCTGTAGGGGCTGCGGGGCACCGCTTTCAAACAATGAAGATTTCGGGGCCCGGGCCCTTTCCACCATCGGTTCAATCCTGGAAGGCGAAGAGGCCACCGCAACCTTGATGGATAAATATCCCAACCTGGCAAAATTCTTTTACCGGTATGCACTTCCATCTGGAATCCTTCCCAGAAAAATATAGGGGAAGGCAAAAATTTTTAAGGAGCAATAGATTGAGAAAAATTGAAATAAATCCAATGACCCGTCTTGAAGGTCACGGTAAAATAGCCATTTTCCTTGATGATGATGGCAATGTTGATGAAGCCTTTTTCCAGGTTGTGGAATTTCGCGGTTTTGAAAAATTTTTGGTGGGACTTCCCATCGAAGAAGTGCCCAGAACGGTGTCCAACATCTGCGGGGTCTGCCGCGGGGTTCACTTTACGGCAGCCATGAAAGCCTCCGACGGCATTTACGGTGTGGAGCCGCCCCCCCTTGCAAAAAAACTGCGAGAACTTTTTTTTAATGCCCATTATGTGGAGGATCACGCCGTGATTCTCTATGCCTTAGGGTTGCCTGACTTTGTGGTGGGACCCGATGCATCTCCTGCGGACAGAAATATTGTGGGGCTGATTCAAAAGGTGGGCGCCCAACTTGGGCGTGATGTGTTAAAAAAGAGAGGATGCGCCGTTAAAATATTTGAGCTGCTGGGCGGAAAACCCAACCACCCGGTTGCCGCCATTCCGGGCGGATGGTCAAAGACCATCAATGAACTTGAAAGGGAAAAACTTATAAAATGGTCTAAAGAACTTGTGGATTTAGGCAAGATCACCATCAAAATCTTTGAAGATATTGTGCTTAAAAACAAGGGGTTCATGGACCTTGTGACCGGTGATATGTACAAGGTGAAGGTCAACTATTTAGGATCGACCACACCCGAGGGTAAAGTCAGCTTTTATGACGGCACCCAGAAAATGGTGGATGTTAACGGCAAAGAAATATGCTCTTTTTCCGGTAAGACCTATCTGGATTATATTGCCGAACGGGTTCTGCCATGGTCCTACCTTAAAATGCCCTACCAGAAAAAAATCGGCTGGCAGGGAATCTGCGAAGGGGAAGGAACTAGTCTATACTGTGTGGGCCCCCTTGCCCGGATGAATGTGGCCAACGGGATGGACACCCCCCTGGCCGATGCTGAATTCAAGAAGTTTTTTGAAACCCTGGGCGGCAAACCCGTCCACCAGATCCTGGCCTATCACTGGGCCCGGGCCATCGAGCTTTTAAATGCTGCGGAAAAATGTCTGATGCTTGCCCAGGACCCTGAGATCACAGGGGACAATGCCAGAGGTGAGCTGGGCAATGTTACCGGAGAAGGGGTGGGTATTGTTGAAGCCCCCCGGGGCACCCTGATTCATCATTATAACACCGATGACAAGGGCATTGTGACCGATGCAAACCTTGTGGTGGCCACCACCCACAACAAAGGCCCCATCAATCTTGCGGTTCGAAAGGCGGCCAAGCACTTTGTTAGGGACGGAAATGTGGATGAGGCCATTTTGAATCATGTTGAGATGGCTTTCAGACCCTATGATCTTTGTCTGGGATGTGCCACCCATGCCGTTAAGCCGGGTGTATCAGCCGTTGAGGTTGAGGTGTACAATAGCCAGAAAAAGCATATACAGACCCTAAAGAACTTTTAACCCCATATGACCCCTTAACCCTGCATCGGTTTGAAGGTCTTGGCTTTCATCGTTTATCCAGGGTTAGGGGCCATTTCGGCAGACCTGATTTGGCCGGCTGCCGTGCTGGAAAAAGGATTGTCTCTATGAAACATAGTACGGTGGTATGCGGCATCGGAAACCCCATGCTCAAGGACGACAGAGCGGGCATTGAAATTGCCGAACGGGTGGAGCAAAACCACTTGCCCGTGGACACCCAGGTAATTTTTGGGGTGGGGTTTGAAGTCAACGATAAAATCATGGGATACGATAGGGCCATCATTATTGATGCCGCTAAAACAGGGGCCTCTCCGGGAACCATACATGAGGTGACCATCGATGATATTTTTGAAAGTCATCGTCTGGTGGTCTCCCATGCCATTACCCTGGGGTCCACCCTAAAGGTGGGATATGAACTGTTCCCCGATGAAATGCCCGAACAATTGACCATATTCCTCATTGAAGCTGAGGATTATGCAGAATTTACAAAAATATGCTCACCCAGTGTGCAGGATGCCCTGGACCGGGTCTATCAGATGATCCAAGAATCGGTGGAGGGTGCCCCTCAATAAATATTTTCAACGGCCTAAAGGATTTATCAACCATTTGACCTCGTATCTATCTGACCACAGCATCCGTATCATCGGTGCGGCTGTTGAGTAGAGCACGCCTAACTGGAGAAAAAATCTTTGCAGGGCAAAATCCTTACCCTGCATATCCCGCCATAATGAGTTGCATTCCGGTGGTGCGGGAGGTGTGGTATCCCGGCCCAGAAAAGTCAAAGAGCGCTGTTGTCAAAATCAAAACCTGACATGACAACTTTGGCTGGCCTGCCGCTCTATCTTGATTTGGCCAAGACTCTAAGCTTGTCCAAGTCCATTCAAAAGCATTTAAGAATAAAAGCTCCGGAATGTGTCAATGACAATGAGACACTCTATGCCTAAAATTAAGCTCCAATAATATCCTTCTCTTTTTGTTCCGGTTTGTTAATCCAGGCTTCTTCTGGTAAGGCCGGTGGCCTCGGTATTTTTCCCTTAAATCGTTTTGGGTTTTAAATAAATGCATCCTCCAATGTTCGGCAGCGAGATTCATAAATATCTTTAGCAATGCCATAATGAAATTGTTCTGGGGTTACCAGGCCAATACCAGAATGGTAATGCTCTTTGTTGTAGTATCCAAAAAAATCCTGGCAGAAGGTTCTTGCATCCTGAATAGCACCAAAAGTTTTGGGAAATTGTGGACAATATTTCAATGTTTTAAACTGGGCTTCAGAGTATGGGTTATCATTGCTGACATGTGGTCGACTGTGGGTTTTGGTTACCCCTAAATCGACAAGAAGCTGGGCAACCCCTTTGGATTTCATACTGGCTCCCCGATCTGCATGTAGCCCAAGCTGACCGGGTAATATCTTCTGGTTTTCACAGGACTTTTCAATTAGCTTTTTGGCCAATGCTGTTTGTTCTCTATGGGCGACCATCCAGCCGACAACATACCTGCTGAAAATATCCATGATTACATATAGATAGAAGTAGGTCCATTTTGTGACACTTTTCAACTTGGTAATATCCCAGGACCAAACCTGATTAGGTCCTGTTGCCAGCAATTCAGGTTTTTTATATTTCGGGCGATTTACCTGCCGTCTTCGCTCCGGCACAGAACCATGTTCTTTGTGAAGAAGCCGATACATCGTTCTGATGGAACAATAGTATTGCCCGTTATCAAGAAGAGAAGCATATACCTGATATGGGGCTCGATCTTGATATTTTTCAGAATGTAAAATATCCAAAACCGTTTGTTGTTCATCAGAATTCAAAGAAAGGGGAGATCCGGTCCGACTAACTCCAATATGTTTTTTTGGAGAATGAAATCTGTAAAAAGATGATCGGGGAATACCGAAAGCCTCACATGAAGGCTTTTTTCCAATATCGCAACTTAACGTTAGGGCGGCATTCATAAGTCTTCTCCTTTGAGGTCGTCCAGATTCTGCTGGATTCCCAGGATCTGAGAAATTTTTTTTTGAGCTTCAATGATGAGTTCCGCCTGCTTTAGCTTGTGCTCTAATTTGAATTTCTCTTTTTGAAGTCTGGCGACCTCTATGGCCAATGGGTTTTTCTTTTTTGGTTTCCTTCCTCGTTTTCGAGGTGCCATGGCATTGAGAAGTCCTTTGTCCCGAGCTTTGCGCCAATCGGTTAAATTTGATGAATAAAGGCCTTCTCTTCGAAGAATCTTGCCGATCCCTCCGATTTCGGTACAATTTTCAATCTCTTGGAGAATACGCAGTTTATAAGAAGCAACGAATCTACGCCGGGGTTTTTTTTCAGGTACTTCAGGATCAGGGATTGAATCCTGGCTCCCCAAGGAGGCCCCAACTTCAGTCGCCCCATGGGCTCCTTCCATTGGGGCCTCCTTGGGGGCTGCCTGATTTTCGGATTCAGGTAGTGGGTTCATTTTTATCGGTTTCATAAGTAATAATCCTTACCCGCCCTACACTAATTTATCAATGGGTAAGTGTCTCACTCACATTGTCACAGAGGGCTCAGTCCCAGGGCTGGACAGATTCTCGGTTGTGATATCCCTTGTATTTCTGAATTTGACAGGTGGTGACTGTGTTGAGGATCTCAAAATCGTGGAAACTGATAAGGCGTTTTGCACAATATTGCGCAAACCAAAAATGCAGGGTTAAAAACCTAAGGTTCATAGAGCTATAGACCCAAGGTGCTCTATGGTGGATCAGAAATAATATGGAGCTTGAAAATTCCACAAACCGGGCGTATACTCTTTGCACTCTTTATTAGGTAAATTAAACTTTATGGATGTAAAATATATTAACCCGTTCATCTCTGCCTCAATGAATGTGTTTTCGACATTTGCAGGCATTGACTCCCATCCCGGTACGCCCGGCATCAGGACTTGTCCCTTAGCAGACAAGGATATCAACGGATTTATCCATCTTAACGGCCATGGCATCAAAGGATTTTTCATCATTGGCTTTGCAAGCGCTTTTCTTGCCCGCATCCTTGCCAGCATATTTGATCATTCCCAGGCGTCAACAGAAGAGTTGTACGATCTGGCAGGCGAACTGACCAACATGATCACAGGATCTGCAAAAGCGGAGCTTTCCAAAAAAGGATACTTTTTTGATGTGGCCGTCCCCAAAATCGGGAATGTTCAGAATTCTGTGTCACGGTTTCGGTTCCCGGATCTGCCTCAGCGCCAGCGGAAGTAAAAGTCAGGTCCGAGAATGGGCCTTCAATCAGCCACGTCGGAGGAGTTGACTTTTGCTGGAGTGGAGTTCCTGGAACCATCTTTTCCATCTGTAAATAAATCCCTATCAAATTCCCAGCTCTTTATCCAGCCGGCCTTCAAAGAAAATTGCCAACTGGGAAATTGTCAGTGACCAATTTTGAATCGGCATTGTCCATTTTTTACTGGCGTTCTGGATCCCCATGTAAAGCAGCTTTAACAGGCTGTCCTGGTTCGGGAATGATCCCTTTGTTTTGGTCAGTTTTCGAAACTGTCGATGCACAGCCTCAATGGTATTTGTGGTGTATATTATCCGTCGAATCTCTTCTGGATATTTAAAGAAATGACTGAGGCGTTCCCAGTTGTTCCGCCAGGATTTTATCACAATCGGGTATTTGTCATTCCATTTATTTTCCAAGATATCCAGTTCTTCTTCGGCCAGATCCTTATTGACCGCTTTATAAACACGTTTTAGATCTGC
Organism: Desulfobacter sp.; assembly: GCA_028768545.1. Lineage (NCBI taxonomy): Bacteria > Pseudomonadati > Thermodesulfobacteriota > Desulfobacteria > Desulfobacterales > Desulfobacteraceae > Desulfobacter > Desulfobacter sp. The sequence continues at coordinate 4,591,707 of CP054838.1, forward strand.
CATAAATTCCTTTTTATTTTTGGAACCAACGTATTTCAATGAATTTCGGATCTGGTGGACTACGCAGAGTTGAACTTCTGTGTCCGGGAATATGGTCTCAATGGCCTCGGGAAAACCTTTTAGACCATCAACACAGGCAATCAGGATATCTTTTACCCCTCGGTTTGAAAGGTCTGTTAACACCTGCAGCCAGAAGTTCGCACCCTCATTCTCGGATATGTACAGCCCAAGAACCTCTTTGCGGCCCTCGATATTCACCCCAAGAATTGTGTAAACGGCTTTGCTGCCGACCTTTCCGTTTTCTCGTACTTTATAATGTATGGCATCAAGCCATACGATTGGGTACACATTTTCCAACGGCCTGGCCTGCCATTCTTTGACGGTATGGATGATTTTATCGGTAATGGTGCTCAGAGTGGCATTTGAAATCTCAAGTCCATAGATTTCCTGTAAATGGGAAGCCATATCATTATAACTCATGCCCAGGCCGTAAAGGGCTATTATCTTTCTTTCAATTTCATCGCTGAGCGTTGTCTGATGTTTTTTGACGATCTGTGGAGAGAAGGTTCCGGCCCTGTCACGCGGGGTTTCTAGCTCAAATTTACCATCCAGGGATTTAATGGTCTTTTTGCTTTTTCCATTACGGCGGTTGGCAGAAACTTCCTGCCCGAGATGGGACTCCAACTCTCCTTCAAGAGCAGCTTCAGCAAGATTTTTGATTAATGATGTAAGGACGCCGCCCTTACCTGTGAAGGGTTTACCTTCCTGGATGCCTTTAAGGGCTTTTTGAAAATCAAATTCGGTGTTTTCTTCGGTCATGTCAGTTCTCCTTATTTAGCTGAGTATATCAGCTTTCATTCAACTGACACAGAATTTTGAACGCCCTTCTAAAATAAGCCATACGGATCCCCAGATCCCGGCAGACCTTAAGAAAAATCCCATCATTGTGGTCCCCTTTGACACCCGGGCGGGAAAATTTCATATTGAGGCATCGGTCCAGCGGATCGAAAAAGATTTCCAGAAAGATACCATGCCCGAAGTAAAAGCGCCTGAAGGATATATTTCAGTGGACCGCTTTGCCAAAACAACCCGGATGGACCCCATCAAGGTCAGGCGCCTTTTAAAAACAGGATTTTTATCCGGGAAAAAAATATCCGCCAGCCAATGGCATATCCCCGAGGCTGAGCTGTTCAAAATCCAGGGATATCGTCCCCCGAAACAGCCCAGACCCCAAAAAATCTCCAAAGCCCTTTTGGAGGAGACCCTGAGTGTGGCAGAATTTTCAAAACAATCCGGGGTGGCCCCGGCCAAAATCAAAAGTTTTTTGCGCACAAGTTTTTTAAAAGGGCTCCAGGATGATGATCAAACCTGGCGAATTAGAAAAGGCCAAATCTCTAAATTCATAAAAAACAGATAACGCTCAACTCTTTTCATCTTTTTTCATTTCAATATACCATGTTTCATTTCCGTATAATTTTTCTGAACATTCCGGGCACATCCCATGGCTAAAAGAGGCATCTGAATATTGTTCTATATAGGATTCAAGGTGGGTCCAATAGCCCTTGTCATCCCTTATCTTTTTGCAATGACAACAAATGGGCAGCAACCCGTTTAGGGTTTTGACCTGTTCCAAAGCATCCTGAAGATCTTTGGTTCTCTCCTGGACCTTATGCTCCAAAAATTCATAGGAGTCCTTTAATTTTTTTGAAGACTCATTAATTGAAGAGACCACCTGATCAAGCTCATCCCCTGCAAGCGTCTCTTTTCTATTTAAATCCAGATCGGATGAACTCTTACCGATTTCGTAAACTTTAAGGTATTTATCAATGACCAGAAGATGTCTGATCACAAAAAAATGAAACAAAAGATAAATAAAAATTGCAACAATAAAGGTTTTCACAATTTGGGAGATTAAAATGATCATAAGCCTGTTGATCAATCGGGAATATACATTGCTCATGCTGGCCACGACTGTTAAGTTCCCGATCTGTCGTTGGGCGTTCTTACCGGTATGAACAATGGGAATCTGTCTTTGGATTGTTTATTCAGAATGCTTTTGCCCCACAGAAATTGCCAGATTTCCTTCTCCGGACAATTCAAGATATTCAATGTCCCTCAGATTGGCAATGCCTTCCAAATGGAGGTTTAACGCTTTTTCATTAAAAAACCACAGGGCTTCTGCAATCTGTTTTTTAAAACTTTTTTCGATTCTTACAAATTGATCATCAAGGCTTTTGATATCCCTTTCAAATTCGATTTTAAGCTGTATTGAGGTCACAACCAAGGTGACACATCCGCTAAAAATCAAGATGTAAAACAATAACCGGTAAGCAATTTTGTGTTTATAATTTGAATTTTGCAATTATTTTTGTTCCTGAATGAATGCATCATAGTATTTTCGCATTAATACTAATTGTTTTTCCTGGGTATGCCCTATTTCCGTAATTTTCCGGTAGGCTTTGGTGGGTTTAATTTTCTGAAGCACACCATTCCATTTTTCAATCACCTGCTTACCCCACTCATTTTTTGTACAATTCATATAAACATATGAAAATGGTGGCATTTCAGTGATTGGAATACTGACCAGCTTGCCGGGCAACCCTATCTTTTTTTGATAATATGAAGACACTATCGGGTATTCTATTGTGTAATCAATACGGCCCATGATGACCATTTTAACCAAAGATTCTGCGCTTTCAGAGACCCGGGTAAGATTAGAACCTGTTTTTTGATTTGCGATCAAAGAATCTATTTTCCGGGTAAAGGATCTGTTTTTTTCAGCATAGCCTTTCAGAGAATTTTGCCCAAGCAGCTGAACAATGGAGTAGGATTCCGGGTCGCCTAAAATTTTTGCAGTCTCTTTTTTCATAATGATTGCATTGGGCAAAACAAATGTATGGGGCGCTGAATAATATACAAGATCATCTCTTTTACCGGTTTTTAACCCAAAGAGATAACAAACATTTTTATTATTCTCGACCTCATACCAAAATCGGGCCCAATTCATCTTTTCTGTCACATGGTCATATCCGGGCAAATTCTCCTGTGCCACATTAAGGATATGATTAAACCGGCCGCTGCCTTTGTCTTCGCCCTCAATAATCATCCAGGGTTTCCAGTCCAGCACCATCCATGTGATCCGTTCTTTGGCCTCTAATTTCAGGCTAACAAAACTTAAAAAAACAACCAGTATAAAAACAAATCGCTTTTGAATACCAAAACTATTCATGGGCACGCTCCCATATGGGTCAGCTGTTTTTTCCAAAAAAAATCGCCTGATCCTTGGTGTTGTCTAAAAAATTTTTCATTGAAGATAAAAAAATAATACCAGAACAGACTGCTAAAAACAACGTCTTCCGGGCACTTACCTTCTGGTTTATCAAGTTTACATCTCCAAATCAGGCAACAAGAAACCTCTTTCAATCTCGAACCGATTCCTGTAAATATGCATGGATATTTTTGATAACAATCAAGGGATTTTCATATGATCGATACTTCGGTTTTAACCCTTTTTATACCCACCTTCTTTTTTGTCTCTGTGACCCCCGGGCATGTGCATGACCCTGGCCCTGACCATGGGGATGACCATTGGGGTAAAAAAAACCTTTTATATGATGTGGGGAGAGCTTTTCGGCGTTGCCATAGTTTCCATTGCTTCGGTTGTCGGCGTGGCAGGGCTGATGTTAAAATATCCGGTTTTATTTCTCGCCTTAAAATATGCCGGCGGCGCCTTTCTTTGCTATCTTGGCCTTAAGATGCTGCGGTCCAAAGGAAAAATGCCCCAAGATTTTGACCCAAAAAAATTATTAGATGTCAGCAAAAAATCTTTGGTGGTGCAGGGGTTTATCACGGCCATTGCAAATCCCAAGGGCTGGGCATTCATGATCTCTCTTTTGCCCCCTTTTATCAATCCTGAAAAACCCCTTATGCCCCAACTCACCATTCTGGTCACCATCATTCTGACCACTGAATTTTCCTGCCTGCTTCTCTATTCAAACGGGGGCAGCACCCTGAGCCGGTTTCTGGCAAAACGAGCAAACCGCTTTCTGCTCAACAGTATTTCAAGACTGTTAATGATGGGTGTGGGCATATGGCTGGCCGTTGGCTGATATCCTTTAAATATATTCATTGCCACAAGATGAATACCCGGTTGACTCATCCAAGACCTTTCGAACGGTATTTGCCAAATCAGCTTTTACAATGGGTTTGTAGGCTAACGCCTTGACACCCATTTTCGCAGCATCTGCTTCGGATATTTTTTTGCTGTATCCCGTACACAAAATCACAGAAATATCAGGTCTGATATTCAGCAGTTCCCCTGCCAGTTTATCGCCGGTCAAATTCGGCATTGTCATATCGGAAATAACCAGATCAAATGCTTTGGGTTTTTCTTTAAACAATTCCAGGGCTTCAAGACTGTTTGTTCTGGTGGTCACAACATAGCCTAATTGTTCAAGCACCTTGCTCCCGATTTTAACAATGGAGGCTTCATCATCAACGAAGAGGATGCGTTCACTGCCCCGGGGCAATTGTTCTGTTTCAAAATGATTAGAGGAGGCTCTTTTTTGGGAAACGGGCAGGTAAATGGTAAAGCAGGTCCCCTTCCCCAGTGTGCTGTCCACAATAATCTGCCCTTGACAGCTTTCAACGATACCGTGAACAACCGCCAACCCCATTCCCGTGCCTTCACCCTTGGCTTTGGTTGTAAAATAGGGTTCAAAAATAGTGTGAGTATTTTCCAGGGGGATGCCCATGCCTGTGTCAGATACCTTGATCTCGATGTAATGTCCGGGTCTCAAATCCGGCACAGTGGCCATGGTGTCGATCATTTTATCCTTTAGGCTAAGGTCAAGGATGCCTCCGTTTTCTTCCATGGCATGGGCGGCATTGGTGCAAAGATTCATCAATACCTGGTGAATCTGGGTAGACGATCCCATGACAAAGGAATCACTATTTAGATTATCCTTGATCTGTATGGTTGTAGGAATCGATGATTTTATAAATTTAAGCACCTCTTTGGCAATGATGCTGACCTGGGTGGGTTTGATCTCTTCGTCAGATTGACGGGCAAAGGCCAGGATCTGTTTGACAAGTTCCTTGGCCCGCATTCCTGCCATGCAAACCTCTTGCAGATCTTCCTCTAACTCGCTCCCTTTTTCAGCGCCATCCAGGGCCAGCTCTGAAAACCCGATAATGGATGACAAAATATTGTTAAAATCGTGGGCAATGCCGCCGGCAAGGATGCCGATGGATTCCATTTTCTGGGCTTGGCGCAGCTTTTCCTCTGTTTTTTTTCTTTGGGTCAGATCAGTTGTGGAAATCAAGGCCCTGCCAAGTTTTTTTTGCTTTTGATCGATCAGCAATTTGATAAAAATATGTCGTGGTTCTCCTGATAAGGTCCTAACCTCACCTTCAGACTCAAATTCAAATTTTCCTCGGGACAGAGTAATTATCTCTTCTTTAAATACTTTTAATCAGTAGTGTCCGGTTAGGTTGTTGCATATAAAAAGCATCTAAAATCATTGAAAAAACAGTCGGTTTTGTGTTGACAAATGTGCGTAAAAATTTTTGTGCGCCTTGAAAATTTAACTCAAGGAGCTCAAATGACGCACATCTCAGTCCCTAAAAAACAACTACGGTCCCTGAACTTTGACAATTTCAGGTGCCCTCTGATAAAGTCACTTTCAAAAGCACCGGAATTACAATCTCGAGGAGACCGCCCTTTAAAAATGACATTCGAAGACCAGATAAATGCTTTGGTTTATTTCCATCTTCAGGAGCACAAGTCTGCCCGACATTTAATTCAGGATCTCAAGGAGAATGTTTTTGCTAAAGAAAATATTGCGCCAGACGGTGGTATCAGCCGTAGTAGTTTCTGTGAAGCCATCAATCACAGGGGACTCGAACAACTGCAATTTATCTTTGAGGATCTTTATAAACAGGCTCTTGAGTGTCATCCGGGTGAACACGCCGAGTTAGGAGAGTTGGTTTCCATTGACGGTAGTCTCATAAATGCAGTCCTTTCAATGCACTGGGCGAACTACAGAAAAGGAAGTAAAAAAGCCAAAGTACATTGCGGATTTGACATTAATCACGGAATCCCAAACAAAATCTTTTTGACTGAAGGCAACGGCGCTGAACGCACTTTTGTTCCCAAAATACTTTCCAAGGGGCAAACAGGTGTTATGGATCGTGGATATCAATCCCATAAAGAATTTGACCTGCTTCAGGAGCAAGGCAAACATTTTGTCTGCCGTATAAAAACCAGGACAACAAGAACAATTATTGATAACCACGAGACCCCTTCCGACAGCTACATTTTTTATGATGCACTGGTTAAACTTGGTACTCCGAATCAAAACCAGACGAAAAGGCCTGTTCGGGTTGTTGGCTATAAAATTGCTGGCGTCAAATACTATGTGGCAACTGACAGGCATGATTTAACAGCGGAACAAATAGCAACAATTTATAAACTCCGGTGGACCATTGAGGATTTTTTCAAATGGTGGAAAGAACATCTGAAGGTATATCATCTCATTGCCCGCAGTGAATACGGCCTTATGGTTCAGATTCTTGGCGGCCTTATCACTTACCTGTTACTGGCAATCCATTGCCAAAAACAGTTTAATGAAAAGGTCACGATCAAAAGAGTTCGGCAGCTGCGAACCGCCATTCTAAATGACCTGTTTGGCTGCGAGGAGCAGGGCTCTCATAGTTCAAACAGGGACAATATTGTCAAAGATCAAAAAATTATTGAGCAAGCAAAAACCTAACCGGACATCACTGACTTTTAATGAGTCTTGAGTAAAAATTTTATCAAGATTTCCAAACAGCTACTTTTTATTCTCAGCCTTGTGCAGAACAAGGGTGGCCTGGTTGACAGCGATAATTTTAACTTTTTGTGCACACTTTAATACTTCAGCAGGATTTTCATTAAAATAAGATTGAAAATCCCTAACTCCATTTTTTCTGAGCGTGGAAAAATAGTCATAAATGCCACTGAAATCTTCTTCCCATAAGGGGACTGGTGAATCCTGGAACAGGGTTTTGTAACGGTCATTGCTATGCGCCAGATTAATTTCAGCAATCTTTCGTTTTTTAATATTCATTGCCAAAAAAAGTATGAGTATTGATTCGGCAAGTATAAACAGAAAAAAGCCCACAATAAACATTTTGTATTTGCCCCAAACCGTTTGGGTTTTAAATAAAAGAATATGTTCATCAGGGATGTTCTTTTCACTTATCCCAAAGCGTTTCATCTGCCGCCAGTCAAACATATGGATACTGGGGCCCAATGATATGGGATCCATTTTATCCAGAGGTTCGCCGTTTAAAATGCGGACAACCATGGTATTGACATGTTTTCCCAGCACATCAGAGCTGCACAAACGGCCGCCAATGATGCCATGCCCGACATAGGTATCCCATAATCCATACACAGGTACGCTTGATGACCGTGAAATTTCCTCCAATACATCCCTGGGAACAAATGACCTGCCTGATGCATCTTTAATAATCAATAAATACAACACGATTGCCCGGGGGGGGGAGTTTGCTGACCTTGTCTAAGATTTCATCCATTGATAAATCTGACAAATAATGAAAATTAATTTTATTGGATAAACCCTGGAAATTTTCTTTGGCCTGGGCCTCCCATGAACGTCCCAAAGCTGATTTGCCAGCGACGACATAGACATCCCGGGTCTCAGGCTGGATTGACAAGGCCGCGTTTAAGGTCTTGGGCAGATCAATATGGAGATTCACCCCGGTGGCTTTAATTTCAAGGTTTTCAGGAGTGGCTTTTTTATCAATTAGGGCATAAACAATGGGCGTGTTCTTAAAGGTGGACTGGCAATATTTTTGGATAAAATCCAGCGCAGGAGACATGACCGCAATGACGATATCAGGTTTAATTTGTTTATATCTGTGATTGATTAAATCTGCCTGTCGCCTGATACTCTCTTCATCCCTGAATCTGGATCGTTCCAGATATTCTGTAAAATAGTCCACCCGGGTCTCTTGATCAAACTCAAGATTACGAAAATTTTTATCCAAAACTTCATAGGCAGGCATTCGCGGCTGAAATGAATATAAAATCAGTATCTTCTTTTTGGTCATTGATGCAGACATCGCGGATGAAACAAAAAAAACAAAAAAAACAAACTAAGAAGAAATGTCTTCTTATTGATCATAATACCTCCAAAAACACCTTTAATATCAATTAACCGCTTAGATGGAGTTTTGATTTTTAATTATAAAATGAGTTGTTTCAATTTTGTCAGCATACAATAGATTATTTTGGTGAGCAAATTATTAATTTGCTGCATATTGGGGGATACAGCCAAAAGCCCTTGACTTTGGCCCGGACGATTTGTAAAAATGAATAAATGATTGAATTTTTCATTTTTTCACGAAAGGCGGGTCATGTCTAAAAAATTTACCCTTGAACAAATATATTCTGCAGCCATACCGGTATTTGCCCGATACGGGTATAAACGGACACGGCTAAAGGATGTTTCCTCTGAACTGGATATGGTTTCCGGCACCCTGTACCGCTATGTAAAAGACAAGCGGGACCTGTACGAACGAAGTGTTGCCTACGGAATTATGCAATGGCAGACCAAGGTCAGGGCAAGTGTGGAAAAAACCGATGATATCAAAGAAAAATTTATCTGTCTCTGCCAAAAAAGCTACCAATACCTGTCCCAGGATCAGAACATGCGCAAAATACTCATGAATGACCCTTCCATTTTCCCCCTCTCCCCCAGAAAAGTCCGGTTTCCCGGGATAGACAACACCTCGTTGGATATGATCAAGGCATTGCTGCACAAGGGCGTGGACCAGGGTGTATTCCGAAAAATTGATATAAATTCCACTGCGGAATTCCTATATTCCATCTATGTGATGTTCATCATCAAAACCTATGTAAAATCGGAGGGCCGTTCATCCTCACTCATGTATGAACAGGGAATTGAACTGATTTTAAACGGATTGTTAACCGGGACTGATACCCCTAAGACTTTTTTTTAAAAAAGGAGACCTGCCAATGAATTTTACCATCAACTACCCCAGCCGGATCCAGCGGATGCAAAAAAAAATGGAAGAGATGGATATTGATGTTTTGATCGGTACCCGCATGGTGAGCGTGACCTTTGTTTCCGGGGCCTTTATCCCCTGGAGGGCCGCGGCTTTGGTATCCAGGGACGGTCATGTGGAGCTGATCAATTTTCTCATTGACCATGAACGGGTGCGGGCTGAATCCTGGCTGGAACAGGTCACGGCCTATACCCCCCTGCCCGGAATGGACATGCTGGACATGGCGGTTCTTCAAATCAAGTCAAAGGGCTGGGACAAAGGTAAAATCGGGGTGGAACTGGGCCACTCTCCCCGGGGCAATACCGGATATCTAGCGGCCACAGAATATGATCTGCTCAAGGAAAACCTTCCCCATGCCACCTTTGTCAATGCAAATGCCGTGGTTGACCAGGCCGGATATATCAAGGATCCCCAGGAAATCATGGTGATGAAACAGGCCACAGCCCTGGCAGATTCTGCCGTTGCCCTGGTGGGAGAATCCTTGAGTGTGGGCATGACCGAAGCCCAGGCCGTGGGGATCGGAGAGATGGAATTGCGCCACCTGGGAAGCGAATACCACTGGGCCGTCACCGGGTCCAGTGAAGCCGCCTCAGGATACAGAACCGCCTATCCCATGTGCGGCACCACCCAGCCCACGGACAAGATTATCCAGGCCGGTGACAATGTCATTGTGGATTTTCATCCCCTGATTCACACCTTTATGTCTGATCTTTCCCATAATTTTATTCTGGGCAAGCCCAGCCGGGAGCAGCAGAAACTGGCCGATGCCTACCTTAGTACGGCAGAAACCCTAGTTGCAAACCTCAAAGCCGGCAACACCGTGGGGGATGTCTGGCACAGGGTAAATGAGGACCTGACCCGGACCGGCTATGTTCAATATGCGGTTCCCTTCTTTGGCCATGGCCTCGGGGTCCACGGCTATGAATGGTATCCGCCCATTGGAAACAGCGAGGAGTTTACCGGCATTGTTCTGGAAGAAAATGTGGTGGAGGTGGGATTTTTGTCCATCACCGTTCCAGGGGTGGGCGGTCTGCGCTTGGAGTGCCCTGTCCAGGTCACCCCGTCCGGCGGTGAAATGCTGGCCTCCACCCCCCTGGCCGTCACTGTGGTTGATATTTAACCTGAAGGTCAGAAACTGACAATTTGAGGAGGCTGGATCACAAATAATTTTAAATACAGCAAGTTATAATCTCTTGCCAAACCAATCCCAAGGGTCGTCACCCTTGGGGCGAACCGATGACTGCCGTGCAGTAAAATGAAATTTTGCTTGTTTAATTTCATTTTACTGCAACTGCAAATATCTGCATTGACTTGGATTAATTTTTCCTATCATGATTGCCTGGATTTTTGTGTACCCGATAAATGCTAATGCGGTGGATAAAATCGGAAGAATGGGTCAGAACGTCAATCAACCGCTCTTTTTTTAGTATCCGGTTGATTTTTTTCTTTGATGAATGAAATTCCCAACAATCATAAAAAAAGGGTGCTCAGGAAAGATTCATCCGGAGGTTTAATCCGAGTCCGGGCGTTTGAATCCTGGTTTGGGGAAATTTTATTCTCATAAAATCCCCAACAAAAAACGCTAAGATATCAATACAAATCAAAACCGTTTTTCCATATAAATTGAAGCCAGAATTATGCAAGTATGCTTGATTCTGATTAATTCTAAAAAGGAAATTTAACAGGGCATAATTTTGATTTTGGCCCACAACCCCGGAACATGGCCGCATACCATATGTCGGGAGTACGGGGCAGGAGAAAAAGAGTCCGTTTATTGCCACCAATTCTGTTTGCCGACTTTTAAATTATCTGATAGCAAGAAGGTATCCTGCTACCCACATTGGAGACTAAGACGAGATGAATCATGATATTGGCTATAAATATCGAGGTAGAGGTAAAGATGTCTTTGAGAGAGACCTTGAGGCTCTATGCAAAAACTATTTTTGGGCTCCAAATTACCAAAATTTAAACGACCCTTGTGAAACCCTTGTTTCGTCTGAAACTTTAAAACATCAAATTGATGCTTTCTTAAATCTTCCACCTTTTAAAAATATCTCGGCAGAACATCTCTATTTAGCGCTTGATAAAATTATAAATAAACGATCATCGGTAGGGATTTACTCTTTATCAACTTCCTATGATCATGAGTTACTTTGGGCCTATTATGCCGATTCTCATAAAGGATTTTGCATTCAATATGATCTGGATTTGTTGATCAGAAAAAACATCTATCAAAAAGTTCATCATTTTCCAGTAACCTATCAAAATGAACCTCCGTCCATAACACTTTCTGATATTTCAAAAATGGAAATAAGAAATATTTTTCAGAAGCTATTTGGAACTAAGTCTAAACTTTGGGAACACGAAGAAGAGTATAGAATAATAACAGATATTATTGGTGAAAATGATTACGATTATTCAGCAGTAACTGCTATTTATTTCGGTTATAGAATGCCCGATGAGCATAAAGAAAAAATTATGGATTTACTCAAAGGGAGAGGAATAAAATATTATCAAATATTTTTAAAAGATAAATCCTACCAATTTAAAGCTCGCCCAATAAAAGATAAATATAGAAAAAATCAATCATACCTATTTCAACTTCCTGAAAAAACAGGAATGATTAACTACTCAATTCTTCATAAATCTTATAATCAGTATACGAAAAAAGGAACTATCGAGATACAATTACAGGAAAAAATTACAGAGAAGCAACTTCAGAAAATAGGCTCGGATTTGAAAAAAAAGTTATTCAGGAGAGCTGATAAGGTGTTTATGTCATATTTTCTCCCTGAAGACATGAACGGGGCTGAAACTTGGGCAACAACCCACTGTGAGTTAGGTGATTTTAAAATACAAATCTTAGGGTTTAGTCTCGAACAGGAAATAGAATTAATTAAAAGTTTTAAAGCGGATACACGGAATATAGTTGGCAGATGGCTCGACCCATCACCGTTCTCCAATCACGGATTAATTCTCTTTAAAGAGAATGGTAGTTTCCTTTTAGAACGTAAGTTTTCGGACGGAAGTAACTCTATTAAAGTGCTTAAACCTTCTGAAACCAATGGAGGTATTCGATACGATGAAATAGAAGATAACACTCATGGTGAATACTTCATAGTTGATGACGATGGCTATCTCCATTACTTTTCAAAAGAGGAAGAATTTATGAAGTTAAAACCATATTTATTATGTTAATTTTTAAAATATTAGTCGGCAATCTTTAAGTATAATATCCGATACACGAAATTCTGAAGGATTGAATTGTCAAAGATATCATTTGAATTCATGATCATTCTGGATGAAAAATGGAAAAAAATAGTAGGAATCAAGAACCCCACAATCTGTCTATGATTGAACGCTTTTTTTAAGATTTTCTCAGCCACAAGATATTGGGGCTGGGCCTTTCTTATGAATAGTACATTTAATACCGGATAAAGCTGATTTTGGGCAAATAAAAAATTTTCGAGATATAGCTGATTCCTGCCAATGTTTTCAAAAAAGATTTGAAAAAAAATCCCCTGAACCCGACCGTAACGAAGAGGACTTCCAGCTAAACTTCCGCGGATCGTCCTGATCCGCTGCAGAGCGGGCGTACAACCGGATTTGTCATCCTGACATCCGGCTGTACTCACGCCGCTGGCAAGCCCTCCCCGCCACAGCCTGGAGACCCGGGTTTACAAAAACGATTGATCAAAATATAAATCCGCTGATTGCCGTTTCTCACCCCCCTTGTTTTGTCTGAAGTCCTAAATTTTTTTTTGGAGAATTTACAGCCATGAACGTTTACCAGGGGAGCAGGCGGGTGGGATGCTGAACCGGCGTGAGCTCTATAATGATTGCAGGACCGCAAATCATCAGAGCGTCCGCTGCATTTCCGGTCAGGACGACCGGGAATGCTTTAGGTGAAGTACCCAACCGTGCCCCGCCGGGTTAGGGCACAGACCTTTTTTAAACCAAGTACCAGGAAAAGGGTAATACCGGATAGATTTGAATTCTTTGGACTTAAAAATAATTATCCCCATAAAAACGGCCATGGGATGATCAATTTATCAATGATACCAGATGAAATCTTGAAAAAATGTGCAGGCGATGATTAGCAAGCAAGGGGGAAAAAGTCGACTCAGATATCATGCCCGCACAAAACGTGATGATCATGGATAAAAACAATCTGCCCGGTTTGACTCAACCCTTCTTGCCTTTAAATTTCCACTCTGGATTTTCATATTTTTCAGAGGAAAATAAAAAGTGTTTGACAAATTAATTCCTTTAAATATAGACTCTTAAAAAATAGACTGAGCGCTCGATCAGTTTTTGTATCTTCCGAGCATGAATAGCTGAATCTGCATTGCACAAGAGACTTAACCCTTAACCTAAACAAGGAGGACAGGGTGGATTTTGACCTTACCAAAGAACAGGAAATGATCCGTAAAGAAGTCAGAACCTTTGCTCTAAAGGAAATTGCCCCCATTGCAGGAGAGCTTGATGAAAAAGAGGAATTTTCTCAAGACCTGACCCGGAAGATGGGGGACTTAGGCTTGTTCGGCATGTTTGTTTCCGAAGACTATGAAGGCCAGGCAATGGATTATATATCCTATATTATTTCCGTTGAGGAAATCGCCAGGATAGACGGCTCACAAGCCGCCACCATTGCTGCGGGAAATTCCCTGGGCATCGGGCCGATTTACTATTTTGGGACGGAAGAACAAAAACAAAAATATCTGCCCAAACTCTGTGCCGGTGAAGGATTGTGGGGGTTTGGGCTCACCGAACCCACGGCAGGATCAGATGCGGGCGGGTCAAAGACCACCGCTATTTTAGACGGGGATGAATGGGTGATCAACGGGTCCAAGATATTTATCACCAATGCCGCCTGCGACATGACCATGGGGGTCACGGTTCAGGCCATCACAGGGGAAAGGGAAAACGGGAAACCTGAATATTCCTGCATCCTGGTCGAGGCCGGCACTCCGGGATTCAAAGCGGTGCCCATGCATAAAAAAATGATGTGGCGGGCCTCCAACACGGCAGAACTCTACTTTGACGATGTCCGGGTGCCCAAAAAAAATATCCTGGGCAACAAGGGGGACGGATTCCACCAGATGCTCTCGACCCTGGACGGGGGAAGACTTTCCATCGGGGCCATGGGCCTTGGTGGCGCCCAGGGGGCCTATGACCTGGCACTTAAATATGCAAGGGAAAGAGAGCAATTTAACCAGCCCATATCCAAATTCCAGGCCGTGGCATTTAAGCTGGCCGACTGCGCCATGGAGATTGAATGTGCCAGGAATCTGCTGTATAAGGCCTGTTGGCTGAAATCCAACCACAGGCCCTTTGAAAAAGAGGCGGCCATGGGCAAGCTTTACTGCTCCGAGGTCATGGGCCGGACCGCAGACCATGCCGTCCAGATCCACGGGGGATACGGTTTGATGAAAGAGTACAATGTAGAACGATTTTACCGGGATCAAAAGCTGCTGGAAATCGGAGAAGGCACCTCTGAAGTCCAGCGTCTGGTGATCTCAAGATATATAGGATGCTAGTCCGGGATGCTGATCCAAAATGCTAAAGGAAAATATAAATGACCCAGAACGACCTTTTAATTGTAGAAGAAAAAAACAAGGCCGCGATTCTGACCCTGAACCGGCCCCGGGTAATGAACTGCCTGAACTTTGATCTTTTGTATGCACTCAAAGACCAGATTGAGGCGCTCCAGTACAGAACCGATATCAGGTGCGTTATCATCACAGGGGCCGGGGACCGCGCCTTCTGCGCAGGTGCAGACCTCAAGGAAAGGGCCACCCTGCCCCCGGATGAGGTGAAACGATTCATCCTCACCATCCGCAACCTGCTCACCTCCATCCAGAACCTGCCTTTGCCCGTGATCGCTGGAGTCAACGGAATTGCCCTGGGCGGCGGCATGGAAGTGGCCCTGGCCTCGGATATCAGGATTGCCTCTGAAACCGCCTCCATGGGGCTGACCGAGACCCGGCTGGCCATTATCCCGGGGGGCGGGGGCACCCAGCGGCTGCCGAGGATTGTAGGGGTGGCCAAGGCCAAGGAGCTGATATTCACAGGGCGGCGGGTCAATGCCCAAGAGGCTCTGGATATCGGGCTGGTCAACCAGGTGGCCTTGGAGGACAAGCTCATGGATACCTGCCTTGCCATGGCCGACATGATTGCCGAGACTGGCCCCATTGCCGTGGAGATGGCCAAATATGCCATTGACAAGGGCATTGAAACCGATCTTGCCACAGGCCTTGCCATAGAATCCAATGCCTATCGGGTGACCATTCCCACTGAAGACCGGACAGAAGGACTTACAGCGTTCAGGGAAAAACGTAAACCTGTATACAAAGGAAAATAAGCCCATGACCGATACCCGATCATTCTGGCTCAAGGAAGAAGAGACCCTGACCGCCCGCCAGCAGGAAGCTATCTGGCCGGGGGGGCAAAAGGCCCTTGACACCCTGGCCAAACGAAATAAACGGCCGGTACGAGAGCTGATCACGGATCTCATAGATCCTGAGACCCAATTTTATGAACTCTCTTTGCTGGCAGGGTTTGGCATGGGATATCCCGGGGTGGATGATGTGCCCTGTGCCGGCATTGTCACGGGCATCGGCAGAATCCACGGCAACTGGACCATGATCATGGCCAATGACGCCAGGGTCAAGGCCGGGACCTATTTTCCCATTACCTTGAAAAAACATATGCGGGCCCAGGCCATTGCGGAAAACTGCGGGCTCAACTGCGTGTATATTGCCGACTCCGGCGGGGTGTTTCTGCCCATGCAGGCTGAGGTGTTTCCCAATGACCAGCACTTTGGGTCCATCTTCTACAACATGGCAAGGATGAGCGCCAAGGGACTTCGCCAGGTCACCCTGTCCACCGGGGGCAATACCGCGGGCGGGGCCTATATCGTATTCATGGCCTGCGAATCCATCATGATTGACCAGCAGTCCTTTTCTTTTCTGGGCGGGCCTCCCCTGGTCAAAATGGCCACGGGCGAGGATATCTCAGCCGAAGACTTAGGCGGGGCCAAGGTTCACACCGGAATTTCAGGCGGGGCCGATCATATCTGCAGCGACCAGGCCGATGCCATCACCCGGGTCAGGGAGCTTCTCTCTTTAACCCGGCCCCAGACGACCCACCTTCACCGGTACCAGGAACAGGAGCCTGCGGTTGCCAAAGACTGTCTTTACGATGTTCTGCCCGCCTCCCCCCACCAGGGACTTAACGGGTATGAGGTGATCTCGGCCATTGCTGACGGCTCTTATTTTATCGAGGCCAAGAAAAATTTTGCCCCGGGCAGGGGCTCCAATATCCTGACCGGAAAAATCCGCATCAAAGGCCTGCCCGTGGGTGTGGTCTGTTCCAACGGGGCCGGCATCATCTTTCACGAGGCCGCCAAAAAGGTGACCGAATGGGTGGTCAGATGCGCCTATGAAAAAATCCCCCTGCTCTTTATCCAGGGAGCGCCCGGCTATATGGTGGGCTCGGACTCCGAACATGCCGGTATCGGCAAGTACGGGGCAGACATGGTCAGGGCGGTCTCCTGCGCCCAGGTCCCCAGAATCCAGCTGGTCATAGGACCTGACAACGGGGCAGCCAATTACGGGATGTGCGGCAGGGCCTATCGGCCCCATTTTCTCTTTTCCACCATGAGGGCAAGAACAGGGGTCATGAGCGGTAAAAGCGCGGGCGGGGTCCTGCTCTCCATTGAACAGGCCAAACGCAAACGCAGCGGCATTCCCATGACAGAAGAGGAAGTTGAAACATTCCAGAACAAGATGATCGACAAGTATGACGGGGAAGCCCATCCCTTTTTCTGCGGATCAAGACTTCTCAATGACCGGGTATTAAAGTTCAATGAAATCCGGGACTGGCTGTCCATGGCCTTTGAGGTCAGCCTTCTCAAACCCATTGGCGATGCGACATTCGGTAATTTCAGATTTTAAAAAGGGAAAACCAATCAAAGGATTTGCAAACCAACATTTTGCCATACCAGATCTTTAAAAGATAAAGGAGAGAGCATGACAGAATATGATTATTGGAAAATTTTTCCCAGAATGCCCAAAAAAGTCACCATCGGCGATATCACGGTAAGAGACGGATTCCAGCACCTGGAAAAATTCATCTCCACCCAGGCAAAAATCACCTATCTTGAAGAATTGATCTTTGCCGGCTGCCGCAACATCGAGGTCACCAACCTGGGCAACCCAAGGCTCATGCCCCAGTTTTCAGATGCAGAGGAATTGTTAACCCATTTGCGCTCGGACCATTTTGTGTCCAGGGCAGCCAAAAAGGGCATTGACATGAAAGATGTGGTGCTCACGGCCATCACCATCCGGGAGGCGTCCGTGGACCGGGCCATTGCCCTGAGCCAAAAAGGTATTGGCCCGGACCGGGTGCTGATGATGGTCTCCACTGAAGAGCAGCACCATTTTGCCAACTCGGGCACCAGCCTGCCCAACTATTGGGCCGAGGCTGAGCGGTGTATCCAAAAATGTTCGGCTGCGGGCATTAAAATGTGCGGCACGGTTTCCACCATCTGGGGCTCCCCCATCGGCGGGGCAACAGATATGAAAGATGCGGTTGAGTTTACCAAGCACTGGCTGGATATCGGTGCTTCGGACATTGAGCATGCCGACCATGACGGGTCCGCTTCAGCAGCCGACGTATACAGATACTTTTCCATGATCCTGGATGAAATCCCGGACACCCGCCTTCACATTGCCCATTTCCATGAGACCAAGCGGGTGGCCGCAGCCTCGGTGCTGGCAGCACTCCAGGCCGGAATCACCCATTTTGAAGCCACTTTGGGCGGCCTTGGGGGACAGCCGGCCAATTTCCTGGATGACCGGCCCATCAAGGGAACCGGTGACTATTATTACGATGACGAGCGCTATGTGGGCCTGGTCTGTTTGGAAGATACCCTTGTGCAAATTGATGAAATGGGTATAGAACATGGGTATGATGTGGACAGAATTCTCTGGCTGGGCAAACAGTTGGAAAAAACCGTGGGCACCCGGCTTAGAAGTGAAGCCGTCATCAACGGCCGGACCCTGAAAGAGGGCCACATGGAATATGCCCGTCCCGGCCTTGCCAAACTCAAAGAAAAACTGGGGGAGACACCGGACCAGATCCTGCCCAGTTCATAGGGCACCCCCCAGGGGTTAGCCCCGGACCTGGTATTAGCAGCCCCTGAACAAGGGATTGTCAATCATTCGATCAAAGGAGATGCCATGGAAAAAGAAGACAAAATTCCCCATATCAACGTGGATTATTTTGAAGATCTCACCGGCCATATCAGCGATGGCAAGGCCGGTGATGTGGATGAGGTGGGGACACGGATACGGCAGCTCAGAAAAGAGCGGGGCATATCCCTTGCCGATCTGTCCAGCCTCACAGGGTTCAAGGTTGAAAAGCTGGAAGCCATTGAAGCGGGCAGGGAAAAACCCCAGCTGGGCATGGGCACCAAACTCTACTCCATCACCCGGAAAAACCAGCGCAAACAGGTGGCAAGATCCGCCTCCAAGACCGGGAAAAAAAATGTATACTCCTATATGAGCCTTGCCCCTGAAGTCCAGGGCCGGCATATGGAAGCTCTGATCGTTCAATTGGAGAATACAGAGGAAAGCGAAATATCCGTGCACAACGGAGAGGAATTCATCTATGTGCTGGAGGGGACAGCCAATCTCACCATTGCCAAGGATTCCTATGATCTTGCGCCCGGAGACAGTGCCTATTATTTGTCCACCACCCCCCATTATCTCACGGCAAAAACCCCGAAAGCGACTATTCTTGCGGTTCTTTACGAATAAGGAGAAACCTTATGCCTAGTCTGTTGTGGCAGCCAAGCGAACAGAGAATCAAGCAGACCCGAATGTACGAGTTCATGTCCAAAGTCAACCAGACGTTTGACAAAACCTTTACGGACTATCCCGGGCTTTGGGAGTGGTCGGTTGAAAACCTTGAAGATTTCTGGGGTCTGGCCTGGGAGTTCCTGGATATCGAGCATTCCCAGCCCTATGAACAGGTAATCCGGGACAAGGACAAGATGCCCGGGGCAAAATTTTTTCCCGGAGCCAAACTCAACTTTGCCGAAAATCTGCTCAGATTCAGAAACGACAGACCGGCGCTGATTTTCCGGGGAGAGGACAAAATCAGGCGCAGTCTGACCTACGACCAGCTCTACAACGAGGTGGCCCAGACGGCCGCAGCCCTTAAAACCGCAGGAATTGTTGCAGGCGACCGGGTGGTGGGGTTTGTCCCCAACATGCCTGAATCCATTGTGGCCATGCTGGCGGCAACCAGCCTGGGCGCTGTCTGGTCCTCCTGCTCCCCGGACTTCGGGATCAAGGGGGTGCTGGACCGGTTCGGCCAGACCAGGCCCAAGGTCTTGTTCACGGCAGATGGGTATTTTTTCAAGGGCAAGCCCCTGGACTCCATAGAAAGAATCGCAGGCATTGTAAAAGAGATTCCCTCCATTGAAAAAATCGTTGTCATTCCCTATGTGAGTGAGGTTCCGGATATCTCGTCTCTGCCCAACTCGGTTCATTTCAAAGATTTCGAGGCTCCTGACGCCAAAGAGATCGAATTTGCTCAGATGAATTTTGACGATCCGCTTTACATTATGTACTCTTCGGGCACCACAGGCCTTCCCAAATGCATGGTCCAAAGCGTGGGCGGGGTCCTGCTCCACCAGAAAAAAGAACTGGTCCTGCACACCGACCTGGGCCCGAAGGATACGATCTTTTATTTTACCACCTGCGGATGGATGATGTGGAACTGGCTGACCTGCGCATTGAGCACAGGCACCACCCTGGTACTCTTTGACGGCAACCCCTTTCATCCCGGCCCTGACGCCCTCTGGCAGATGGCCCAGGATGAAAAAGTCACGGTCTTCGGCACCTCTGCAGGATATATTGAAGCCCTTAAAAACGCCGGGGTAAAACCCGGGGAACAATTTGACTTAAGTCCACTCAAATCCGTTCTATCCACAGGCTCTCCCCTGTCAGATGAAAATTTTCACTTTGTCTATGAGTGTATTAAAAAAGATATCCAGCTGGCCTCCATTTCAGGAGGGTCGGACCTGAACGGCTGTTTTGCCCTGGGCAACCCCATGGGCGGGGTATATGTGGGAGAGCTGCAGTGCCGGGGCCTTGGCATGAAGGTCTTTGCCTATGATCCGGACGGAAACCCTGTGGTGGATGAGCAGGCAGAACTGGTCTGTACGGCGCCTTTTCCCTCCATGCCCATCTATTTCTGGGGAGACAAGGACGGAAGCAAATACCATTCTGCCTATTTTGACCATTATCCAAATATCTGGACCCATGGAGATTTTGTCAAAGTTACCTCCAGGGGCGGAATGATCATGTTCGGCCGGTCCGATGCCACCTTGAACCCGGGGGGCGTCCGTATCGGCACGGCTGAAATCTACCGCCGCCTGGACGCCATGCCGGAAATCGATGATTCCGTGGTGGTGGGCCAGCCCTGGAACAACGATGTCAGGGTCATCCTTTTTGCCAAGCTGGCCCCGGGCATCACCCTGACGCCTGAACTTGAAAAACGGATCCGTGCCGATATCCGCACCCATGCATCGCCCAGGCATGTGCCGGCCAAAATCATTGAAACCCCGGATATCCCCTACACCCTGAACATGAAAAAGGTGGAACTTGCGGTCCGTCACATGATTGTGGGCAAAGAGGTCAAAAATAAAGATGCCCTGAAAAATCCTGAATCCCTGGATTTTTTCGGCGATCTTGAGGCGCTCAAATCCTGATGACCGATTCTGTTAAAACCCATTATGCCTGCCCGGACCTGATCCAAAAAATCCGGGCAGGCATGAACATTATGGGCAAATCCCCAAAGGATCTGACCCTCCGGGATCTTGGCCCTGTGGACCAGCTTCATACGGGCGGGGCCCCGGCCACCCTTGCCATGGGCAAACTGGCCGGACTTGCCAAAGATGCATCTGTTCTTGATGCCGGCTGCGGCCTGGGGGGATCTTCCAGGCTCCTGGCTGAAAAATTCAACCTGAAGATGGTGGGGATCGATCTTTGCCAGGACTTTGTAAACACCGCTGAAACACTCACCCAATGGTGCGGCCTGGACCAGACCTGCGACATTTGCTTTTTCCAGGGGTCTGTTTTGGATCTGCCCTTTGAAACCAATCATTTTGACGCCATTTTATGCCAGCATATCCTCATGAACCTTGAAGACAAGCCAAAGGCCCTGGCTGAATTTTTCAGGGTTGTTAAACCCGGAGGCAAACTCATTCTCCACGAAATCACCCAGGGCCAAGGGCCTGCCCCCCTGATGCCGGTCCCCTGGGCTTCGGATCCATCCATCTCATTTGTGCCGGACTGGGAAAATCTCTTGTCCCAGCTGGAAAACACGGGTTTTGTATTAAATTTTTTTAAAGACCTCACCTCCCAGAGTGCAGCCTGGTGGAAAAAGGTCAATGCCGTTAAAAGAGAAAAAGGACAAGGCCCCTTGAATCCCGGCCTGGTCTTTGGGCAAAATGCCGCCCTTTTCGGTCCAAACATGGAAACCAATTTTTCAAAAAACGCCATCCGCTGCATTGAAGCGGTTCTCATCAAAAAATAAAGCGTAAAAATGCTTTCCTGCGTTGAACCGGAGCAAAAATAAGGATACACTCTGTATCAAATTTATTCAAAGGAGGTCCCATGATATCTGAAAAACTTGAAAAAGCCATCAACTATCAGATCAACCGTGAACTCTTTTCAGAGTATTATTATTTGTCCATGGCATCTTATTTTAATTCAACCGGGCTGAGCGGTTTTGAAAACTTTTTTTTAGTCCAGGTGGAAGAGGAAAGGTTCCATGCCATGAAAATGTACCGTTTTCTCAATGAAAAAGGCGGACAGGTGACCCTGGGGGCCATCGAAGCCCCGAAGACCGAGTTCAAGTCCCCTTTGGAGGTCTTCCAACTGGCCTATGACCACGAAAAACTGGTATCCGGGCTTATCAACACGCTCATGGATCTTGCCATTTCAGAAAACGACCATGCCACAAGGCATTTTTTAAACTGGTTTGTTGAAGAGCAGGTTGAAGAAGAGGCCTCCATGGAAACCATTTTAAACAAACTCAAACTGGTCAAGGGACAAGGCCATGGGCTGCTCATGCTCGACGGGGAACTTGCCCGGCGAACCTTTACCCCCCCGGCCCGGTAATCGGGCAACCGCCTGAAAATCACCCCAGGGCGGCACCGGCTGAGGGTCAAATCAGCCAGGGCCCGTCTCTCAGCCGTATCAGGGTCCGGCACTTCCCCACTATCATTTCAGCCCTGGGGTCTTGGTCATCTACCATTTGATGTTGCACCTTGAAAATCAATGACAGACCAATTCACTAAAAAGCATATTTTTTCCGCATAATTGCATATTATATGCATAAAATCCTGGTTTTTATGCATTAATAAGAATTTTTTCTTGACTCCGGGCCAAATATTCAGATATCTTTTTATCAGAAAAGCCGTTCTTAAAATTATGCTTCAATAAAAAATGTGGAAAGGAAAACAATGGATATCTATTATATTGACGGAGAATTTGTACCAGAGGACCAGGCCGTGATTCCGGCCAAGGATATCACCGTATTAAGAGGATTTGGCGTCTTTGATTTTTTGATCACGTACAACAGGCGTCCCTTCTGCCTTGAAACCCATGTGGCCCGGCTTGAAAATTCAGCCAGAGAGATCGGGCTGAGTCTGACCCACTCCAACAAAGAAATCTGTGATATTGTTTTAAAGACCCTGGAAAAAAATTCCCACCATACAGAGTCCAACATCAGGATCGTTTATTCCGGCGGCATCAGCCCAGACGGGGTAACCCCCCAGGGCAACGGCATCCTCATGGTCATGGTCACCCCTAAACTGGAACTGCCCGACTGGTGGTATACCAAGGGAACCAAGGTCATCACCGTGGATATGGAGCGGTTTATCCCGGCCTCAAAATCCACCAATTACCTGTCAGCCGTCTTTGCCCAGCAAAAAGCCCATGCCCAGGGAGGGGTTGAAGCCATTTACAAGGACAGCCAGGGCAGGCTGCTGGAAGGCACCACCACCAACTTTTTCTGTTTCAAGGGAAACACCCTGATCACCCCGCCCGATACCATCCTGCCCGGTGTGACCCGTAAAAAAGTGCTGGAACTGCTCAAAGAGACCCATGAGATTCAGCTGCGCCATATCAATGCAGAGGAACTTGACCAGATGGACGAAATCTTTATTACAGCCTCCAACAAAGAAATCGTTCCGGTGATCCAGGTGGATGAACTCATGATCGGCAACGGCAAACCCGGAGAAAAAACAAAGGCCCTGCTCAGCACCTGGGCAGCGTACACAAAGGAATACGGGATTGGAGAGGTTGCGGCCTGATGAAGGAGACCTCCTCTTGTCTTGAATCCCTGACCCGGGTAAAGGTGGATCTTGGCATTCTGGGACAAAATATCAGGGCGTTAAAAGGCCTGACCGCACCGGGTACAAAATTCATGGCCGTGGTCAAGGCCAATGCTTACGGCCACGGTGCCGTGCCCGTGGCCAGAACCGCCCTGGCAAACAAGGCGGATTTTCTGGCCGTGGCAAGGATTTCAGAAGCCGTGGAATTAAGAAAGGTCCGGATCACAGCCCCCATTCTTTTATTTGGTGAAATCATGCCCAATCAGGTCTCCTACCTGGCAGAACATGATATCAGGGCCACCATAACCGACCTTGCCACGGCAAAGGCTTTGGGCGCAGAGGCTGTTCGAGGGAAAAAGCCTTTAAAAATCCACATCAAGGTGGATACGGGCATGGGCAGGCTCGGGTTGATCCAGGGCCAGCCAGGACTCGACATTCCAACCCCGGGCCTGGTTGAAGATATTTTCGCCATTGGCGCCATTAAGGGGCTGGCCGTGGAAGGGATGTACACCCACCTGGCCAGGGCAGATGAAAAGGATAAAACCCATGCCATGGCCCAGGTTCGAGGATTTTCCAGACTGATAGACCTGCTGGCTGAAAAAAACAGCCGGCCTGAGATCATCCATGCAGCCAATTCAGCCGCCCTCATTGACCTGGCCGAATCCCATTTTGATATGGTAAGGCCAGGCATTGCCATTTACGGGCTCTGGCCCTCGGATGCCGTGGACCAGACCCGGATATCCCTCGCCCCTGCCATGTCCATTGAATCCAGAATCATCCAGATCAAATCTGTGCCCAAAGGGTTCGGGGTCAGCTATGGGTCCACCCATGTCACCCCCTCACCCACACGGATCGCCACAGTCCCCATAGGCTATGCCGACGGGTACAGCCGTCTTTTATCCAACCGGGGCCACATGCTGGTCCAAGGACAAAAAGCGCCGGTGATCGGCCGGGTATGCATGGACTTTACCCTTATTGATATAGGCCATATTCCCGGTGCCGTTGTGGGGGAAAAGGTTATTATCATGGGCGTTCAGGACAAAAATGCGGTTCTGGCAGAGGATATTGCCAAAATCATGGGCACCATCAACTATGAGGTCACAGCGGGACTGACCGCCCGCATGCCTCTTTCCCACCTGAATTCAGGAACCCAATTAAATGAATAAATTGTCTTCCTTTGATTTTAGCACCTGGACCTCCGGAAAAAAAGCGGAGGCCAGCATCATCATTGCCGGAGACTGGGCCCCCATTCGGGATTTTGCCCCCTGATCCAAAAGGATCCCCGATCTGTTTACGGAAATCTGCTCCCAATGCTGCAGGCTGCCGACCTAAGCCTTGCCAATCTTGAAGCCCCCTTGAGTGATATTGGCCGTCCTGCGACCAAAAGCGGGGCGGTGTTCAAAGGAGAGGCAAAAGATGTACTGGGCCTTGGCGCAGTCCCCTTTGATGCCGTGACCCTGGCCAACAACCATATGTTTGATTATGGCCTGTCAGCCTTTCAAGAGACCCTTGATGTTTTGGACCAAAACAAAATTAAACATGTGGGTGCAGGCATGGACCTGAAAGAGGCCCAAACGCCTCTGATATTGACGGCCCAGGGCATTAACATCGCCATTGTCAATTTCAGCGAAGGCGAAGACCTCACAGGTGCCGGAAAAGGCCCCGGGGTCATGGGCTGGGATATCCCGGCCCTAGAGGCCCAAATCAAACGCTTAAAACAAAATACCGATCTTGTCATTGTTGTTGCCCATTGCAGCCTGGAATATATCCCCTTTGCCCCCCCCTATGTGATGTCAGCCTTTAAACAATTGGCCGAGGCAGGGGCAGATGCCGTCATCGGCCACCACCCCCATGTTCCCCAGGGCATCCTGATTCACCAGGGGGTACCCATCTGCTGCAGCCTGGGCAATTTTGTCTTTTTCCAGCCCACCGATTTTTTCTGGCGAAAACTTGGGTATATGGTCAAAATCGGGGTATGTGACAAAGGCACAGCCAGCCTTGAGGTCATTCCCTATAAGATCCATGATTTGGGCATCTCAGGGCTTGACACCCGGGAAAAACAAATTTTTTTCAACCGGTTAAAAGACATTTCATCCCCCCTTGAGACCCAGGCCGGAATTAAAGATGCCTGGAAAGGGTTTTTAAGCTATTACGGGGCTGACGGATTTAAAAACGAAGTGGCCATGATCATGGAAAAGCTATCCTCAGACCCGGGCAAAGGGGCGGCCATGTTCAGGAACCGGCTGACCACAAACCAGCATCTTTTCCATCTGTAAATAAATCCCTATCAAATTCCCAGCTCTTTATCCAGCCGGCCTTCAAAGAAAATTGCCAACTGGGAAATTGTCAGTGACCAATTTTGAATCGGCATTGTCCATTTTTTACTGGCGTTTTGGATCCCCATGTAAAGCAGCTTTAACAGGCTGTTCTGGTTCGGGAATGATCCCTTTGTTTTGGTCAGTTTTCGAAACTGTCGATGCACAGCCTCAATGGTATTTGTGGTGTATATTATCCGTCGAATCTCTTCTGGATATTTAAAGAAATGACTGAGGCGTTCCCAGTTGTTCCGCCAGGATTTTATCACAATCGGGTATTTGTCATTCCATTTATTTTCCAAGATATCCAGTTCTTCTTCGGCCAGATCCTTATTGACCGCTTTATAAACACGTTTTAGATCTGCCATAAATTCCTTTTTATTTTTGGAACCAACGTATTTCAATGAATTTCGGATCTGGTGGACTACGCAGAGTTGAACTTCTGTGTCCGGGAATATGGTCTCAATGGCCTCGGGAAAACCTTTTAGACCATCAACACAGGCAATCAGGATATCTTTTACCCCTCGGTTTGAAAGGTCTGTTAACACCTGCAGCCAGAAGTTCGCACCCTCATTCTCGGATATGTACAGCCCAAGAACCTCTTTGCGGCCCTCGATATTCACCCCAAGAATTGTGTAAACGGCTTTGCTGCCGACCTTTCCGTTTTCTCGTACTTTATAATGTATGGCATCAAGCCATACGATTGGGTACACATTTTCCAACGGCCTGGCCTGCCATTCTTTGACGGTATGGATGATTTTATCGGTAATGGTGCTCAGAGTGGCATTTGAAATCTCAAGTCCATAGATTTCCTGTAAATGGGAAGCCATATCATTATAACTCATGCCCAGGCCGTAAAGGGCTATTATCTTTCTTTCAATTTCATCGCTGAGCGTTGTCTGATGTTTTTTGACGATCTGTGGAGAGAAGGTTCCGGCCCTGTCACGCGGGGTTTCCAGCTCAAATTTACTATCCAGGGATTTAATGGTCTTTTTGCTTTTTCCATTACGGCGGTTGGCAGAAACTTCCTGCCCGAGATGGGACTCCAACTCTCCTTCAAGAGCAGCTTCAGCAAGATTTTTGATTAATGATGTAAGGACGCCGCCCTTACCTGTGAAGGGTTTACCTTCCTGGATGCCTTTAAGGGCTTTTTGAAAATCAAATTCGGTGTTTTCTTCGGTCATGTCAGTTCTCCTTATTTAGCTGAGTATATCAGCTTTCATTCAACTGACACAGAATTTTGAACGCCCTCCCGCAAAGTGCTGGATCAGCCTATAAACAATTAAAAGACTTTATCCAATTGATATTCAGATAAATTTGCATTTGCCTAACAATAATTTACTGATATAAAAACACAGAGGACAGCTTTGGATTCACAATCCACAAATTTATTTTTCCATAATATCAACACCATATTTAGACATTTTTTCACCAGATTCAAAATAATGCTCTCTTAAAATGCTTTCAATGATATGTGGGTCTTTGGTAGAAAGGGCTTCTATAATTTTTTTATGTCTTTGATAAACTTGTTCAGTAGAAAAAAGCTTTATCCAGTGTTTATAAAGCAAAAATTTTGAGATTCCCTGGCATGAACGTCTGCAAAGTTCAACAATGAGATCGTTGTCTATTTTAGAAAAAAGGATATCATGAAAATCGTTATCAAGGGGAACCAAATCAGAGATTTGACCGTTGTTATCTGCAACTTTTTTCATTTTACCCAGTATCATATTTAGCCTATCAATATCAGTTTTAGTGTAACGTTTTATGGAAACAGCGACTGCTGCAGCTTCCAGAACACCACCTGTAAAATAGCTGTTTTTAATTTGCTTGGACGTCAATGCAGTAATTCGTTTCACTTTTTGGGGGTGGGCCTGAATAAGCCCCTCCCTTAGCAGTACTTGCATGGCTTCACGAACCGGAGCACGGCTTATGGATAATTCCGAAGCGATTGTAACCTCTCGGACAGGATCCCCTGGTGAGAGTTCTCCATTTAATAGTTTGCTTTTTATAAAATCGACAATTTGATCACAATAGGTTGTTTTTTTAAAATCAGCCAAATAATCTTCCCTTTTAATGATAAAAATCAGAAATAAATTTAAGGTAGTTTCAGGAAATCCGTTTTTCAATAGAATCTTTATTATACTCTTTTTTCCTGCTGAGATAGCCCTTTGCCTTTTCGATATTTTCCGATAATATTTTAATTGCATTTACTACAATACTAATATAGTTCGAGCAATCTTTTTTTGTAAACTCAGGAATAACATTCTGTTTTATATACAATTTATCAACCGCCATTGATAAAACCGCTGCTGTTCCGGGTATTAAGCCACCACCGGCAACTATCTCGTGAAGTTCCTCGGTCATATAACTTACACCACCGGCATCCTGGCTTATCAAAATCGCAAGTTCTCCTATCAGCCGAACCTTGTCGGATGATTTTTTTGCACATTCAAGTTGCCGACCAATATCACAGATCCTGCGACCTAAATTGGCTGTAATCTCTCTCATTTCTCCGGAATATCTGGGGTAGGCTGTATCTGATTGAATTAAGGGCAGACCATCTTTTCTTATTGCATCAGACAATGCCTTGCCAACAGCAGGATTGTCCATTTCCTTGTTATACCTAACCAAAAAAGAGGGGGTATCTAACGAATCAGAGATGGACGGGATATAGGCTTTACTTTCCAATACGATCGTTGGAATATTTTCTATCCCAAGGGTGTCCATGAGTTGGCCTTTTGAGTAGAAATTCAAATTTCCTTCTTGATCTTCTACTGGCCCTATCCCCCCGCGTGTTGCATTCAATACAGCCATTACAGCAACATCTATATTGTCAATCGCAAGAGTTGTTCCTAAACATGCCCCTACATTACATCTAATTCCTTCTTTAAAAACAGGAATATTGTTGGGATATTTTTTTTTAAACGTGTTGATCACAGCCAAACAAACAGCGGTTTGAAAAGAGACCGGCGCTTCCAGCACCCCCTGTCCATAAATTCGTCCAAACGCTCTAAGGGCAATACTTTGGCTAAACCGAGCATCAGAACCTATGGCATTTTGCATGAGATTAAACTCATAGGGGGTCACCCCTCTTCTAGAAACAGCTTTGCCCATCCCTCCATCCTGAGTAAATACGCTTATTGTACCATTGTCAATCGTGACTTTTACAATTGTAAGATCACAAGGATAGGCTTTTTCAATCAAACTGATACTTACAGCAAAACCAGCAGAGTCATCTTGAATAAACCCAGAATGACTGTGAACATGTCCTGCACCGGCATGACCGGTGATACCGAATATGGCTTTATTTGAACTAGGTGTTATTTTCATTTCATGATTACTTTGAATTATTTTTCCAACTATTTCAACAACCACAGGCTTAAACCCGGAAAAAAGGTAATGATTAGCAATGACACGATCATTGACAATAAAAATGGGAGAACGGCTTTACTCAATTTTTCTATTGGCACTGAGCTTAACCCACTTCCGATAAAAAGGTTAACCCCCACAGGAGGCGTACAAAACCCCATGGAGATATTAATGATCATAATAATTCCAAAATGAACCGGATCAACGCCAATCTTTGTGACCACGGGTAGTAATAAGGGTGCAAATATTAAAATATTTGCCAGTGCATCCATAAAGGTTCCCATAACTAATAAAAACAGGATAATGATTGGAAGCAGCACATATGTTTTATCAGAGATGCCTAATAACATTTGTACCATCATATCCGGTAACCCCAGTAAAACAAACACCTGACCCAATGCAGTGGCCATGATAACGACCAAAAAGACTGAAGAGCTTATGACAGCCGAATTTTTTAATATTTCATAGACCGTCACCCAATCAAGGGATTTAATAACAAACCCTTCTATGACAAATGCGTAAACAACGGCAACAGCAGCGGCTTCCGTTGGTGTTGATATACCGCCATAAATACCGCCAAGAACGATTATGGGTACCAACAGCGCCCATTTTGCACTTAAAAAGGGAATGTTCAGAATTCTGTGTCACGGTTTCGGTTCCCGGATCTGCCTCAGCGCCAGCGGAAGTAAAAGTCAGGTCCGAGAATGGGCCTTCAATCAGCCACGTCGGAGGAGTTGACTTTTGCTGGAGTGGAGTTCCTGGAACCATCTTTTCCATCTGTAAATAAATCCCTATCAAATTCCCAGCTCTTTATCCAGCCGGCCTTCAAAGAAAATTGCCAACTGGGAAATTGTCAGTAACCAATTTTGAATCGGCATTGTCCATTTTTTACTGGCGTTCTGGATCCCCATGTAAAGCAGCTTTAACAGGCTGTCCTGGTTCGGGAATGATCCCTTTGTTTTGGTCAGTTTTCGAAACTGTCGATGCACAGCCTCAATGGTATTTGTGGTGTATATTATCCGTCGAATCTCTTCTGGATATTTAAAGAAATGACTGAGGCGTTCCCAGTTGTTCCGCCAGGATTTTATCACAATCGGGTATTTGTCATTCCATTTATTTTCCAAGATATCCAGTTCTTCTTCGGCCAGATCCTTATTGACCGCTTTATAAACACGTTTTAGATCTGCCATAAATTCCTTTTTATTTTTGGAACCAACGTATTTCAATGAATTTCGGATCTGGTGGACTACGCAGAGTTGAACTTCTGTGTCCGGGAATATGGTCTCAATGGCCTCGGGAAAACCTTTTAGACCATCAACACAGGCAATCAGGATATCTTTTACCCCTCGGTTTGAAAGGTCTGTTAACACCTGCAGCCAGAAGTTCGCACCCTCATTCTCGGATATGTACAGCCCAAGAACCTCTTTGCGGCCCTCGATATTCACCCCAAGAATTGTGTAAACGGCTTTGCTGCTGACCTTTCCGTTTTCTCGTACTTTATAATGTATGGCATCAAGCCATACGATTGGGTACACATTTTCCAACGGCCTGGCCTGCCATTCTTTGACGGTATGGATGATTTTATCGGTAATGGTGCTCAGAGTGGCATTTGAAATCTCAAGTCCATAGATTTCCTGTAAATGGGAAGCCATATCATTATAACTCATGCCCAGGCCGTAAAGGGCTATTATCTTTCTTTCAATTTCATCGCTGAGCGTTGTCTGATGTTTTTTGACGATCTGTGGAGAGAAGGTTCCGGCCCTGTCACGCGGGGTTTTTAGCTCAAATTTACCATCCAGGGATTTAATGGTCTTTTTGCTTTTTCCATTACGGCGGTTGGCAGAAACTTCCTGCCCGAGATGGGACTCCAACTCTCCTTCAAGAGCAGCTTCAGCAAGATTTTTGATTAATGATGTAAGGACGCCGCCCTTACCTGTGAAGGGTTTACCTTCCTGGATGCCTTTAAGGGCTTTTTGAAAATCAAATTCGGTGTTTTCTTCGGTCATGTCAGTTCTCCTTATTTAGCTGAGTATATCAGCTTTCATTCAACTGACACAGAATTTTGAACGCCCTCTTTTTTACTGGCGTTCTGGATCCCCATGTAAAGCAGCTTTAACAGGCTGTCCTGGTTCGGGAATGATCCCTTTGTTTTGGTCAGTTTTCGAAACGGGCGCATTCCCATTTTCCCGGTTATACCGCTGGCACTGGATTGTGCATGTTTGCCATCTGCTTCAGGCAGTTCCAACGCCCTGCTTTATAAAATGATCGCAGCATAATCATTTTTTCTGCATTCTCCCGATACCAAAAGATGCATGGACCTTT
The DNA here is from genome assembly GCA_028768545.1 of Desulfobacter sp. Lineage (NCBI taxonomy): Bacteria > Pseudomonadati > Thermodesulfobacteriota > Desulfobacteria > Desulfobacterales > Desulfobacteraceae > Desulfobacter > Desulfobacter sp. The sequence goes on from CP054838.1 coordinate 4,623,225, forward strand.
AAGACGTAAATTCACGACTCTCCGAATCGAACTTTCAATAGCACCGCTGCCAATAGGTAAGTTCAACGCTTTTACAGTTGAGAAATTAAGCCTCAGTTCATTGCGCACAAAATAATCCCGTTCCGTCTTAATAGCCTTACTGTTTCTGCCTCTACAAAGCTTCTGGACGGCCTGTACCACCTCAATCGCCTTTCCCTTCAGCAGAAGACCTCGCTGCTTCGATACCCAGCGTTTGCGTTCCTTGGATGACCAGGTCTTCCTTAAGCCTACTACTGTACCCAGATGCTCAACTGCATGGTAGAAATCGAGAAGTTCATACACACGCTCAGGAGCCAAACCCAATGCTTTTAGCAGTCCGGGGATTCGATTCCAAATCCAATGTGCCCCATCTGCAACAAACAGTATTTTGTCTGAGTTCTGAATATGAAGGGAGTTCAAATAACCCTTTAACAAGTGGAATACACCATCCGGTCCATTGAAACAGCCATCAATAAATGGTGAAAAGCTTTTTTCTTGTTTTCCATGGGCGTCCACTACATAAATGATCAAAAGCTTGGGTTCTCGCCATGCCCCACGAAATCGGGTTCTATCCTTTTGGGTTTTTGGTCCCCTTTTCTTCTCTCTGAGCCGAGTGCGGCCACCATCAGTGCTGATAACGACTCGCCGCCCTTCAAGTAAATCTCCATCATTTAATGGGATTCGGCCCGCTTGTTGTTCGGCTCGAGCCCGCTCTGCGTACCGATAGGTCAGTTTACGGATGACCTTTATACCCAACGTCATCCCACGGTCACAAAGCACTTGACGGACTTCTTCAAAAGAACTTAATAAGGCTGACCAAGAACTCACCATAGAAGCCAAAGCAGGCGAGCAGCGATCATGGATTCCAAGAAGGATTAAACCAGCGTATGCACCTTTATATCTTTTTCCTTTTCGGCGGTCACAGGACCTTCGATAGTATCGAACATGAATATCAACCGAACTATCTGTACAAAGCTGAATCCAAACGGTCTCAAGCCCTTCGCTTTTCATCCGTCCCGGCCAATTGGACATCAATTCTTTTTCTTGGTCGACCTGTTCAGAGGAATCTACTGAGGCCTGGATCTTTTTTTTAAAAAAAAGGCGCTTATCCGATTTGTATACTCAAGGATTTCCTGCTCCATCTGTTCTAATTCGTTAGCGTTACGAACCAAGCGATTTGGATCTTCTTCCAGTTCTTTGAGGCATGCAAGGACTTCATCAACAGTATTACAATCTTCAGCTTTCTTCATTAGCACAATCCATTTATGTTCATTTCAGCGTAACAGAGGATATCATTCTTTTTGCTCTAAAAGACAGGCCTTTTTAAAACCGGGAAAATGGGAATGCGCCCAGGAAGATTGGATGCAGCCCATGAGCATAAACGCCCTGATCCAAAAATACACGCTTGCGCCCCATCCAGAAGGGGGATATTTCAAAGAGATCTACCGGTCAAACCTGAGTGGAAAGTCACCGGTTACGGGCAGTTTACGCCATTGGGCCACCCATATTTATTTTCTGCTGACCCAAGGCCAGGTCAGCCGGTTCCACAGGGTGGCTCATGATGAACTCTGGCATTTTTACCAGGGAGACCCCTTAAATCTGTTCCTCTACGACGGCAGTCAGGTCAAACCAATGACCCTGGGACCGGGCCAGAACTATATGGCCCTTGTGCCGAGAAACGTCTGGCAGGCCGCTGAAACCAAAGGAAACTACAGTTTTGTTGGGTGTAAGGTGGCACCGGGGTTTGATTTTGCTGATTTTTCATTTCTTAAGGATTCAGACCAGGACCTGACAAAATTTAATAAAACCCAGACTCAATTCAAAAAATTTATTTAGGATATTGCCCAGGAATTCAAGACCAAAAGACACCCCGATCAACTAAAACATAAATCCGATTAAAAGACAAAAGGCATGAGTCTGGTGAGCAGTCCCGGCCCCCCCCCCAGGTTAAACACAATCCGGGGAGTCATCCGGGCAGAAACCATTCCTTTGGCCATGAAGATATCTTTAATATCCCAGTCCAGCTGGCTAATTTTTTCTCCTGTGACGGTATCATATACATATTCATTGGCCTAGCCCTGGATATAGCTAAGTGAAAAATTAATTTTCAGGGGGATGGCGCCTCCCTGGCGTTTGGCAGGATCCGATGTCAAAAAATATATCATTGCCGATTATTTACCATATATCAACCGCCCTGGCGACGGCACTCCGGGCCATTTCAGATGGATTCCTTTAGTTTTCCCGGTCCTTTGTCGGAATAGCCATTGACATCCCGGGATTCCGCCCTCATTATTTTAGGCATAGGTATTTTAAACTCCTGTCTGCCGCGGCAGCTATAGGCCACCAAACAAATTGCAAGGAGAACGTCCATTGAAAATAACCCACTATTCAGATATTGACTCTGTCACCATGAACAACGAGATGGTCAAAAATGTCACCGGCAGAATATTGATCGGCAAGGCAGACGGCGCATCCAACTTCTGTATGCGAAAATTTGACATCGGCCCCCAAGGATTCACTCCCAGGCACGCCCATGACTGGGAACATGAAATATTTGTACTTGAAGGAAAGGGCGAAATCTTTATCAAAGACAAATGGACCGACATCACCCAGGGAACCGTTGTTTATGTCCCCCCCAACGAAGATCACCAGATCAGAAACACGGGGGACAAGGAATTTTCATTTCTCTGCCTTGTCCCGCACCAGGCGCCGGAGATGTAAACATGACCCCTCGAACCTGTGTCAGCCCTCAAGGAAAATTTATCGTGGGGATCCACGACCCAGGATTTAAAGTGAGCAACCTAAGGCAAAACACCTTTGTTCAAGGGCTTGGTCAACTGCCGGACGGCCATTGTGTGGACAACCAGATCAACTTCCCTAAAGGAGGAGTAGAGGCAGAAAAGACCGACCGGATTTATGAGATTGCCAATCCTTTTCCCTTCAGGGGGGCCACCTTTATCAACTCGGCCTGGGCCGATCCCCGAGCAGGAAGGCCCGAGGCCGTATCCCTGCCACCCAAGCCAGGCTGTTCCCTGTTAAAAAACCTGGAGGCATCAACAGGCAAAAAAAAGTCATTCCCAAAAATCTTGGATATCCTGCCCCGCCCCCTTCTGCTGGCCCTGGCCCAGGCCTCCACAGACCCGGAAGAACTTGCAGTCATGGCTAGAAAGTCCTGCGCACTGATTTTAGAAACGGGCAAAGGTCCGACAGGCCTTGAATTCAACAAGACCTCCAAAGGATACCGGCCCCTCATCCATGATCATGATCTCTATGAAATTTTGGGCAACAATCCCTTTCTACCCGATGCCTACAAAGAGGTTATGGTGTTAAGACCCGGCATTCAGGGCAGCAGCGAAATCATTGGAGAGGCCGGTTCAGAAACCCATGTATTTGAATACCTAAGGCGCAACTCCTATATTCCCTGGGGTCATTTTGCCTCCAACATGGCCAATGATAAGATCCGGTACCGGGCAAAGGATCTGACCCTGGCTGACATGAGGGGACTTCGCCACCTCTATTACCAGCGAATCTATGTCAGGACAACCCAACAGCTGGGCATTGATTTGCCTTTAGATCAAAAAGAATTCACCCTGGACGGGCTTGAGGCCCTACGGCTTGAAATCTGCCGGGCCATAGCAGCCGGAAATACCAAAAGCCTGAATTTGAATACCTCCCTTTGGGGGTGGAATTTTGGATTCGGCTTTGCCCAGTCCGGCCACAGACTCCATGCCTCCCACCAGATGATCCACCAGCAAAATGCCATGGTTCCCGAACATATCCAGGACAAGGATGGGAATCCCTATGGCTGTTTTTCCTGCGGAGACCTTGTCACAGATTTTATTTGTCAATTCAAAGCGGCACACAACCAGGATTTTTTCCCTGCCTATATTAAGGCTGTCCAGACCAACCAACGGACTGACGGGAAAAAAGGAGGACCGTCCTCCCTCATTGTCTTTGAAGATGACCAGGTTCTTCTTTTTGCCCCCAAGGCCCAAGTCAGTGAATGGGAGCTTCAGCTCATGACCAAAAAGACATGTCCCCATATTCTGGCGGCAGATCCCGCAACAAGAAACAGCCTGGACCTTGCCATGCTGACCGCAATTCAGGTCCTGGAAAAATTAGGCGCGCAGATGGTGACCGGCCTGGAGTTTTCTGCCCGGTTCAACAAGGCGGATGTGGGCCAGCACCTGGTTTATTCATTTATCCCCAGGCTGCCCTATGCCCCTGCCACCTTTTCCGAAGCCCAGCTTCGATGGATCAGCGGATGCTATCCTGAAGATTTTGCCAGGGCCTGCTGCCTTGCAAAGGAGCGACCATGATTCTCCATGATTTTATCTATGAATGGGATGGGAAATCCCAAAACGGTGAGCCCCCGGTCACCTGGTGGCCCGGGGCCTACCGGGTCAGAATCGTAACCCTTGGGGATGAACAAACAAAAATTCAATATCTATTCCCCACGGCCGTAATTTTAAAGGGGATTAAGACCCAGGGGGTGATGAACACCTCCTTGAAAAATTATATCCATAATTTTGCACAGAAAATTTCCAGGGACTATGACCTGGACACCACAAAAACCCTGTGGGTGGAACTGGGAGACAAAATCAGGATCGCACACCTTTCGCCTGGCGGCAAGCTGAGTGATAAGGCCTTGTTATCCTTTTCCTGGCGAAGGATCCGCCCCAATGAGCTTAAGATAATCGTTCCTTATATCCAGGATCTTTAAAGGTGTTGGATTGTACAATGCCTTTTTTTTATTGATCAAGGCTGGCAAGGCTCTGCTGAAATTTTGCAACATCAAAGTTTTGTTCAGGCAAGCCCATACTGAATTTTCAATCCTGCTTTACATCCATTTTCAAGACTGTTATATTTTCGTCGTAAAAGTTTCTTGATAAAAAATGAATTCGTTAATAAAATTTTCGTCCGATGCTAACTTACGTTTACCTTGTGTGTTGATGTGAATGATAAGGAAACCACCATGCGTATTTCAAAAAGGATCATCTTTTTTATATTTTTCTCTTTCTTGGTATTCGTTACGCATGCGGAATCCAAGAAGCTCACTATTCTCTGTGATATATGGCCACCGTATCAGACTGTTGAAAACGGGCGGTTAAGCGGATTCAGCACAAAAATTGTCAGCATCGTTTTCAAACGGATGGGAGCCGATGTGGCGACCTTTAAACCCTATCCATGGAAACGGGCCATACTCATGATTGAAAGAGGAAAGGCCGACGCACTTTTTTCCGCTAATTTCACCAAAGCCAGGGCTGATTTTGCGTTTTACCCTGATGAACCGATTGTCACCTCCCCTTGGGTGATCTGGGGCAATAAAGACAATAAAATTGAATTCCGCTCGTTTGATGACCTGTATGGCAAAACAGTCGGCATAGTGCGCGGATACAGCTATACCCCGGAATTTTGGAATTTTGCAAAAAAATACAATGTTTATGTAGAGGTTCCAAATGATGAGATGAATTTTAAAAAGCTGAATGCCGGGCGTATAGACTTTGCCCTGGCGGAATTTGGAAACGGGGTGCATATTGTTAAAAGATTAAACCTGAACAAAATCATACCATTCGTTAAAAATCCTGTAAAAACAGATGGTCTCTATATAATTTTCAATAAAAAAACAGTGAGCACCTCTTTTGTCAACGCATTTTCCAAAGAACTCAAAAAGCTAAAAAAAAAGGTCTTACCTAAATTTATATGAAAAATGATCAATAAGCACATCAAAGCGCGGCCTAAAACACATTCCACCTGGCCGAGACATCCTTGAAAGAATCTTCGTGCATTTAAGTTTCAACTTTATATGTAAAACAATACCCGATCATCATAACAAACATCAGTGCGACAGACAGGCCCATGAATTCGTTCAAAACAGACCGGTTAAAATAGGCCAGCATGGACAGAACAAAACTCAAAAGGCCTGTGGCGGCAATCAATTTTGAATAGAGCCGGCCCTTTAAAAAATACGGCACCAGAATCAAAAAAACAAGGGAGATCCCTCCCCACTTGATCCAGGTGAACCAATGCAAAAAAGTTAACTCTTTTGCAAAATCCAGGCGGCTCATTTTCGATGTAATGGATAACAATTGTATATTTTCAAAGGCATCGGCAAACAGGATAACAACCGCCATGAGACTGGCGGCATAGTACAGGGCCTGCCCTGTAATTTTTCTGCAGACCAAAGAAAAGAAAAACAAGAACGATGCATACAACACCATATAAATATAATCCAGCCCGTTTCCAGAATCCATGGCCAAGATCATCGATGATCTATTGGATTGTGCCCCGGACGGTTGTGATTCTGAATTTGACAACCCAAAAAGCCGGATCACCTCATCTTTGGACTGGACAAATTCAAAGGCCAAGATGGGAGTGGAAAAACCATCCATCATCCAGGGGGCTTTATCAGGAAAAACCGTGCCCAGAAACAGACTCATCCCAATGACCACCACCCCTAAAAACCCAACCCGCTTAAATGGTTTGTTCATTGCTAATCATCCTTTACCCGGATATTGAATCACCTGAAGGTCAGGCCTAAATCTTTTACCGGGAATGTTCAGAATTCTGTGTCACGGTTTCGGTTCCCGGATCTGCCTCAGCGCCAGCGGAAGTAAAAGTCAGGTCCGAGAATGGGCCTTCAATCAGCCACGTCGGAGGAGTTGACTTTTGCTGGAGTGGAGTTCCTGGAACCATCTTTTCCATCTGTAAATAAATCCCTATCAAATTCCCAGCTCTTTATCCAGCCGGCCTTCAAAGAAAATTGCCAACTGGGAAATTGTCAGTGACCAATTTTGAATCGGCATTGTCCATTTTTTACTGGCGTTCTGGATCCCCATGTAAAGCAGCTTTAACAGGCTGTCCTGGTTCGGGAATGATCCCTTTGTTTTGGTCAGTTTTCGAAACTGTCGATGCACAGCCTCAATGGTATTTGTGGTGTATATTATCCGTCGAATCTCTTCTGGATATTTAAAGAAATGACTGAGGCGTTCCCAGTTGTTCCGCCAGGATTTTATCACAATCGGGTATTTGTCATTCCATTTATTTTCCAAGATATCCAGTTCTTCTTCGGCCAGATCCTTATTGACCGCTTTATAAACACGTTTTAGATCTGCCATAAATTCCTTTTTATTTTTGGAACCAACGTATTTCAATGAATTTCGGATCTGGTGGACTACGCAGAGTTGAACTTCTGTGTCCGGGAATATGGTCTCAATGGCCTCGGGAAAACCTTTTAGACCATCAACACAGGCAATCAGGATATCTTTTACCCCTCGGTTTGAAAGGTCTGTTAACACCTGCAGCCAGAAGTTCGCACCCTCATTCTCGGATATGTACAGCCCAAGAATCTCTTTGCGGCCCTCGATATTCACCCCAAGAATTGTGTAAACGGCTTTGCTGCCGACCTTTCCGTTTTCTCGTACTTTATAATGTATGGCATCAAGCCATACGATTGGGTACACATTTTCCAACGGCCTGGCCTGCCATTCTTTGACGGTATGGATGATTTTATCGGTAATGGTGCTCAGAGTGGCATTTGAAATCTCAAGTCCATAGATTTCCTGTAAATGGGAAGCCATATCATTATAACTCATGCCCAGGCCGTAAAGGGCTATTATCTTTCTTTCAATTTCATCGCTGAGCGTTGTCTGATGTTTTTTGACGATCTGTGGAGAGAAGGTTCCGGCCTTGTCACGCGGGGTTTCCAGCTCAAATTTACCATCCAGGGATTTAATGGTCTTTTTGCTTTTTCCATTACGGCGGTTGGCAGAAACTTCCTGCCCGAGATGGGACTCCAACTCTCCTTCAAGAGCAGCTTCAGCAAGATTTTTGATTAATGATGTAAGGACGCCGCCCTTACCTGTGAAGGGTTTACCTTCCTGGATGCCTTTAAGGGCTTTTTGAAAATCAAATTCGGTGTTTTCTTCGGTCATGTCAGTTCTCCTTATTTAGCTGAGTATATCAGCTTTCATTCAACTGACACAGAATTTTGAACGCCCTCCTTTTACCCTCTTGAAAATCCATGAATGCCCCAGGACAACATTTCCCCCTCCTTTTTTACTAATCCATGCCGGACGAGTCCGGGCATCTCACCCTGCGGTTTGATTTTAACAACCAGTCATTGGCTAATTTAAAATTCTTTTCCACCCCAATCCCCCGGCAATAAAAATAGCCCATTGTAAATTGAGCTTCTTCGTAGTTGTTCCGGGCTGATTTTTCATACCATTCCAAAGCCTTTGTAAAATCGAGAGGTACCAGCCACCCTTCATCGTAGATCCTTGCCACTCTGTACTGGACCTCTGCATTGCCGCCCTCTGCCTGGTTGAGCAGATCCTGAAAAATTTCGTCATATTCAACTTGTTCAAGCCCATTACCCTTTTGTTTGTAAAAAGAGGGCTTGGCCTGATCCGGTTTTTGGACGCGTTTGGCTTTTCGATACCAATCGTTTGCCATAAGCGCATCCTGCTGAACTCCGATCCCATTATCATAAATCACGCCTATGTGATGCATGGCCTGGGAATGCCCCAGATGAACGGCAGCTGACAGGTGTGAAATACCCCGTTCAATGTCATGGTATTGTAATTCATTGTCAATATAAATCAGGCCAAGATAGTAGTGTGCATCTGGATTGTTCTGCTCTGCCAGTTTTGTGAAAATCGGCACCGCTGCCTCAGCATTTTTCCCTTTAAAATAATACCCCACTGCCTTTTCCAATTCTGATGGGGCGTCAGGCTGGGGCGGGACCTCTGCTGCCTTATCCATTTCCATCTTTAAGGCCTGCTCTACCAAAGGTTCGATATTCGTTTGAGAATTTGTATCCTTAGGCCCTGAATCACAGGCTGTGAATATAAGACTCATCAGGAACAGCACAGATAATGATTTAAAAAAACACTTTATATTTTGCATGGCAAAAAAATGATCCGATTGGGTTATTTTCAAGGTCTTTAGTGCCGCGTGTCGATATTCTGATACCTGTTTTTTTCATATCTGGTCTGCCGTTTTTTTAAAAAAGGGCAGCGACCAAACCTGCGAACACAACTATCTCGGTTAACCGAATATCATAAATCCTTGAATGATTTAAGCTAAATTTTAATGTGATATTCGATCACCCCATAAGTATCACATCCGCTGATGATAATCATTCTCACACAAGACCTGTAAAAAAGAAACGGGCCTGCAAAACCAGACCCGTTCTTTTTTCATAAAGGACAATAATTTATACGATGCCCTGGTCCATCATGGCGTCCGCCACCTTGACAAAGCCTGCGATATTGGCGCCGTTCACATAGTTGTCCGGGGTGCCGTACTCTTGGGAGGCAGCCATACAGGCCCCGTGGATACTCTGCATGATCCCCTTGAGTTTGGCCTCGACCTCCTGCCGGGACCATTTGATCCGCATGGCATTCTGGGACATTTCAAGGCCGGAAACAGCCACACCGCCGGCATTGGCAGCCTTGCCCGGGGCATACAGGACATGGCTGTCCAAAAAGACTTCAATTCCCTCA